>JBBPZT010000057.1:0-3831 GCA_038198625.1 Rubrobacterales bacterium
CTCCCTTCTCGGGATACCTCGCTTGAGTGCCGCCAGTGTTTTAATCCTGAGATCCTTCGAGTAAGCGCCCATGCACTACATCTTCGCACAAGGCTCACTGAATTTACAAAGCGCTCTAGACGAAAGAGATGTACATGCTGTAGGTAGATCTGTCAGGGCTGATCTGCCCGCGGCGCATAGATTGTGGGCAGGTGATACTCGCTACCATCCCGACAATGGCATCCCCGGCGGAGGGGTGAAAGGATAACTTGGCTTGATGAGACTCCTGGATAAAGTCCCGCACGTCCTCTACGGTGGCGACTACAACCCCGAGCAGTGGCCCGAAGATGTCTGGAAAGAGGATGTCCGTCTGATGCGCGAGGCCGGGGTCAACCTGGTCTCCTTGGGCATTTTCTCCTGGGCGAAGCTGGAGCCCCGTCCCGACGAGTACGATTTCGGGTGGCTGGACCGGATAATCGACCTGCTCCACGAGAACGGCGTGATGGTGGACCTCGCGACCGCGACGGCCTCACCGCCACCCTGGCTGGCGAAGCTCCATCCCGAGAGCCTGCCCGTCACCGAAGACGGTACGACCCTCCACCCCGGCGGACGCCAGCACTACTGCCCGAGCAGCCCTGCTTACCGGGAGCGGGCCGCGAAGCTGGTCGAGTGCATTGCCGGTCGCTACAAGGACCACCCGGCGCTCGCCATGTGGCATATAAACAACGAATATGGCTGCCACGTCGCCGAGTGCTACTGCGACGTTTCAGTGGCGCACTTCCGGGAGTGGTTGAAAGAGCGCTACGGAGCCCTCGGCGCCCTGAACGAAGCGTGGGGGACGGCGTTCTGGAGCCAGCAATATTCGGACTGGGAGGAGATACTGCCTCCCCGAACAGCCCCGACGTTCGCTAACCCCACCCAGCAATTGGACTTCCGTCGCTTCTCCTCCGACGCGCTCCTGGGGTGCTTTGAAATAGAGAAGGAGGTTCTGCGAGAGGCGACGCCGGAGACGCCTATCACAACGAACTTTATGGGCTTCTTCAAGCCGGTCGACTACTGGAAGTGGGCCGAGCGGGAGGACATAGTCTCTCACGATTGCTACCCGGACCCTTCCAACTCTCGGGCGCATATCTGGGCCGCGATGACTTACGACTTGATGCGCTCCTTGAAGGAAAATCCTGAGGGAGGTCCCGGCGGCAAGCCGTGGGTTCTGATGGAACAGACGACGGTGCGGGTAAACTGGCGAGAGCGAAACGCACCGAAGAAGCCAGGCCAGATGCGTCTCTGGAGCCACCAGGCGGTCGCCCGTGGGGCCGACGGCATCATGTTCTTTCAGTGGCGCGCTTCGCGCGCCGGGGCCGAGAAGTTCCATAGCGCGATGGTCCCGCACGTGAACCCCGAGGATTCACGCAGCTGGCAAGAGGTCAAGCGGCTCGGTGCGGACCTCGGCAAGCTCGACGCCATTCTCGGCGCCACGGGCGACGCCGAAACGGCGATTCTGCTCGACTGGGAGAGCTGGTGGGCGCTGGAGGTCGACTCCAAGCCTTCAACCGCCGTCAGGATGCTCGACGGCCTCTACTCTTTCTACGAGCCGCTCTTCGAAGCGAACGTACCGGTAGATTTCGTTCATCCCGGCGCCGATCTCTCCGGCTACAAGCTCGTCATCGCCCCGAACCTCTACCTCGTGCGGGACGAGGCTTCGGAGAACATTGTAGAGTACGTTAGGAGAGGTGGAACGCTCGTGATGTCTTTCTTCTCCGGCATCGTGGACGAGAACGAGCACATCCGCCTCGGCGGGTATCCGGCGCCTTTCCGGGAGATGCTCGGCCTCCGGATCGAGGACTTCGTTCCGCTCGCGGTCGGGGAGGAGAACCGGCTGTTGACGAAAGACGGCGCTTCCTACCCCTGCGACTTGTGGGCGGACATGATCCACCTCGAAGGAGCCGAGCCCCTGGCTACTTACGCGGACGGGTTCTACGCCGGGACTCCGGCTGCTACTCGCCACTCTTTTGGTGAGGGAGTAGCATGCTACATCGGCACCCGGTCCGAAGGAAAGTATACGAAAAATCTCCTGGAAGAAATGCGCCGCGAAGCCGGGGTGCGGATCCCGCTCGAAGCGCCGCCCGGCGTCGAGGTCGTGCGGCGTAAGAATGGGGAGTCGTTCCTATTCCTCCTGAACCACAACGAGGAGCCTGTAAGAGTGAAGCTAGGCCGATCCGGCAGAGACCTTCTTACCGGTGAGATGCAAGATGCCAGTCTAGACCTCAAGCCTTTTGGGGTGGCGATCCTGGAAGAACCGACATGAAGGTGACAAGATCCAAATCTCAAATACAGTCTAGAAGGTCATCGTACCTGCTAGTTGTGGAGCGTACGCTGCATACATCATCAAGGAGGCCGCTCCCACGGCTACCGCTTGCTCGCCTGTTTTCGAGAACTCTACCTTGAACTCTCTCTGGCCTGGATACAGTATCGTGTTGTCTAGTATGATCTCGACCTCCCGCTCGTAGATATGCTCCACTCCGAGAAAGGCGCGTCCGCCCAACACGACCATCTCCGGATCGAACAGGTTCGCGATGCTTACGAGAGCCAGGCCAAGCATGTGCCCGGAAAGCTTTAGTTGATCCAACGCCAAGATGTCCCCCGCGAGAGCGGCACTGCGTACCGCCTCGAAGCCCAACCGTACCGGCGCGCCTTCGGAAATCTCGCGCAGAGTACTGGTCTCTCCGCTACTCATCCTTCGCTCTACCGACGCGACGATGTCTTTCGGAGCGCAGTAGCGTGTGAGGCAGCCACGGTTTCCGCAAGAGCATTCGGGGCCGGCAGGGTCCAGAGGCAGGTGTGCGATCTCTCCGGCTGCACCTGTATTTCCCCTGCAAACACGACCGTCGACAAAGAGCCCCGCCCCGATTCCCCATCCACCATAGACGAACGCGAAGTCGCGTGTGCCCTGGGCCTTTCCAGTCCTGTGCTCCCCGACGGCGGCGGCGATCGCGTCGTTCTCCACTATTACCCGGCTGCCGGTACGCTCCTCCAGTCCCTTCTTGAGCCCGACTCCTTGCCATCCCGAGAGTCCGGGCGGCGAGTAGACGACGCCGCTTGCGATGTCGAGTGCCCCCGGAGAGGCTACACCAATTCCCAGGACTTTCGACCACGGTATCGAGGCTTCTTCCACCAGTTGTTCGGCGGTGTCGGAGATCAGGTCCATCGTCAGAGATGGGTCCTGCCCTTCCGGCATAGCGCTCCGGCTGCACCCGACCACCCGCCCCCCCAGGTCTATCAACACCGATAGGATCTCATCCCTATCTATGTGGACGCCCATCGCATACCCGGCCTCCGGGCTGATTCTGAGCCGCATCCTGGGCTTCCCACTCCCATCCGAGGGGCCCTTACCGGCCTCTACGATCAGACCCTCGTCCAACAACCGCCGCACGATGTTCGAGATCGTCTGCGCCGTGAGCCCCGTCTTCTCCGCGATCTCTACCCGGCTGCCCTCACTCTCGACCCTGATTATCTCCAGGACCAACTGCTGGTTGTAATCCCGTACCCGTAGTGAATTAGTGCCGCTCTGCATCAACCCCACTTCCGTTTTTCTAACCATCTCATGTTTTACCGCCAAGTCCTTAGCGGAGCCTTGTTGAATAGTAAATCAATTTGCTTTACTATACTGCCGGAACAGCGTAGGGGAACAAACTGGTCGGCCTCGAAGGGGATTTGGGCTGATCCGTATGGAAAGGAGAATGTGATGGCTAAAAGCCTCACGCGTCGTGATTTCCTGAAGGTTAGCGGGGGTGCGTTTGCGGGCGCCACCTTGCTGGGTGTGGCTGGTTGTGGCGGGGGAGGGCAGTCTTCCTC
>JBBPZT010000058.1:0-12728 GCA_038198625.1 Rubrobacterales bacterium
AGTTCGCCTAGTTCGTCCTGGTGCTCGATGGGCATGGGGCCGTAGTCCCCGGAGGCTATTCTTATGGCGGCGTCCCTTGTCTCCGCGAGCGGGCGTGTGATCTGGCGGGTCAGCAACAGGCTTGCCAGGCCCGCCAGGAGCACGCTGGTCGCTATCGCCCCGATGATTCCGTATCGCAGGTAGGAGAGGGTGCGCCTCAGCTCATCCTGCGGGGCTGAATAGACCATGACGCCGTGTATATCGCCACCGGCGCCGGTAAGCGGCCATGCAGTAACGTACCTTGGCCACCCACTACTCGGGATGATCCAACCCTGCGAAGACTCCATTGTCCGCCGGATTATCTTCTTGTTGAGGCCGAGTTGTCCGTAGAATTTCCCCGGATTGACGGAGTTTCCGTAAACATCTCTCGCCGCCAGCGGCTTCCCGTCCGGCCCTATATAGAGCACCCCAAGCCCCGTCGGATCGGCCACCGAGCGGACGAGTTCTTTTGCGTAGGTGTTCGGCTTCGGGAGCGATTGGTCCGCCGGATTGCGTAGGCCTTCCAGGAAGTCACCCGCGCCGGTGTTGGCGGTCTGGGATCGGTCGATGAGCAGGTTGCTCTCTCCCGCTACCAAACGCGACTCGGCGAAGAAATAGAGGACCAGCCCGATCAAGAGACTCGTCGCCGCCGAGATGCCGACGAGCGCCACGAACACCCTGGCTCTGAAGGTCAGGTTCGGGAGTAAGTTCTTTCTTTTCTTGTCAGTGTAGATGGCGCCTCCGGCTGCGAGCTTCCAGAGATACTAAGAGGCTTTTGCGGCCCGGTAGCCGACGCTCGGTACAGTCTGGACGATCTCCGGCTTTGAGGGATTATGCTCGATTTTGCCCCTCAGCCTCGATATGTGCACGTCTATGTACCGGCTCGCCAGATAATGAGAGCCGGTAGAGACGGCTTCGGAGATCTGGGAGCGCGTAAACGCCTGGCCGGGACGACGGAGTAAAAGCGCGAGTATCTTGAACTCCGTCGGGGTAAGCTCCAGCGGCTCGCCGTCCCGGCTGACGGTGTAGCCGTCCGGGTCCAACTCCAGCGAACCCAGCCTCAACATGCCGTCCCTACTCTTCCCATCTTGCCGCCCGAAACGGCGCAGTATCGCTTTGATCCTCGCCAGCAATTCTTTCGTATCGAAGGGCTTGGTAATGTAGTCATCCGCGCCGAGTTCCAGGCCGACCACCTTGTCTACCGACTGTCCCTTGGCTGTCAGCATGACGACCGGCACGTCGCTCTGTTCCCGGATCTTCTTCAACACCTCGAACCCGCTCATCCGCGGCAACATGACATCCAACACCACGAGATCCAAACTTTCCCGACCGACTACCCGGAGCGCCTCGACCCCATCTTCCGCCGTTGATACCCTGTACCCTTCGGATGCGAGAACTATGGACATGACCTCCAGCAGAGCCGGATCGTCATCGACCAGTAAGACCGTCTCTTCCAAACTCCCGAAAACCCTCCCGTCTCGGACGCCCACACGAGATATATCTTACATCACACGCTCCACGAACCGGAACGTCTATTACTATCCTGAGAGACTTAGTATACCGCGAAGTATTGCTTCTCAGACTTGAAGGTAAGACACTAAGATTTTATACTAGCGTTTGTTTAGATTGATAACTTATGTCGCAGGAGGCACATGTATGGGTAAGAGCATTGGCATAGACCTTGGTACCACGAACAGTTGCGTGGCCGTTCTGGAGGGTGGGGACCCTGTAGTGATCCCCAATTCGGAGGGTGAGCGGACGACGCCTTCGGTGGTTGCTTTCGACCGGAAAAGCGGGGAAAGGCTCGTCGGGCAGTTGGCGCGCCGTCAGGCGGTAACCAACCCGGAGCGGACGATCTACTCGATCAAGCGCTTCATGGGCCAGAGTTACAAGCAGGTCAAGGACGACGCTGAACGGGTTGGTTTCCAGGTGAGCCAGGGCTCCGGGGGAGACCTACGGGTGGATGTCGCCGACAAACAGTACTCTCCGCCGGAGATCTCCGCCATGATCCTCCAGAAGCTCAAGAGGGACGCCGAGGAGTACCTGGGCGACGAGGTCACCGAGGCGGTCGTCACCGTCCCGGCGTACTTCGAGGACGCCCAGCGCCAGGCAACCAAGGACGCCGGCAGGATAGCGGGCCTGAACGTCAAGCGGATCATCAACGAGCCGACGGCGGCGGCGCTAGCCTACGGCCTCGACAAAGAGAACGAGCAGACGATCCTCGTGTTCGACCTCGGTGGTGGTACGTTCGACGTCTCCGTGCTCGAGCTCGGTGAGGGTGTCTTCGAGGTCAAGGCGACCAGCGGCAACAACCACCTTGGCGGCGATGACTTCGACGCGAAGATCGTCGAGTGGATGGCCGAGGAGTTCAAGAGAGCCGAGGGTATAGACCTCTCCAAGGACAGGATGGCTACCCAGCGGCTCGTCGAGGCAGCCGAGAAAGCCAAGAAGGAGCTCTCCTCGACGACCAGCACCTCGATAAACTTGCCGTTTATTACTGCTGACCAGAACGGCCCGAAGCACATGGATCTAACCTTGAGCCGGGCGAAGTTCAACGACCTGACGGCTGATCTCGTCGAGGCTACGGCTGGTCCGGTACGCCAGGCGATGGAGGACGCCGGGCTTCAGAGCGGCCAGGTGGATCAGGTGATACTCGTCGGTGGCTCTACCCGTATCCCGGCGGTTCAGGATAAGGTCAAGGAACTCGCGGGCAAGGAGCCCCACCGGGGCATCAACCCGGACGAGGTCGTCGCGGTCGGGGCCGCCATACAGGCCGGCGTGCTCGCGGGCGAGGTCAAGGACGTGCTCCTGCTCGACGTTACGCCCCTCTCACTCGGAATCGAGACCAAGGGCGGCGTGATGACCAAGCTGATCGAGCGGAACACGACTATACCTACACGTAAGGCTGAAACTTTCACGACCGCCGACGACAACCAGAATTCGGTCGAGATCAAGGTGTATCAGGGCGAGCGGGAGATAGCGGCGTACAACAAGCTGATCGGCAACTTCCAGCTCGTCGGCATCCCGCCGGCGCCGCGGGGCGTACCCCAGGTAGAGGTCAGCTTCGACATCGACGCCAACGGCATCGTGAACGTTGGGGCGAAGGACCTCGGGACCGGCAAGGAGCAGCGGATCACGATAACCGCTTCCAGCGGTCTCTCCGACGATGAGATCGGGCAGATGGTCCGAGACGCGGAGTCTCACGCCGAAGAGGATCAGCGGCGTCGCGAGGAGGCTGACGTCCGGAACAACGCCGACAACCTGGTCTACTCGATAGAGCGCTCCCTGAAAGATGTTGACGGCAAGGTCGACGTCGCCACCAAGAACGAGGTGGAGCAGGCCATCAAGGAGACCAAAGAAGCTCTCGCCAGCGACGATCTGGAGGAGATCAAGACCAAGCAGGAGGCGCTCGTAACCGCCTCCCACAAGCTTTCCCAAGACCTCTACCAGCAGGCCCAGCAGCAGCAAGAGGCAAGCGCCGAGGGCGCCGGAGACCCAGACGACCTGGTCGAGGACGCCGAGGTCATCGACGACGAGGACGAGGAGAACAAGAAGTAGCACGTTCTCCGAGTGGTCGGTGGGCGGCGCTGGGGTTCGCCCGGCCCGTCCATCTACCCACCTCACTTACAGGAGGAAATCAGGTTTTGAGCAGCGAAGAACATAACCACGAGCCGGATCCCCGGACGCGTGACGAGGGTGAGGAGCAAAAGCAGGAAGAGGAGGTGTTGGAGCCCGTGGAAGAGGCCCAGGGTTCTCCGACGGACCCCGGTGCTCTCGCGGACCCCGCCACCGAAAGTAGCCCAGGTGAAGATACGGAACAGCTACGGGATTCTGGGCCTGAGACACCGACTGAAGAAGACTCGCAAACGGCCGGGCAGCAGGAAGTCCTTGCCCTCGCCGAGGAATTGGAGATTGCCCAGGGAGAGCGGGACGAATACCTGGATGCTCTGCGACGCGCCAGAGCCGAGTTCGAAAACTTCCGAAAGCGTCAGGAGCGGGACAGAGCCCGCCTGCTGGAGTTGGCCTCCGAGAAGTTGGTGGCCGAGTTACTCCCTGTTCTCGACAACCTGGAGCGCGCCCTCGAGTCCGGTGGAGATATCCGTGGTGGGGTTCAGGCGACCCGTGACCAACTAGCCGGCTTGCTCGAGAACGAAGGGCTTACACTTATCTCTTCCGAAGGGGAACACTTCGATCCGAACGTACACGAAGCTGTTATGGGACAGCCCTCCGAAGAACACGAGGAAGGCGCCATTATTCAGACTTTCCAGCACGGATACATGCTCAACGGCAAGCTAATACGGGCTGCCAAAGTTGTAGTTGCACAACAGGTTTAGGGATGGAAACAAAAGACCTCTACAAGATTCTCGAAGTATCCAAAGGGGCCTCGCGTGAGGAGATCCGGCGTTCCTACCGTAAGCTGGCTCGTAAGTACCATCCGGACGCCAACCCCGGCGACACCGAGGCAGAAGGGCGCTTCAAAGAGATACAGCATGCCTACGAAATCCTCTCTAACCAGGAGCGCAGGCGGGAGTACGACGAAGGGCCTCGCACCTTTTTCGGCGGTAACGCCCAGGCTTCCGGTAGAACCGGAGGGGGAGACTTCTCAGATTTTTCCGATCTATTCGGCAGCTTCGGAGATGTCTTCGGCCGTTCCCCGAGAGCAGCCGCAACGGCGCCTCGTGGAGAAGATGCTATAGTAAACGTGAACTTGAAGTTTAGCGATGCTTTGAACGGGGTTACGATGCGGGTCAAGGCGCCGGTCGAGGAGTCGTGTGGCGAGTGCCGGGGAACGGGAGCCGCCGCGGGGACGGCGCCGCGGACGTGTCCCGAGTGTAGAGGAAGAGGGACTCGGAGTCGGGATCAGGGGTTCTTTGCGCTTTCGGAGCCCTGTCCCAAATGCGGTGGCAAAGGTACTTTTATAGAGAGACCGTGCGTCCGGTGCGCGGGAAACGGCAGGTTGCGCGGCATCCGCCAGGTAAAGGTCAGGATACCGGCCGGGGCGAAAGACGGGATGAAGGTGCGGGTTCCGGGTCGCGGAAGTGACGGGGAGCATGGCGGAGCCGCGGGGGACCTGTTCGTGGTCACGCGGGTGGAGGAACATTCGGTATTCAAGCGGCGCGGCGATGATTTTGTCATCGAGGTCCCCATAAGCTTTGTGGAGGCGGCTCTCGGGGCTGAGATCGATGTCCCGCGCCCTGGTGGAAAGATGGTCAAGCTTCGCTTGCCTGCCGGTACGCGAGAGGGTAGGCAGTTCAGGGTACGCGAAGCTGGCGCGACCCGGCCTAAAGACGGCGGCAAGGGTGATCTCATCGTGCGGGTAACCTTAATGGTACCGGGCAAGATCAACCGGCGTGAGCGTGAGATACTGGAGGCGCTCGCCGAGGAGAGAGACGAGAACGTGCGTGAAGAGCTGTTCCGCAAGGCGCAAGCGTAGGAGGCACGGGCGTGAAAGGTTTGTGCGGGTAGGGTGGAGTAGAGAGATGATGAAGGGCATGCGGAAACGTCCTGTTTACATGATCGGGGTGGCGGCCGAGCTGATCGGGCTGCACCCTCAGACATTGCGGATGTACGAGCATAAGGGGCTACTCCGTCCACGGAAAAGTATAAAAAACACCCGCCTCTATTCTCAGGAGGACATAGAACTCGGAAGGTACATTCAGAAGCTCACCCAGGAGATGGGCATGAACCTCGCCGGGGTCAAAAAAATTCTGGACCAGGACAAGCGTGTAGAACGCCTGGAAGCCGAGAACCTCAGACTACGAAGAGAACTGGAGAGGATGGAACTCGAACACAAACAAACGGTACAAGCAGTACATCGAAGCTACAAGCGTGAGATAGTCCTCTTACCGCGAGCCGAAGTCTCACGGAGGGGATTCTAATGTCCGAGCCGATGCACTGCTACCGCCACCCGAAACGTGAGACCCGCGTCTCGTGCGCCACGTGCGGGCGTCCGATCTGCACGGAGTGTATGGTCTCGACGGATGTCGGGATAAAGTGTCCCGACGATGCCCGGCTGCCTCGCGGCGCCCGTGCGGGGACCATGAAGACAAACCAGATCGTCAAGAGCATCCTGGCTGGGATCGGGGTCGCTGTCCTCGGCGTCCCGGTCGCTTATCTCATCTTCCAGACTGGTTTCGGCCGCATCATACTCTCCGCGCTGGCTGGCTACGGGGCCGGCACGTTCATCCACCGCGCTGGGGGCCGTAACGGCGGACCGTTGGCGATGGTCGTCTCCGGGGTCGCCGTACTCCTGGCATTCGCGCCGTTCCTGGTGCGAGGTCTCGCCAACGGTAACTTCTTCTCCATCCTGCCTGCGCTGGTGGCGTTCGGCTTCGCCGTCTACTATAGCCGTTGAAGTGTACAGCCTCTCGAAGACAGGAAATAGAGGCTCGGAGTTTTTAGCAAGCACCTTGCCAGCAGCATCCTAACCCCCGTAACTTTGCAAACCGTCCTTTTCAAAAAATCAAAAAACGTCGATACACGAAACAAAATCCAACGCCCGTGTAACCTCCGGACCTTCAGGGCGGGCTCTAGCCCTCGTCTCTCATGAAAAACTTCGTCAGACCTAAAAAAAGAGAACGGAAACCGTACTTCGGTACGCCACTGGAGAATTAAACTCTGGCTACCCTTAACTTTGGAGTTAGTGTATATCTGAACCTCAGGTATAAGTTGAGAAATTGTCTTTGAAAATGCTAGCGTGGCGGGAGGAGTCATGCTAGTGTTGAGAGCCATGAGAGGAGACAAGGAATACATAATCGGGGTAGTAGATGAACTAGAGGCGACTGTTCGGGATGCGTCTGGTGTACCGATACGCAGGGGGAAGGCTCTGGTCGATAGATCAGACTCACTCGTACTGCTTGAGGAACTCAAGGAAGCACTGCCCGCCGAGCTCGCAGAAGCGGAGGAAATTCGCGGGGAGTGTGACGCGATAATTGAGGCCTCCAGAGAAGAGGCGGGTCGCGTTACGGGGCGGGCAGGCGAGCGGGCAGAGGCGAGGGCCTGGGACTCGGAGACTTGCAGGGCGGCGCACAGGCGTTCCGCTGAGATCGTGGAGCGGGCCGAGCGCTACGCTGGAGAGGTCACCGGTGGCGCCGAGCGCTACAGAGAGCGCATTATGGGGGAGCTTGAGGACTGGTTCAGGGAGACTCTCGGTTCCATCGGGGAGTCGCGAGAAGAGTTGAGTGGTGCTTCGCCCCGGCGGGTGCAGCCGCAAGAGCGTACGGAAGAGGATGGACGCGGCTGGCATGCGAACTCGGCCTAGGGTGAGTTCTGTGGCCGCATAATCCTTAGGCCGCGTTTGAGTGAAGAGTTGGATCGATCGGAAGCTGTCAGGTCTTAGCGTTCCGGTGGAGAATCCGGAGGTAAGGTTTCACCTAGCGCTTCGAGCCGAAAATTCATCTCGTCGAGGGATGAGTCAAGGATGGATGCTTCGGCCTTGGCCGCGATGGTGTCCGAGATGGAGATTCGCACGATCCGCGACCGCAGTTCCTGGAATTGCTCGATGGTTTGAGAGATTTCGATGTCTGCGTCCCGCAACTCCCCTTCCAACTCGTGCAGGGTCTTTGCCAGGTCTTCCGACAGGTTAGACGGAGAGCCGGTGGAGCGCCGTTTCAACCTCTGGATTTCTGAGGATGCTTCTTCTCTACGGCGGGCGACATCGACTAGCCGGTCCGCCGCCAGGTGGAGTTTTGGCGCCGTATCCTCCAGCACGGTCTGTGTCACATCGTCGGTCTGCTCCAGGGTCGAGATCACTTTCCTGTAGGCTACGAGGGCCTCTTCCACTTTCTGACGGGTTTCGCCTCGGGGAAGCCAATGGGCGCGGCGTTCCGGTGACATTTCTTGTCTTTCAAGGTCTCTGGAGCCGGGAAGCACCGGCGGAGCTCCCGTGCCTCGCAGGACGCGGTGCTGAAAGAGCGGGTCGCGGGTGGCCAGGGCGATGAGCGTCACGTAAATTACGACGGTCAGGGGCAGGAGGATCCACCACCACTGGATAGTTAGGGAGACGCCGACTCCCAGGATAAGCGTTAGCAGGTTGATGGGGCGTAGGGCGGCGGCTCGCGTTACGCGGCTGGAGTCCTCGGCCGGGAGCTGGTTGCGTCTCTCAGGCTCTCGCATCTGGTCTTTCTTTCGAGTTTTTCAAGCGCACCCGCTTACCCACTTGAAGGGCGAGGGCGTAGGCGGCGTTGCCCTTGTTTATCGAGAGGCTCAGGCGCCAGTGGGAGTCGGGGACAAGGATGAGCTCCCCGGTTTTCGCCGCTCCGAACGTCTCAACGTATCTGACGCTCATGTCGCCATCCCCGGTGTCCACTTTCAAGGTCGTCCCGTACTCGAGGTCCGCGTCCTCCTCCAGCATGGAGAGCCGGGCGTTGCCGTAACGGTCGATGGATATGATGCGCGCCGTGCGGGTTCCCGTTGGCTTGTCTTCCTCTGTCCCCGGAATGCGCACGCTTTGCAGCTCGGGGGGGCTTATCGAACCTCCGAGGTCTGAAATGTTCACCCCCGCTGCCAGGTGCGCCGCCGCGGGAGAGAAGATGTCCCTGCCGTGGAAAGTGCTTGAGACA
Source organism: Rubrobacterales bacterium (assembly GCA_038198625.1). Classification (GTDB taxonomy): domain Bacteria; phylum Actinomycetota; class Rubrobacteria; order Rubrobacterales; family Rubrobacteraceae; genus JBBPZK01. The sequence continues at coordinate 8,580 of JBBPZT010000058.1, forward strand.
GGATGCAGGTGGTAGCGGGCGTTGGTCAGCGTCACGGCCTCCGAGATGCCACCCAAAGATTCGGCGGCGGGGAGGAGCAATCCGTTGTCCGGACCGACCAAGAGTGCACCGCTTCTCGTGGAGAGCGCGAGACCACGGCGTTCCGTACCGACGCCGGGATCCACAACGGCGAGGTAGACGGTATCCGGGGGCATGTAGCGTGTAGCGTGTAGCAGGATCTCCGCGCCTGTTTCTATCTCGAAGCCCGGTACCTCGTGGGTGAGGTCCAGGATCTGGATTCCCGGCGCCACCTTCGCCATGACACCCTTACACGAGCCGACGAAGTCATCGGCGAGCCCGAAGTCGGAGAGAAAGCAGATCGGCCTCATAGCCCTAGTATAAAGCGCCTTCCGGACAGAGGCTCAATTCTCAGACGCCGTCTCACACTTTTTCTAGCCGATCTGGGGTCCGGAACTTTTGCCGCGAAGTTTCTGTATGGCATAGTAGCTTTGAATACCGGTGCGTGCCACACGTCCCCAGGTGGGACGCAGGTTCTTCTCGTGGAGGCCGGCGTAGCGTTTCTCTTCGCCACCGAACTTCTTTTTGAACCTATACACGCCCCACATAGGGTCGCCTTCTCGCGGCTCACAGGGACCCCACATATCGTACCGGCGCGCACCTTCTCCCCGGGCGACGTTGAGCGCCTCGTACTGGACAAGATACGAAGCATAGAGGTTTTCACTCTCGGAGGCGGAGGCTCCGTAAAGATAGTAAGCCTCCCCACCAAAGGTGAGGATCAAAGCTCCGGAGAGAAGCTCTCCCTGCTCACCGCGGCGTGCCAGTATCAAGTGCGCCGATAAGTCTTGCATGAACTCGCGATAGTATCTGCTGGGGCGGAGGGCGAAGTGTTGCCGCCGGGCAGTCTCCCCGAGCAAGTCTAGAAACTCTTCGAGACCACCCGCCTGACCGGTGGAAACTTCTACTTCCACGCCTTCCCGGCGGGCACGCCGGATACCATAGCGAGCGTCTTTCGGCAGCGCCGCGAGCTGTTTTTCAGGATCGTCGAGCACGTTGATCATGAAGGTACAGCGGGGTTGCACCGAGTTCTTCATCTTGAAGAAACCTCTTTCTTCGAGGTGTCCGGTCTTCTCGACCCTGGGCTCTATATCCAGCAGACAAGCACCCCGCTGCGCTGCGTACTCTCCAGCGTACTCCGTTACCGTCCCCAGGTCCTCCAAGTCCTCCGTGAGCGGGCCGTGCGGCGCGTAGGCGATGTAACCGAGCCCCGGCAGTTTCCGCAACAGTATCTGAACAGCGCTTCGTCCGTCCGGCGCGAGAAGGCGCAAAGGCTCCCATTTGTGGCGCCGCCGGAACTCACCCCACTCCCAGGATTGGAGCACGCTCCCGCCGAGCCTCTCGACGGTCGCGTTCCATGAACCTCTATCCAAGCTTTCCTGGAAAAAGCCCTGTTTTTCTTTGGAGCTTTGGATCTTTGACATCCTCCCCATGCGCCCAGCATGTTTCGTTGAAAAGTCTACCGCAAACTTGAGCCGTCCGGCACGCTTTGTCTTCCTTCTCATACTATAACTATTGGGAGTGATTTCTTCTTGGGATGATCTTCCGGCGCTTCTCCGCCCGGTTTTAAGTAGCGAACGCCCTCAGCGGGACACGCCCAGTCCGAGTGCCTGCACCATCAGTTTGAAGTCTTGCGGACGGCTCGACGCCCGGAGCGCGTCTTCGTAGCTGACCCTATCCTCCTCCACGAGCTTCATCAAGGCCTGGTCGAAAGTCTGCATCCCGTAGTATTCACCCTCAGTAATCGCCGTCTGTATCTGCCCGGTCTGCGCGGGGTCCATTATGAAGTCCCGGATCCTGCCGGTCGTTACCATCACCTCGCAGGCAGCCGCCCGACCTTCTCCATCCTTCGTCCGGATCAGACGCTGCCCTATAATCCCCCGCAGTGTACCGGCGAGCATGGTCCTCACCTGCCCCCGCTCGTGAGGCGGAAAGAGGTCTATGATGCGATTGATGGTCTCCGTCGCGTCGAGCGTATGCAGCGTGGACAGGACCAGATGGCCGGTCTCCGCCGCCGACAGGGCTATCTGCGCGGTCTCGGAGTCGCGTATCTCCCCGATCAAGATTATGTCCGGGTCCTGCCTCAAGACCCGCCTCAGAGCCCGCGAGAAAGAAGCGGTGTCCATACCGACCTCTCGTTGGTTTATGAGGCTCTTGTCGTCGCGGTGGAGGAACTCTATCGGGTCTTCTATGGTGACTATGTGCCTGGCCTCCGTACGGTTCACCAGGTTCAGCATCGAAGCGAGCGTCGTCGACTTTCCACTCCCCGTCGTTCCCGTGACGAGGATTATGCCGCGCTCCTCGAAAGCCAGCTTGCGTATGGTATCCGGCAGGTTGAGTTCCTCAAAGTCCGGAACTCCAAACGGAATAAAGCGCATCACTATTGAGATGGATCCCCTCTGCCGGAACGCGTTGACGCGGAACCTTCCAACCGAAGGTACCGCGTAAGAGAAGTCGGCTTCCCCTTCCTCCTCGAATTCCGGCATCATCTTCTCCGGTATGATCCCCCGCAACATCTCTTCGGTATCCTCGGGACGTAACTTCTCGTAACCTTCCAACGCCCCAAGCTTGCCGTTGACCCTCACAGATGGCGGAGCACCCACCTTGACGTGTAGGTCGCTACTGCCCACGCCAACCATTTCTTCTACCAACTCATTGATTCTCTTGGTTTGAGCCATCTACACTTTCCCTGAATTCTCGACTCTCAGCAGTCCCCCTGTTATCGGCCCATATATCCTTAGTCTTTAGTCACCCAAGCCTCGACACAACGATCCTCCGTAAACTTCCGGAACCACAAAACAAACCTGAACCTTAGAGGTGCTTAACCTTCAACTAAAAGTTCATGGATAGATGGATGCTTTTTGAACCCAAGATTTATGTACGATATTTTGTATGCAGGTTTCTCGTAAGATCTCTATATGGTGGTTTTGTAGTGTGAAAGGGGTGAATAAGGCTTTGATATAGTTGATGGGAGGGTTGCGGACCACTGTTGAGAGTGCTACGTTTCTTGCGGACGGCTCTCCTGGTCGGGCTCGGACCTGTTTGAGGTTTGAGTTTAGGCTTAGGGGCGACCGGAGGCTTCATCCGTCGGGAGGGGGAAGATGCGGCCCGAGATCCGGTCGCCCCTGGGGGCTGTCTCCCCTGGAGACGTTGTGGTAGGCGCTTTTTACCGTCGGCTTCTCCGGGGGTTTCCCTCAATTTAGTTCAGTCGAAGATAAGCCTGGCTGTGCTGGCATATGCGGTTAGCCAGTGGAGGTCTTCGCTTGTGAAAGGTTCGGTCGAGGTTCTAGTTGCGTAGACGACGCCGGTTGCGTGTCCGTTGTGTCCGGGGACCGGGACGGCGATAGAGTTTACCCAGCGGGTATTGGTGCGGGCTTGCGGAAGGCGGCTGGGGCCGGTTACGGTGAGGGTGGGGGTGAGGGTTCTGGCGGCGAGCTCCACGATAGCCCGGTCGGTGGAGTTCATCTCGGAAGAGTCAGGCTGCGAGATCTGGGTCAGGTGTGGAAGGGAGATCAGGCCCGCGCGGTCTGCCTTCAGCTCGCGTCGGATCTCTTCCGCTATTTGCTTTGGGGGCGCTTTCGGGTCCAGGTTCTTTGGAGTGTTGGGGCGGAAGATCAGTCGCGAGGAGAGGATGAAGTTGATGCTCGTCCCGGCTACTATGCCCAGGAAGTTGAAGATCACGTAGTAGGGGAATTCTCCCGAGACGTACTTGAGGAGTGGGTAGTAGACGGCGAAGTTTGCCCCGATGCCGACTATCGCCACGGGATACGCCAGGGCACCCCGGAGGAGGAAGTGGATCCTGCTGGAGTTTCTGACGTCGCGCCAGGTGAAGGCGTTGTTCAGAAGGAAGTTGCTCAGGATGCTCAGGCCGACGGCGAACATCCAGGCTATGACCTTGTGAGCGTGAAAATACTCCGCCAGCAGGATCAGGGTTACCATGTTTACCAGCACGCCCGAGGCCCCGACGAGGGCAAACTTCCAGAAACGTCCCGCTGAAGGCACGTACCAGAACAGGCTCAGAAGGTGCGTCAGGTACTCGAAACCCTGCCACATGCTGGCCTTCGAGACGCCGGCGTTGCGAGCCTGAAAATCGAA
>JBBPZT010000059.1:0-4755 GCA_038198625.1 Rubrobacterales bacterium
CTCCCCTTTTCCGCGCTCTGGCTACGCCTACTCGAAGTGGTCGGCGGCCTTGGTGATGTACTTCTGCATCTCATCGGGGACTTCGTCCTCCGGGTAGATGGCCTCTACCGGACACTCCGGCTCGCAGGCGCCGCAGTCGATACACTCCTCGGGGTTGATCATAAAGTGGTCGCCCCCGTCGTATATGCAATCGACCGGGCAAACCTCGACGCAACTCTGGTCCTTCGTGCCGATGCACGGCTCCGTTATAACGTAGGTCATAGTTCCTCCTCTCGAAACCAAATCTCTTTTGATCTAAGTGCTTTATACCAACCGGATAAGGGTGCAACTATCCACCGTTGACGGCTATCATCCGGGAGCATGACAGAGGTCATGAGTCAGTGTGACCCAGATCAAAACCCGTCCATAGCACTGGTAGCTTCCACGTTCCACCCCAGGCTCCGTACCTTCGTACAGGCTATGACTATCCTTTCGCACGGTACGCAGGACCCGGCTATAGCGTACCTTGGGGGATAGTTCATGAACCAAGAACAGGAGGTCGAGGATGAGCGTATTCAACGATGAGGAGCGCGTCTACCTCTCCGGGCAACGACTGGGACGCCTGGCCACCGCCGACAGCCGAGGAAGGCCGCACGTCGTTCCGACCGGCTTCCGCTTCGACGCGGAAAAGGCGTGCTCAGAGTCGGTGGGCACAACCTGACCAGGAGCAAAAAGTTCCGGGACGTACTGGCCAATCCGCACGCGGCGTTCGTGGTGGACGATCTGGTCTCCACAAATCCATGGCGGGTCCGGGGTATCGAGATCCGTGGCGAGGCGCAGGCCCTCACAGAGGGTGGAGAAGCCCTGAGTCCCGGCTTCGGAAGCGCGTGGATAGAGATCAAACCGGACAGTATCTCGTCCTGGGGCCTGGGGAACGGGTCTTGAGCTAGCAAAGAGCTTCTACGTTCGCAGCAAATAGGAGACTACTGTGCCCTCTGCACGAGGACTCGCGGATCTATTCGGGCGCTAAGTGCGGGCGCGGAGTTCGGCTGGTTCGAGGATGGTTATGGTCTTGCTAGCGAGGTCCAGAATTCCTTCCCTGGCGAGGCGGGAGAGGGCGCGGGAGAGGGCTTCACGGGAGATGCCGGTGGCCTCGGCCATCTCCTGGCGTGAGAGCGAGGGCTCGAAGACGACGCCACGTCTGGTAACACGCCCCTCCTCGGTGGCGAGGTTCAGGAGCATGCGGGCGACGCGCTGGGGGGCGCTGTGAAAGACGAGGTCCCCGATCAGGTCTTCGAGCTCGCGGCTGCGCGCGGCGAGTGCGCGGGCGAGCCGGATGGAGCCCTCGGGGAAACGGCCCACGATCTCCAGCAGATCATCACGGAAAACCGCGTAGAGCACGCAGTCGGTCAAGGCGGTCGCCCCCTGGTTTTGAGGCCGTCCCTCCAGAGCTGAGGCGAGTCCCAACACGGAGCCGTCGCCTACCACGCCGAAAATCTGGTCGCGCGCCTTCGGCCCGCCGGAGGAACGATAGAGCTTCGCCCGTCCTTCGCGCATAAAGTAAACAGCCCCGGAGGGTTCACCTTCCCGGTATATAGCCGTGCCCGCCCCGATCGTCAGCACCGCGGCGGCGATGGCGAGGGCTTGAAAGAAACCCTCGTCGAGCCCGGCCAGGATCTCGAACTCCTGCAAGCCTTCCAGCTTCGTCAGGTGCTCGACGGCCCGGCAGCGGGCGCCGGGCAAGCGCGCCCAGGACGGCGGCGCGTTCTCACCGTACAACAGCGTTCCCCGAATCTATTCGCCACAGTTCCACGTACCCTTTATACGCTAAGCGGCACCATTCTGCAGAAGATGTTCTTACAACAGGCAAACCGTTCTCCGGTACGGGCGTCGCAGTAGCGTCGCTGTAAACTGTCGGAGACGATGCAAGGATATAGAAGGAGCGAACAATGCTCGAAGGCAAGGTAGTAGTAGTCACCGGCGCGAGCCAGGGCCTCGGCAGGGCGCTCACGCTCGCCTACGCACAGGAAGGCGCTTCGCTCGTCGTAAATTCCCGGAGCGAGAGCTCCGTGAGGCCCGTCGCCGAAGAAGCAGAGAATCTCGGCGCCGACGTCCTGGCCGTCGCGGCGGACGTTTCGAAGGCCCAGGACGTGCAGAAACTTGTAGATGAAGCGGTGGAGCGGTTCGGCAAGATAGACGTGCTCGTCAACAACGCCGGGCTATTGGGGCCGCGGGTAGCGATTGCCGACTACCCGGAGGACGAGTGGCGGCGGGTTCTGGACGCGAACCTCACAGGGCCCTACCTGGTCTCAAGGGCGGCGATGCCGCACATCCCGGAGGGCGGTTCGATCGTCAATGTCGTCAGCGGCGTAAGCATCGAGGGCCGGGCCGAGTGGGGAGCGTACTCGGTAAGCAAGTTCGGAATCGAAGGTCTCACCCAGATCCTGGCGGCCGAGCTACAGGAGCGCGGCATCCGGGTAAACGCCGTCGACCCCGGCGGGATGCGTACCGACATGCGCGCAGCCGCCTACCCCGAGGAAGACCCGGAGACGAAGATCACCCCGGAAGAGAACACCGCCGTCTTCCTCTACCTGGCCTCCGATGAATCGAAAAGTGTAACCGGCGAGCGCTTCAAAGCCCAAGAGTTCCAGAAAGCCTAAAGCGAGGACGAAGATAGGAGTGTTCAGCGGCGGGCGCCGGACCCGTAGAGCAGATAGTTCTCGGTCGCTCGCACCGAGGTGATCCAACCATGCTCTTCCAGCCAGACGGAGAGTTCCTCGGGACGGTAGAAAGTCTTGAAGATACGAAACTCCCGTCCGTCGTTGAGTTGCCGCACCGTAGTCGGGTCTCCGGGTGGGCGCTCGTTCACCGCCGGCTTTTCGGGGTGTAGAGAGTCGATAAAGAAGACCCGCCCTCCGGGACGGAGCGCGTCGCGCACGAGACCCCAGAACTCGAAAACCTTCTCTGGAGGCACGTGCGATAGCCAGAAGCTGAAGAACACCACATCGTAGCGGGCCTCGGGCCGCCACGTAAAAAGGTCGGCCAGGATGTGGCTTACCCGCTCGTCACCGACTTTCTCGCGGTTGATCTCCAGCGCTTCCGGTGAGGCGTCGACGGCGGTGATGTGGTCCGCGTATCGCGCCAACTCTTCCGTCCACCAGCCGGTGCCGCACGCCAACTCCAGTACCTCTCCGGCGGGCCGAAAGCTCTCCAGTTCGGCGAGGACTTCCTCTACTTCGTCATACCAGCGACGGTTCCACTCCGTGTCGCGATCGTAACGTCCCTGTCGGAGAAACCACTCATCGTACTCTTCGGCGCGTGAGCGGTAGTAGGAGATCTGCTCCTCTATCGACCCGTCGCTGCTCACGAAGACCGCCCTTCTTTCTACGCCTTATCCACCAACTCGGCCTGTACGATGAGGCGCTTGGAGTAATCTGGGAGGGTGCAGGACTGGAGCGTCACGACGTTCTTGCCCGGCACCGGGTCGGTCACGTGGAGGTCCGTGGGACCCACGACCATCTCCTTGAAGACTCTATAGGTATACTTCTCGCCGCTGGCGTCCGTGACAAAGACCTTGTCCCCGTTCTTGAGGCTATCCAGGTCGTAGAACGAGAGAAAGCTGTCGGTGTTCGGGTAGCCAAGTCGGTGGCCCGCTATGTAGACGTTTGCCACTTTCTGCCAGGGGAAACCCGTACCCGCCAGGTGGATCGCCGTGCTCGAGTCCAGCGCTTTCCGGTCATTACCCGTCGCATTGGGTACTTTGGCATTTTCGACCCGCTTCATCGCGGGGATGGTTAGCTTGAGGGTCTTGTCCTTGGGACCGGAAGCGCCCGTCGTCTGCGTGGTCCCAAGCTCCGGGACGTTGAACCCACTCGGGTTTGCGGAGTTAGTGGCGGTACTGTCCGTCGAGCCCTGGTTAAGGAAGAAAGACGCCATCAGCGCCACCCCGGCCCCTATCATGACCAGGCTTACGACCCATGAGATTATGTTCCTCGCCCGCAACCCGCGTTCTACCTCCTGAAGGTTCTTGAGCCACCAGGCTATCTAGCCAAGTAAAGTCCAAGAACTAGCCATCAGACTTTCATTGTAACAGTGCGCGGTAGATGAGCGGCGCCGGGCGAATACTTCTTACGCCCGCCGCGTTTCGTGCCCTGGAGGTTCGTGGCGAGAGCCTACGATAGAGTACCTAGCTCTCGGTCGGCAGGTCCTCCCTCTGGCCCCACTCGTTCCAGGAGCCGTCGTAGTTCGCGAGGTTCCTGTAGCCGAGCCGGTGGAGCGCGAAGAGCGGAACCGTGGCCGCCACCCCGCCGTTGCAGTAGGCGATGATGGGCGCGTCTTTGTCTTCCGGAACGTTCGCCACCTCCAGCCTGCGGGCAAGCTCCTCTTCCGGCTGGAAGGTCCCATCCTCATCGAAGAGGCCATCGGCGTGGAGGTGGTTCGCTCCTGGTACGTGGCCGCCACGAGGACCACGCCGGACCCTATCCCTGTACTGGCCCTCGTCGCGGGCGTCGAGGATCAGGGCGTCGCCGCTCCTGCTCGCTTCCAGTACTTTCTCCGCCTCTGTCCGCCACCTGGATCGCGGGCGCGGGCTGAACGTCGCCGGATCCGGGTTCGGGGCCTCGTCGGTTGCGGGCCGCCCTTCGACGGTCCACTTGTTCCAGCCACCGTCGAGGACAGAGACTTTATCGTGGCCGTAGTAGGTGAGAGCCCACCACAACCGGGTCGCGAACTGACCACCCGCGTGGTCGTAGACGACGACGTGAGTCTCGTCTCCGA
>JBBPZT010000060.1:0-13324 GCA_038198625.1 Rubrobacterales bacterium
GCGTCTTGTTCAACATCTTCGGGGGTATTACGCGGGGTGACGAGGTCGCCCGCGGCCTGCTATCGGCGATAGAGCGGACGGGCATAAGCTTGCCTATCGGGGTCCGGCTCGACGGCACGAACGCCGACGAAGGTCGCCGGATATTGGGGGAGAACACGCCGGTGTACGTACACACGGAAGAGACTATGCTGGACGCGGCCCGCCGGGCCGTGGATCTCGCGCGGGACGGAGGACGATAGAAAGTGGCGATACTAGTAGACGAAGGCACTCGCCTGGTGGTGCAGGGAATAACCGGCCGGGAGGGCGCGTTCCACACCGGACGGATGCTCGAAAGCGGGACGAACGTGGCCGCCGGGGTAACACCCGGCAAGGGCGGGCAGCAGCACGAAGGCGTGCCCATCTTCAACACCGTAGCTGAGGCGGTCGAGGAGACCGGGGTTAACTCCAGCGTGATCTTCGTCCCGCCGCCCTTCGCCGCCGACGCCATCTTCGAGGCGCTCGACGCCGGGATAGAGACCATCTGCTGCATCACCGAAGGCGTGCCGGTCCACGACATGCTCAAGGTGTCCAATTACATGCGGCTAAAGGACGCTACGCTCGTGGGGCCGAACTGTCCGGGAGTCCTCTCGCCCGAGAAGGCAAACGTCTCAATAATGCCGCGCGACATCTTCACGCCCGGTAACGTGGGGATCGTCTCGCGCAGCGGCACGCTCACTTACCAGATCGTCAACGAGTTGACCGGGCGCGGTATCGGCCAGTCAACGGCGGTCGGTATCGGGGGAGACCCGATCATCGGCACGGACTTTATCGAGATCCTAAAGAAGTTCGAGGCCGACCCGGAGACGGAGTGCGCCGTAATGGTCGGTGAGATCGGAGGCAACGCCGAACAACTGGCCGCCGAGTACATCCAGAACGAGATGAAAACCCCCGTAGTCGCCTACATAGCGGGCTTCACCGCCCCCGAAGGCAAGACGATGGGCCACGCCGGCGCCATAGTCTCCGGCGGCGAGAGCACCGCCGAGGCGAAGAGCCGGGCCCTCCAGAAAGCGGGTATCCGGGCGGCGACCAACCCGACTGAGGTCGGGGAGATCGTGGCGGAGATCCTGGGGTAGCCATGTCCCTCAAACAGGTCGAAGGAGCGCCCGGTCCTCCCTGGAACCGTCCACTGCGCGGGCGTCTGGACAAGCTGGTGGTCGAGTCCGAAGTCCTGACGGGCAACCCCCTGGGAGACCCCGAGCGCCGGCCGCTATACGTCTACGTGCCACCGGGAATAGATGAGGGCGGCGAGTACGCATCGGTTTACGTTATCCAGGGGATGACCGGCCAGGTGGATATGTGGCTCAACCGGTCAGCGTTCGAGCCCACGATGATCGAACGCGTAGACGAGCTTTTCGGCTCCGGCGAGTGTCCGCCCGCCGTTGTCGTCTTCGTGGACGCTTGGACTTCTTATGGAGGGTCGCAGTTCATCAACTCGGCCTCCACGGGACGCTACATGGATTACCTCTGCGATGAGGTGGTTCCGTTTGTGGATGGCCTCTACCCTACCGCCGCGAGCCGCGACCATCGGGGGCTTACCGGCAAGTCGAGCGGCGGCTACGGGGCGATGGTGGTCCCGATGCTTAGGCCCGATATTTTCGGGGGACTAGCCTCGCACGCCGGAGACGCGCTTTTCGAGGTCTGTTACCAGCCAGAGTTTCCATTGACGGCGCGCATCTTGCGCGACAGCTTCGAGGGCTCTTGGGAGGTCTTCTTCGAGAGGTTCCAGGCGGCCGAGAGACTCGACTTCAACCTCCACGCCGCTCCCCTAAACAGCTACGCGATGGGCGTCTGCTACTCGCCGGACGAGAACGAGCCCGGCAAAGCCGTTATGCCGTTCGACCCGGCGACCGGCCGTCTGGACGAGGAGGCGTGGAGGCGGTGGCTGGCGTGGGACCCGGTGAGGATGGCTCCGGATCGCGGGGAGGCGTTGGCGAGCATGAAGCACGTCTACCTGGACGCCGGGCGCTCCGACGAATATTATCTCGACCTCGGGGCACGGGCCTTTAGCGAGGAGTTGGGCCGGCTTGGGATCGAACACACCCTCGATCTTTTCGAGGGCACGCATATGGGTATCCAGTACCGTTATCCGGGTGCCATAGCCGGGCTCGCCAGGTCACTATCCACCTGAATTTCCGGTGGTCGGCCCGGATAATCTTCCAGGTAGGCGTAGAATAGCTTCCGTAGTCCAGAATAGAGGTTTCCGGGATGTTCGGGAGCCGGTAGAGGTAAGAAAGCGAGCCTATGCGGGTCTTTGTAGTGGGAGCCGGAGAAGTTGGTTTGAATACGGCCCAGATGCTCTCCCGGGAAGGCCACGACGTTATAGTGGTGGACCAGGACGAGCGGCTGGTGAGTCGTGCCTCCGAGCAGCTAGACGCCCTGGTAATGCAGGGGAACGGCGCGAGCCCGAAGCTTCTCTCAGAAGTTGGGACCAGGAAGGCGGATCTCCTGATCGCCGTTACCAACTCCGACGAGGTGAACATCACGGCGTGCCTGGTTGCGAAAGCGCAGGGCGTAAAGCGCACGGTCGCCCGCATTCGTAACCCGGACTACTACGACTCGAAAGAAGCGTTCGCCAGGGACGTGCTCGGCATCGACTTCGTCATCCACACCGAGCGGGCGGCGGCCGAGGAGATCCGAGACGCCTTGCGGGTGCCTGGGGCGATCACTGTAGAGGGTTTCGCGGAAGACGCCATCGAGGTTGCGGAGGTGGTCCTCAAAGAGGAGTCCCCTGCCGCCGGAAAGCCAGTCAAGGACGTAGAGTTGCCCAAGGGCAGCCTGGTGATCGGGGTTGTCCGAAACGGCGAGACTATAGTCCCGAGCGGCGACACGAGCCTGAAAGCGGGCGACCACCTGTTCTTGATCGGCGAGAGCAAGAGGATCCAGGAGGTCGTCGGGGCCGTGGCGGTCGATACGGAGAAGGTCAGGGAGGTGATGATCTTCGGCGGTGGGAGCATCGGGTTGCGTCTCGCCTTGCTCCTGGAGGCGGAGGGAATCTCCGTGAAGGTCGTCGAGAAAGACGAGGCGAGAGCCCAATACGCGGCTGCCAAGCTCAGGAAAGGGCTGGTTCTCCACGACGAGGGCGTCTCCCGCGACTTCCTGCTCCAGGAACGGGTGGACAAGACGGATGCTTTTATAGCCGCCACCGGGGATGACCGGGCGAACCTTCTGGCGGTGATGTACGCCAAGCAACTCGGGGCCAAAAACACGGTCTCCATAGTCAGCCGGGCCGAGTTCGCCCCACTCTCCGAAGCCCTCGGGGTAGACATCGTCATCTCCCCGAGGCTCATAACCGCCAGCGCGATCCTCCGGTTCGTCCGGAAAGGCGAGATCGTCGCCGTCACCCTCTTGGAGAGTGGCGCCGAGATGATAGAGCTCCGGGTGCCGGAGAGCTGCCGGGTATCCGGACGTCCGCTCTCCAAAGTGGGCTTTCCGAGGGACGCCATAGTAGGTGCGATCCTGCGCGAAGGCGAGGTCGTGATCCCAACCGGCGACGAGATACTCCGGGGTGGAGACGACGCCGTGGTCTTCGCCGTTGACTCGGCGGTAGGCGAGGTGGAACGCCTCTTCGCCTCCTAACGGATGCACCCAAAGGTCATAGCGAGCGCCCTCGGAATAGTAATAGCCGCCGGTGGCGGTGTCATGCTCATCCCAACCGTCTACTCTCTCTTTGTCGCCGACGGGACCACGGCAACACTGGCGTTCCCGGCGCTCGGAGCGGGGCTGGGCGGTCTCATCCTCTTTTTCAGCACCCGCGCCCGCGACACCCACGTCGCCATCCAGGACGTGTTCCTGATCGTGGTCTTGGGATGGTGCGCTGTCGCCGCCGTCGGCTCGCTCCCCTACCTCCTCTCCGGCCTGATGTCCCCTGTAAACGCGTTCTTCGAGGCGATGGCCGGCTTCACCACCACCGGCGCCTCGACGATAATCACCCCGGAAGAGGTCGCGCCCTCGCTGCTGCTGTGGCGGAGCCTCTGCCAGTGGACCGGCGGTATCGGGATAGTCTTGCTCTTCGTCGCCATCGGTCCGCTAATAGGTTTCGGGGCTTCCCAGCTCTACTCGGCCGAGGTCGCCAACCCCGTCGCCGAACGCCTCACGCCTCGCATCCGCGACACGGCCAAGACACTCGCCTACATCTACCTCGCCCTGACCGCCGCCGGTATCATCGCCCTCTTCGCAGCCGGCATGGGAATTTTCGACGCGGTGAACCACGCCCTGACCGCCGTCTCGACGGGCGGATACTCGACCCGCTCCGGCTCCATAGCGGCCTTCGACTCCTGGCCGATCGAGCTAGCCGTTACGGTAACGATGCTCTTCTCCGGGGTGAACTATGCTCTGTACTTCCAGGCGGCCCGCGGCAGGCTGGGGATGGTCTCCGGCAACCCGGAGCTGCGGGTCTACCTCGGGATAGTGGCGGTCGGGACCACCATCATGACCGTCTCCCTGTACGCCTTCGACTATCAGAAGTCGCTCGTGACTTCCTTTCGGGAGGCGCTGTTCCAGAGCGTGAGCCTCCTAACAGGAACGGCTTTCAGCACCGCTGACTGGAACTCCTGGGACCCGCTCTCTCACGGGTTGTTGCTGACGATGATGGCTATCGGCGGCTGCGCAGGGTCCACGTGCGGTGGGATCAAGGTGGTAAGGGCGATACTGCTCGCCGCCAACGTCCGCCAACAGGTCTTCCACATGATCCATCCGCAAGCGATAACCCCTCTGAGGCTGCGGGATAAGGTCATGCCCGAGAGCCTTAGGGCTTCGGTCCTCGGGTTCTTTTTCGTCTACGTCGCCACCCTGCTCGCCGGCACCCTCCTCGTCGCCCTTCACGGCGTCCCGATAGGCGACCCTTTGGGCGCCACCTTCGCGTGCCTCAACATCACGGGGACCTTTCTGGGGCCGGTCGGCGAGGCGCAGTTCTACGCGGGTCTGCCAGCGACCGCCAAGCTGACGCTCACGGTATTCATGCTGCTCGGGCGGCTGGAACTATTTACGGTCCTCGTGGTACTTACACCTTCGTTCTGGCGCAGCTAGAATACCCACCCGTGAACCCGAGAATCATCGCCAGGATAAACGCGGGCGTTATGCTAGCCATAGGCACCTCTCTACTGGTCCCACTCGCGCTCTCACTGGCATACGACGACGGCTCGTGGCCGAGCTTCCTCCTGCCGTCCGCGGCCATGATGGCGGTCGGAGCTTTCGTGTTCCGGGCGACGAAGCCGACCTCCAGGCGGGCGCTGGAATTCGTCTCGAACCGGGACGTACTGTTTTCGGTAACGCTTGCCTGGGTACTCTCGGCGGTCCTCGGCGGCAGCCCCTTCCTCCTCGAAGGAACGTTCGCGAACCCCATAGACTCGACCTTCGAGGCGATGAGCGGCTTTACCACTACTGGCGCCACGCTCCTCTCGAACATCGAGGCCCAGACGCCCTCGATACTGTTCTGGCGCAGCATGACCCAGTGGCTCGGCGGCATAGGCATCGTCGTCCTCTTCGTGGCCGTGGCCCCGGTGCTCGGTTTCGGGGCGGCACGCCTGTTGTCGGCGGAAGTCTCCGGCATAGACCAGACCAGGCTCACTCCCCGCATCGCAGACACCGCCAAAGCGCTTCTCGTCGTCTACCTGGTCCTCTCAGCAGCCGAGGTGGTAGCCCTCCTCGCGGCTGGAATGGGTCCTTACGACGCCGTCGTCCACACCTTTACCACCATCGCCACCGGCGGATTCAGTGACAGGACGGCTTCCATCGGCTACTATCACTCGGTCGCCATAGAGGTCGTCCTCATAGTCTTCATGGCTCTCTCGGCCGTCTCATTCGCTATTTACTACCTGCTCTACACGCAACGCAGCCTGAGGGTGCTACTGGACCAAGAACTGCTGGCTTACGTCGGCATCCTGGTGGCGGGCGTGCTGTTCGTGTGGGGCATCCTCATCATCGAGGGTTCGTACGGCGATTCGTGGGGCCAGGCTTTCCGGTATTCAGCCTTCGACGTAACCAGTGTGATCACGACGACCGGCTTTGTCACCGCAGACTACGACAAATGGGATACAGGAGCCAAGTTCGCCGTGTTGCTACTCATGTTCATCGGCGGGTGTGCGGGCTCTACGGCCGGGGGCATGAAGGTCATCCGGATAATCATAGTCTTCCGGACCATCCTCGCGGACTTGATGCGGAGCATCCATCCTCGGGCCGTTACACCGCTCAAGCTCGGCGACCGTGTTATCCCCGAATCAGCACGGGTGGCGGTGCTGGGGCTCTTCGCAGCCTGGATCCTTACGTTCATCGTCGCCTCTCTGGTGGTCGCTGTCCAGCCCCAGCTCTCGCTAATCTCCTCGCTCTCGGCGGTCGCGGCGACGCTAAACGTGGTCGGGCCGGGTCTGGACCAGGTCGGCGCGACAGAGAGTTTCGGCGCCGTGGACCACTTCGGACGCGTGATCCTCACCCTCTGCATGCTGCTCGGACGCTTGGAGATCCTGACAGCCCTCGCCCTCTTCTCACCTTCCTTCTGGAAGGATTGATCCGGACGGTTAGTAGGAGACCGACGCATGGCAGTAGCATGGCTGGTAGGAAGTATCCTGTCGATCAGAAAACCGGGACACCCTTGTCGCGCATCCGTCTGCTCGCTACAGGTTCTTGAAGTACCTGGCTATGGGCAGGAGGACGTATCCGGCCTTCTCGTACGTGCGGCGCGCCGCCGCGTGTCCGGGGTCTCCTCCGGTCTCGACCACCGCCACCTTCATCCCGGCGTCTTTGAGCCTGTCGAGCGCGAACCCGGTTAGGGCGGTTCCGATGCCGCCGTTCTGGTGGTCGGGGTCAACAGCCAGCATGGAGATCACGCCCATGCTGCGCTCGGGATCATAAACCTCGGGCGCCACGAACCCGACGGCGACCCCGTCTACCTCGGCGACCCACACCCGCCCCTTTTCCGCAGCGCAGACATCTTTCACCGCTCGCCGCTGGTCTTCTCGCCAGTCCGGATGCAGACGCCTGAAAATCCCGGAGCCCAGCGTCTGCTCGAGTGACGCGAAGACCGGCGCCCACGTCCGAAGCGAGAGTTCAACCACCGCCCCGGCGTCTCGATCATCGAACGGTCGAATTAGCGGCTGAATGGATCCCACCTCTCGACATTAACAAAACCCGAACCGATGCATCAACCCATTTACCACAATATTTCTCTCACCGTTGCCCCGGTCGCGTGTAGCGAGTTAATGGATCAGTCTGGTTAGTAGCTCGGCAGATCTATAATGCGCCGTCCCATCAAACTCGCCACCAGTTCCACGGCAAGCTCGGCGGTGCGGTTTCTGGTATCCAGGATGGGGTTTACCTCCACCACGTCCAGCGAGGTGACCATCCCCGACTCGTTTATAAGCTCCATGACCAGGTGCGCCTCGCGGTAGGTCAGCCCGCCTCGCACCGGCGTTCCGACGCCCGGCGCTATCTCCGGATCCAGTACGTCCAGGTCGAAGGAGAGATGCACCCTATCGAGGTGAGCGAGGTGCTTGAGAGCGCGGCGCAAAACCGTAGCCGCCCCGTAGGCGTCTATTTCCTTCATGGTGTAGACGTGTACACCGGCCTCACGTAAGAGCCGCTGCTCCTCCGAATCCACGGAGCGTAAGCCGATGGTTACGGCGTCCTCGGGCCGGATGCTCGCGCCCGGTCCGCCGATACCGACCAGATCGGGATGTCCCTGTCCAGCCAGAACGGCCAGCGGCATTCCGTGGATATTACCCGATGGCGAAGTCTCGGCTGTGTTGAAGTCCGAGTGGGCGTCCAGCCAGATCACACCTGTCCGCCCCGCTCCCGCCACCCCGGAAACGGTCCCGATGGAGACGGAATGGTCTCCGCCGAGAAAGACCGGGAATAGTCCCTCGGAAACCATCTCTCCGGCCCGTCGTGATACTTCCTCGCACACCTCCCGCACGGCCCCGAGGTGCCGGACCTCTTCTTTGCGGCCGACCATCTCGGGGATCGGAGCTTCAGCGTTTCCGAGGTCGGTTACCCCGTAACCGAGTTCCTGGAGCGAAGCCATGAGCCGGGCATAGCGGATGGCGCTCGGCCCCATGTCCACGCCCCGGCGGCCCTGTCCGAGGTCCATAGTGACCCCGAAGATGCCGACCGGATCTCGTGCCTCTTCAGACAAAAGCAACTCCTCCGCTCCTCCTGGGATCGGCGGCCGCCTCGAAGGTTCCTCCGGGTGTGCGGCGGACGGCGTTGATCCCGCCGAAGTACATGTTCGGCTCTTCGTAGGCGAGTACCCGCTCGTAGAGTTCGAGGTCGGCCTTGCGGGCTCCCGCCTCGTAGGCGAAGAGGTCGCCCTCGGCGTGGAAGCGGGGAGCGAGGGCGGCTGCCTCTATCGGCATCCCGTGGTCGAGTACGTTTACTATAGTCTGGAGGATAGCCGTCGGGATGCGTGCCGCACCAGGAGATCCCACTGCTACCAGTCCACCTTCCTCGGACGAAACGACGGTCGGGCTCATGCTGGAGACCAGCCGCTCACCGGGTTTGAGGGCGTGGAAGCCCTTCGGGTTCAGTTCCGGCTCGCCTAGAGTGTTGCCCATTGGGATACCGGTGCCGGGAATGACGATCCCCGAACCGTAGCCCATACTCGCGGTGATCGAAACAGCGTAGCCCTCCGCGTCGACGCACGAGAGGTGCGTGGTATGTGCGTTGCCGAAGATCCTACGCCGCTGCTCTCTGGCGTACTCCTCTCCCGTAAGCCGCTTCGCCACCGCCGCGTTCTCCGAACCCTCTCCGTACTCCTTCTCACGGTCCCGGAGCGCGTATTTCATGGCCCCGGCCATCAACCTCACGTACTCCTCATCGGGCATGGAGGAGAGGTCGTAAGCGGATATTACCCGGAGCATCTGGGCGAGCGTCGGGCCACCGGCTGAGGGAGGGCAGTTCGTATAGATAGTCCCCAAAGCGTAATCTAACTTTAGCGGAGATCGGACCACCGGCTCGTACTCAGCCAGGTCCTCCTCGGTGAGGATACCGCCCATCTTCCGGACGTAGCCGGAGATCCCACGCGCGAGATCCCCCTCGTAGAACAGGTCTGCCCCCTGCTCCCCGACCGCCTCAAGAGTATCGGCCAACTCCGGGAAACGGACCTCGTCGCCTTCCCTGTAGACCTCACCGTTCTTGTAGAAGTTCTTGCGGGTCTCATCCGTAAGCCGCAGGACTTCCTCTGCAACCGCGAACCACAGTCCGCTCGTCTTGCAGAGCCTGAAGCCTTCCCGCGCGAGTCTGGCCGCCGGCGCGAGAACATCCCCGAGTCCCAGTCTGCCGTGCCGGGCGAGCAGCATCTCCCAGCCTCTCAAGGAGCCAGGCACCGCGCAAGAGGCTCCCCCGACTATCGAGTTGACACCCGCACCGTACTTGAGTATGACGCTCTCCGGCTTACCGTTGGCCCCGAACTCTGACGCCGGCAGGCTCTTGCCCGGCATCGCGTCGAAGTAGTCGAGCAATTCGGCCTCTCCGTCCGGGCTCCGAACCAGGGCGAACCCTCCTCCACCGATGGAGCTCATCAACGGTTCGGTGACGCTCACCGCTGCGGCCGCCGCGACCGCGGCGTCAACGGCGTTCCCTCCGACACGGAAAACCTCTGCAGCGGCACCAGCCGCGTAGGGGGTCCCGGCGGAGGCGGCGAACGTGTAGCTCTTGTCTTCTGTCATTTCCACGGCTGCCTATTCTATGCGTTTGAATTAGCGTATACAGTTTTCCGGCCGGCTGGTCGTTCGGTGGGCAAATACTCTTGCAAACGAAAGCGGCACAGAAAGTTATCATACCCTCGGATGGAGTTTATCTCTGAATGATACCGGCAAAGTCTGGAGGGTTTGCACATGCAGAAGGGTGACACCGGACGACTGAGGTTCGACACGGCTTCGGAAGCGGAGATCAAAGGCGCCGAGGTCGCCGATGTCTACTTCCACCGGACGATGGAAGTATTGAGGGCCCGCGGCCTGGAAGATACGCCCGTCCACGTGGAGGTCGCCTACAAGACCTCAGACCCGGACGAGTGGTTCGTCGTCGCGGGGATGAACGAGGTGGCGCATCTACTCGAAGACGTCGGAGTCGAGGCGCGGGCGGCGCCGGAGGGTACGATCTGCCACCCGAATGAGCCGATCCTTACCCTATCCGGTCCCTACGGAGCCTTTGCCGAGCACGAGACCGCGATCCTCGGCTTTCTGTGCCAGGCATCAGGGATCGCGACCGGGGCGGCGCGTTGCAGGATCGCCGCCGGAGACCGGCCGCTGATCTCTTTCGGGGCGCGGAGGATGCACCCATCTATAACTCCGATGATCGAACGAGCCGCCTACCTCGGCGGCTGCGACTCGGTATCGGTGGAGCTGGCCGCGCGTCGTCTCGGCATCCCGGCGACCGGCACCGTACCCCACGCCCTCGCCCTGGTCCTCGGATCGACCGTCGAAGCCGCCCTCGCCTTCGACGAGGTCGTCGATCGTGAAGTGGCCCGCACCATCCTCATAGACACCTTCGACGACGAGAAGTTCGGGGCGCTAATAGCCGCCCGGGCGATACCGGACTCCATATACGCGGTCCGGTTGGACACTCCCGGCAACCGCCGCGGCGACTTTAGGGATTTGATGCGCGAGGTCCGCTGGGAACTTGACCGGAACGGCTTCGAGCACGTCAAGCTGTTCGCCTCAGGCGGCATAGACGTAGAGTACATCCTCCACCTCAACCCCATCTGCGACGCTTATGGGGTCGGCGGAGCCATCGCCGACGCGCCCATGATCGACTACTCCCTCGACATCGTCGAGGTCGGCGGCGAGGACCGCTCGAAGCGCGGCAAGCGGGGCGGTCGTAAACACCTGTTCGAGCTCGAAGACGGCTCCCACGCTGTTCTTCCAGCCGGGGCGGAACCTCCCGACGGCGCGCGCGACCTCCTACACCCCCTCTCCGAACTCTACGCCCCACCCGCAAACGTCCGCACGCTGCGGGATCACGTCCTGGAACAACTCTGTACCGGGCGTTTCTCCCTCCAACAGCGTTGAGCAAGGTCCTCCTGGCAGGTATCTACTCCGGGTCGCGGCGATGTGCCGTGGCCCATAAGGCCAGGAGGGCTCCCGCGTAGAGCACGGCGGCGATCACGGGGCTGTGGAACACTCTTGTGGCGCCACTTTCCATCTTTTGCAGGAAACTTCCCAACTCCAGCCTCCTCTTGCTAGCTCACCTCAGGAGTATATGTCTTCCGTTACCGGACGAGAAGTTTTTCTACCGTTTGATGCCTGGGCTCCATCTACCGGACCGTAGGCCTCGGGGCGTCGGTTCGCCAGCGCCGGGAAATCACGTCGGAGACGTTCCAGGTTGTCCAGGTCGAGCGTGGCGAGCGCGAAGCCATCCTGGTCCGCACACGTAGCCAGTACGGTCCCCCACGGGTCTACGACCATGCTCCGCCCATAGGTCCACCTGCCGTCCGCCTTCTGACCCCACTGGGCCGGGGCGACCACGAAAGCCTGGTTCTCGACGGCCCTCGCCCGAAGCAGAAGCTCCCAGTGGTCCTTGCCGGTCTGGAGGGTAAACGCCGCCGGGACCGTGAGTATCTCTGCGCCGCGAAGCGTCAGCATACGATACAACTCCGGGAACCGAAGGTCGTAGCAGACCGAAAGCCCGAGCATCGCCACCCCCGCCTTCGCGGTCACGATCTTTTCGCCCGGCGCGATGGTCTTGCTCTCAAGATACTCTCTGTCAGGCGCCTTGACGTCGAACAGGTGGATCTTACGGTAAACAGCCGCCAACTCCCCCGATGGCTCGAAGAAAACCGAGGTATTATGCAGCTTCTCTTTGTTTCTTTCGTCAGGTTCTCCTTCGAGGATCGAACCACCCAGCACGTACACTCCGAGCTGTCGCGCCAGGGAGCCGAGGAAGTCGGTGGTCGGACCGGGGATTGGTTCGGCATTTTCGCGGTAGAACTTATCGAGGCCGTGGCAGCTCCAGAGTTCCGGCAGGGCTACAAGATCCGCCCCTTCGGAGGCGGCTTCCCGGATCAGGGCTTCCGCCGTCTCGAAGTTCTGCTGTTTGTCGGGGGTTGACGACATCTGGATCGCTGCCACCTTCATCTTGCGTCCTTTCGTCATGCTACTCCAATCTGCCAGAACCCTTCTACATCAAGTTCTCGTCGGGCTTTGCCAGCGTTTCGATGCACTCTTCTCTAGCCTGCCACACGTACTCGAATTCTAGCCCACACGCCGCCGCCCATTCGGGGACGAAGCTCCGGTGTTTCTCGACATTGTAAGCACCGATCTGATCGGGGGCGATACACTCCTCACGTGGAAAATTTACTACGGCTCCCGTGCTCTCATCCTCTCGCGTAAGGTCCACGCGATTTCCCCGGTACGCGAGGTAGCAGTGGGCTTCCGGGACGGAGGTAAGCCCGTACTGGCGGAGAACCTCGCCGATGCCGGGTGTGTTTTCCTCATCCATCTCGTAGATACCGAGCAAGATATCCACGTACTCGCCGTGCTCCAGAGCTAGGGCGGCGAGCAACGCGTGCTTGGTGCTGCACGTTCCACGTCTTTCCGCGAGTACCAGCCGGTAGCAAGCTCTGTCCGAGTTCCTGCCATACGGCAGCCCATGTACATGCCGAGCAGCGCTCTGATAGCCTCGCAAACCCGAAGAGGCGAACCGCCCTCCAATATCTCCCGAAGGTCTCAGGGCAAAGTCCGGCAGAGCTACGATACCCTTCATGGCTTGCGGTTCTCCAACATCCGCATCTCCTCTCGTAGCTTCCGCTGCCAATTGCCGGAATCCGCCTGCCATCCTGGCTACCTCCAACCTTTCAGTCCATAGACCGAATTTTGGTGTGTCCCCGCGTGGCTCACGCGGGTGATCAGTCGAACATCCTGCCGACAGCCAGCCCTCCCAACCCACAGATACCAAGCAAGCCGACAATGGGTCCGCTGAGTAAGAAGACAACTACCAAGCCCACTACAAGACCAAAGAGCGTTCCTCTAATCGCTCTTTTCTCCGCCCGGGAAGGTATAGAGATTCCTCCTTGCACGAGCAGCACCGCACCCAGCACACACCCGCCGACCAAGCTGAGAGCACTGTAGAACGCGAAAGGATACGCACCAAGTCCGAATAGAACAGTAAACCCAAGCAGAAGGCTTTGCCCAGCCTCAAGCCCCAGCAGGGCGCACACTACCAATGTAACGATAGCTTCGTTTCGACTCACGCTTGAGAACCAGCCGTTCAAGTCACCTTCTCCTTCACTCCCTGTACCGCGTTATCCTCGCACGGCTCCGCCAAGACTTCCAATTCCTGCATAAGGAGCCAAGGAGCC
>JBBPZT010000061.1:0-5460 GCA_038198625.1 Rubrobacterales bacterium
CGATCCCGAGATGGACGATGAGGCGCTGGCGAAGCACATCAAGGGGCCGGACTTCCCGACCGGCGGTATTATCGTCGGGTTGCGCGGCGTGCGGGACGCTATTACTACCGGACGCGGTTCCGTGAGGGTGCAGGCGAAGGCTCACACGGAGCAGATAAAGGGGAACCGCACCCAGATCGTGGTGACGGAGATCCCCTACCAGGTCAACAAGAGCTACCTCTTGCAGAAGATCGCCGAACTGGTCAAGGAGCGCAAGCTCGACGGCATCTCCGATCTGCGCGACGAATCGGACCGAAACGGGATGCGCGTGGTGATCGAGCTAAAGCGTGAGGCCATCCCGAAGGTCGTCCTGAACAACCTCTACAAACACACCCAGCTTCAGCAGAGCTTCGGCGTTAACTTCGTCGCCCTGGTGGACGGCGTGCCGCGCACGCTTTCCTACAAGGAGGCCCTCAAGTACTACGTCGCCCACCAGTTCGAGGTCGTTACGCGCAGAACGCGCCACGAGTTGGAACGGGCGCAGGCACGGGCGCACATCTTGGAAGGTTTGCTTATAGCGCTCTCGAACCTGGACGAGGTCGTGGCTACCATCCGCCGCTCGCGCAGCGTCGAGACGGCGCGCAACAACCTGATGAAAGGTTTCCGGCTTTCAGAGCGGCAGGCCCAGGCTATCCTCGACCTGCGGCTGCAGCGCTTGACGGCGATGGAGCGCCAGAAGCTGGAGCAGGACCACCGAGATCTCGTAGAGAAGATCGATTACCTGGAGGGCATCTTGGCCGATGAGGGCAAGGTGTACGAGATCATCAAGGAAGAGCTCCAGGAGGTGAAGACCTCCTACGCCGACGAGCGGCGCACCCAGGTTACGGCCGAGGAGGGTGTGGATTTCGAGGTCGAGGACTTGATCGCCGAGGAGGAGATGGTCATCTCCATCTCCAACGGCGGCTACCTCAAGAGTGTCCCCGTCAACACCTTCCGCAAGCAGGGCCGGGGTGGGGTCGGGGTCAACGGGATGGAGCTCAAAGAAGGCGACTACATCGAGCACCTCTTCATCACGACCACTCACCACTACATGCTCTTCTTTACCAACAAGGGCAAGGTCTACCGTCTGAAAGTCCACCAACTCCCTAGGATGAGCCGCACCGCCAGGGGCCGTCACGTGGCAAACCTTCTGCCGCTTGCCCAGGGCGAGAGGATAGCCACGGTGATCGCCACCAAAACCTTTGAGGAGGCAGAATATCTGCTCTTCGCCACCCGCAAGGGCATCGTCAAGAAGAGTGCTTTCCTCGACTACAATACGCCCCTCAAGAGCGACGGCATCATCGCTATAAACCTCGGGGCGGACGACGAGTTGGTCACGGTTCGCCACGCCGAAGAGGGAGAGGAGGTCGTGCTCATAACCAAGAACGGCAAGGGCCTCAGGTTCCCGCAGAGCGAGGCGCGTCCGATGGGTCGGGCGACCGGCGGGGTCAAGGGTATAACGCTCAAGGGAGGCGACGATCTGCTCTCGATGGACGTGGTCTCCGACGATACCGCCGACCTGTTCATGATCACTGAATGTGGTTTCGGCAAGCGCACCGCCCTCTCGCAGTTCAGGGCGCAGGGGCGTGGGGGACAGGGTGTTATCGTCATGAAGACCGACGGCGAGCGGGGTCGGCTCGCCGGGGTGCGGGTAGTCCGGCCGGGGCTCCACGAGTTGATGATCGTCTCGAACTTCGGGACCACGATCCGGATGGACGCCGACTCCGTCTCGCGCCAGGGCCGCTCCGCCCAGGGCGTCCGGGTTATGAACCTGCGCGCCGATGACTCGGTGAGCGCGATAGCGAAGGTTATATCTTCGAAGAGCGCCGACGCTGACGGCGCCACTGATGAGCTCTCGCTGGAGGAGATCTCCGGCGAAGAGGTCATAAACGAATCGGCGGCCGGACTTCCAGAGCCAGAGGACACGAACGGTGAGGTGACGAGTGGATAACAGTTGCGAGGGCGTGGTGGAGTGCACGGCGTTGGTGCTGGCGGAGAGTTGCGTCGAACTCGACGGACGGCTCACCTTGTTCGGGATACTCGATGAGCTACGGCCGCGAGAAGACGGCGAGGTCTCCTTCGTCGTCTACGCCAAGTTCGAGGGGTGCGAACACGCCGGTGAGAGAGAGCGGGCCGCACGTATCCTCGTCTCTGATGAAGAAGGAGAAGTCCTCGCCGAGTCCCCGGTGTATCCCGTCTGGCTAGATGGGACCGAGGAGCCGGTGACCGTGGTCTCCACCTTTGATCTGCCCGAAGACCTGGAAGACCGCGACCGCATCCTCTGGGTGGAGGCCGTCCTCGACGAGGAAGTCCTCTCCCAGACGGCCGTGCGGTTTCGCGAACGTTTCAATGTGTAGGCAACCAGAGGGGCTCCCGGAAAACGGCTCCCCTCTCCAAGTAAGGGAAACCAATGCCTGAAGACCTGGCAATCTTTATCGACTGGGAGAACATATATATCTCCACGGTCACCGAGTATCATTCCAAGCCCAACGTCTCCGCGATCCTGGAGAAATCCCGTGAGTATGGGCGAATCATCTCCGCGACGGCTTACGCCGACTGGACCGACGGCGACTTCCGTCAGGCCCCGCCGACGCTCTACTCCAACGGCATCTCGCCGCGCTACATCTCGGCCCGCTACTTCCCCGGAGGAAAGTCCTCCAAGCGCCGGACAAACTCTATAGACGTGATGCTCGCGGTCGAGTGCTCGGACTTCATGCACAACCACCCGCAAGTCGGAACCTACGTGCTCGTGACCGGCGACGGGGACTTCATCCCGCTGGTTAGCCTCTTGAGGAGCCAGGGGAAGAACGTCGTCGTGATCGGGGTTTCGGAGGCGACCTCGTACCACCTGATCGAATCGGCCGACCACTTTATCTCCTACGCTTCCCTCCTGGAGGAAGACCGTGCCGCCCGCGACCGTGACCGCGAACCGAAAAAGAAGAAGGTGGACCCTTACGGGGAACTGGTCCGGGCGGTCGAGTCGTTGAAGAAGGGTGGCAACACCCGCGTCCTCGGGCAGGTCAAGCAGCAGATGATCGTTCAGATGGGCTCCTTTGACGAGCGGAACGAGGGCTTCAAGAAGTTCAAGGACTTCGTCGTGGAGGCCGAGCGCCGCGGGATGGTCAACACCGTGGACCAGGACCTGGAACTGCAGGTCTATCTGCCGGACGAGGAGATCCCACAGCAATCTGACTCGGATCTGGCCGCCGAGGACCCAACCGAATCCTCCGGCGCCGCCGCGACCAACGGCCGCTCAGATGGCAGGACGGAAGGTAGGGCGTCAAGCGCCCGCGGAAACGGACGGGCGAACGAAAAAAGCTCCGGGGAGAATGGCGCCTCCGAAGAAGACGACGAGGACACTGGCGCGGGAGAAGACTTCGACTTGTTGGAAGATCTCACGTCCTACGAGTTCAGGACGGTGTGCCGGAGCGTCGCCAAGCTGCGTCAGCCCGCGTCTCTGGTCGAGATCTTCGGCAGCATCCGCGAGCTGGACGAGAGGGGAGAGTTAGAGCTATCCCGCGAGGAGATCAGGGACGTCGTGAAAGCGATGCTGGAGGCCGAATTCTTGAAGACGGATCGCGCCAAACCCTACGAGAAAGCGCGCGCCGACATGACTTTCTACGCCCTGAACTCAGACAAACAAGAGGTTCAGAACGCCCTGGACGGCGCCTAGAGCTATATGTAAGGTCTAGTCCGCCAGCCGGTAGACGGTAAAGGCGGCCAGCGCGAGCGCTGCGGCGATCTGGGCGATGGAGATTACTATTACCTCCAGCACCTGGGCCGTCGTGGCGCTCCTGAGTAGCAGGTGGATGCCGACCACGAGCCCGAACCCGATGACAAACCACAGGAGCGCCTTGACTTTATAGGCCCTTCCGCGCTCCCTCCAGGTTGCCGTTCCGAGCAAGGCCGGGATGTAGAAGACCATGACGAGCGGTATCAAGCGCAATATATCCGCCCCTATGTTTATGAGTGTCATCATAACGCAAAGTCTACATCAGAGAATACAGATTACTGGAAATCCTATCACTGATTATGTAAGCTAAGACACTTGGACAATACAGGGGGGGAAGAGGGGCGGTTTGTGGGAATAAACCAGAGGGTCTCACTCAGGAAGTTCGCGGACGACATAAAGAGATGGGTCGAAGAGGGGAAGAGCGACGATTGGATCGCCAGCGCGCTCGGCACCAGCCCGTCTTCCGTGCAGTCTTTCCGCTCTCGCAACGCCATCTACCGCAGGGACTTCGGCTCCACGCTGCGCGACCCGAAAGATTACAGCGCTTACGAGGGTGTCCTGGAGACCGCGCGGCCCGGAGTCTGGTTCGACCCCGCGGTAGACGAGGACCAACGCTGGAAAGAGCGCTGGAGCCGGACAGAGCGGGTGGAGCTGCGCCTGACCCCGAGCAGGATCGTCCTGGTACGCCGTGGAAAAGCCCTGACGAAAAGCTGATCCAGGACTAGGGTATACTCTGTGTGGGCTTTTCGGGCCGTCCGACCCGTCGCTGTATCCTGGGCTTTGCCCAAGGATGTAGAGAAAAGTCCGGACTCGCAGTAGAGGCCGCCCGGGCCAATAACCCGAGGGGCGGTGGGTGTAAGCCCTCCGCCACGTCAAGTGCAACAGAGAGTAGACCAGCCGATGGCCGGAAGGGTTACCTGCCGGCACAGGTGATGGGTGAAAGGGTGGGGTAAGAGCCCACCGGCGGTATCCCGAGGCAGCCAGGCGAAGCCGGCCCGCCGGAGGGACCGGCCAGGTAAACCACCGGTGCGAGCAAGCCAAAGTGTCCTGGGGCGAAAGCTTCAGGCTGGTAGGCGCAGCCCCCGATAGACGGGGGCTCGGGAGAAGCAGAAGCCGATCCCGGAGATGGATGGCGGGATAGAGCAGAATCCGGCTTACGGGACGGCCCGGCCTTACAGGCCCACAGGTTACACAGCACTTATATGCTACTCAGAACGGATTCACATACTGCCCTAAATCTATACTCTATACTCCGGACGTTGTAGGGCGTTCGCTAGATAGGCGTTTAGAGAGGGAGAGTTAGCTTGGCAAGTGTAGCCGCCGCTTGGAAGAGGTTACCATGGTGGATAGAACCCATGACCGTGGTCGCGGTGCTGACCGCGTTCGGCATATATTCGTTTACGATAGTTTTGCTCTATCCGGGGCACTACGAGAATTACCTCTCGCCTTTCTACTCACCGCCGGTCGGGCGTCCTGGATGGCTGCCGAGTTTCGTAACGGCGCCTCTGTTTGTACTCTGGATCCCACTAGGTTTTCGTGCGACTTGTTATTACTATCGCAAGGCCTACTATCGGGCCTTCTTCTGGGACCCGCCGGCCTGCGCCAGCAAGCCTCAGCAGCGGGACCGTCCCTGGGCCAGGAGCGCAGATACTTATAAGGGCGAGAGGGGGCTATTTCTCTGGAACAACGTCCATCGTTACTTTCTCTAC
>JBBPZT010000062.1:0-10873 GCA_038198625.1 Rubrobacterales bacterium
CCGACCGTTTCCCAAGCATCGCAAGTACCTCCTCGTCGGTTCCCGAGAGAAGTGTACTCAAGCGGCCAGCTCATGGGAGCTTTTCGGCCACACTTCTAGCGGCGATTAGACATTTCGCCTCATACTGCGAGACAATGCCCGCAGCAGAAGAAAGGAGCCGCCCGTGACGGAGAGCGGAGCACAACAACTCTTGGTAGAGACCAAAGGCCTCACCAAGCGCTACGGCTCGAAGACAACCGCCGTCGATAACCTGGACCTCACCGTCCGCCGCGGTGAAGTCTACGGGTTTCTGGGGCCGAACGGCGCGGGCAAGACGACCACGCTACGGATGCTGCTCGGGCTCATAAAGCCGACCTCCGGAACGGCCACGGTGCTCGGCAAGGCGCCGGGCGACTCCGAAGGGCTCGCCGGGCTCGGGGCCCTGGTCGAGTCGCCGGCCTTCTATCCATATCTCTCGGGCCGGGACAACCTCAAGGTCATGGCCCGATATTCCGGGGTAAAAAAGCCGCGCATCGGGGAGGTCCTGGGTCAGGTAGAGTTGTCGGGGAGGGCGAAGGACAAGTACAGGAAATACTCACTCGGGATGAAGCAACGGCTCGGGGTGGCGGCGGCGCTCTTAAAAGACCCGGACCTCCTGATACTAGACGAGCCGACCAACGGCCTGGATCCAAAGGGCATGGCCGACATGCGCTCCCTGATCCGTGAGCTCGGACGCGGAGAAAGGACAGTGCTCCTCTCAAGCCACATGCTCGGCGAGGTGGAGCAGATCTGCGACCGGGTAGGCGTGATCCAGAACGGCGAACTCGTCGCCGAGGGTACGGTGGCCGAACTGCGGGGTGACACGGGGCTCCTGGTCCGTGCCGACCCGGTAGATGAGGCGGCCGAGATAGCGAAGAAGCTCGCCGGGGTCGAGGAAGTCCGTGAGACGGACGGAACGCTACGGCTGAGCATAGACCCCGAAAACGCGGCGGAGATCAACGAGAAGCTGGTAAGCGCCGGGCTGCGGGTAAGCGAACTGCGGCCTGCTACCCAGTCTTTGGAGGAGGTTTTCCTGGAGCTCACCGGCGGGGAAACCACGGAAGGAGAAGAGTAGGATGGCGGGCAGCTTCAGGGCGGAGTTCCTCAAGATGCGCAAGCGTCCCGCGACCTGGATACTCGGCCTGATCTGGCTGGCCGTTATAGTCCTGCTCGCCTATACCCTGACCTACGTCTTTCTCTCCAACGCTCCGACCCCCAGCGCACCCAAAGACGCCCCCCCAAAAGTCCAAAAGCAGCAGCAGCAACAACAAGAGGAGCAGCTGAAGTCTCTGTACCCGGAGAACCTGGCCTCCAACATAATGAGCGGTTTCCCCACTCTAGGTGGCCCGATCGCCCTGATCCTCGGCGCCCTGGCGGTCGGCAGCGAGTATGGCTGGGGTACGCTCAAGACGATACTCTCCCTGCGGCCTGGAAGGCTGAACGTCTTCGCCGGCAAGATGTTCGCCCTTCTCGTCGTCCTGATCTTGCTCGTCATCCTGGCGTTCGCGGCGGGTGCGGCCTGTAGCTACGTAATAGCCGGGCTTCAGAACACGCCGGTAAGCTGGCCCCCGTACGGCAAACTCGCCCGCGCTCTCGGGTCCGGCGGACTGATCCTCGTTCTCTGGGCCGCGATAGGCGTGTTCCTGGCGACGCTCCTCAGGAGCACGGCGCTCTCCATCGCCATTGGGCTAGTCTACTCCCTGGTTATCGAAGGGATCATCTTCAGCCTGCCGATCAAGAGCGAGGCCTTCCGAAACGCCCGCAAGTTCTTTCCCGGCCAGAACTCTAACTTCCTGGCGGACTCCTTCACCAGGAACCTTCCGCAAGGACTCGGTGCCCAGAAGCCACCCGTGGAACCGCTCCAGGCGGCGCTCGTCCTCGCTGTTTACGCCGTGATCTTCCTCATCCTCGCGGCCTTACTCCTCCGGCGCCGGGACGTAACCTGAATACCGGAGAAAGGATTCTGGATAAGACAGGCTAGAGGTCTCGTCCTCCCTGGAGTAGGATCTCAGGTCCCCCTATAGCTTCGGGCGGCGTTCGGTGTAGCGGTTGGTGATCGGCATCCGCCGGTCGCGGCCAAAGGAGCGGCTGGTGACCTTGATGCCGGTGGGAGCCTGGCGACGCTTGTACTCGGCGGCGTTGACGAGCTTCACGACCCGCCGGACATCCTCCTCGTCGTAACCGGAGGCGACTATTTCTCCGATCCCCTTGTCCTCTTCGATGTAGGCTTCGAGGATCGGATCGAGGATGTCGTAGGGCGGCAAGGAGTCGCTGTCGCGCTGGTCATCCCGCAGTTCGGCGGAGGGCTCCTTATCCAGAACGGACTCGGGTACGACCTCGCGCCCTTCGAGCTCGTTGATGTAGCGGCAGACGCTGTAGACGAGGGTTTTCGGCACGTCCTTTATGACGGCGAACCCGCCGGCCGAGTCTCCGTACAGCGTGGAGTAACCGACGCTCATCTCGCTCTTGTTGCCGGTGGAAAGGACGATCCAGCCGAACTTGTTGCTCAGGGCCATCAGGATGTTGCCCCGGATGCGCGACTGGAGGTTCTCCTCGGTTACGTCCTCGGGCAATCCCTTGAAAGCCCCTTCGAGCATCTCCCTGTACGCGTCGAAAGCCGGACCTATGGGGACTTCCTGCACGTCTATGCCGAGGTTCTTGGCGAGCACCTGGGCGTCGGTATTGCTCCCCGCCGAGGTGTAGCGGCTCGGCATCAAGACGCCGGTCACGTTCTCGGGACCGAGCGCCCGGACGGCGACGGCCGCCGAGAGCGAGGAGTCTATTCCGCCCGAGAGCCCGAGCACCCCCCGCGAGAAGCCGTTCTTCCCGAAGTAGTCCCGCAAGCCCAGAGTGAGGGCCTCCAGCACCTCTCCCTCCTCGGAGAGCGCGGGCTCGACCCGCAACTCACCTGACTCGGTCGATCCTGTCTCGTTCCCGTATCCGGCCACTTCCACCAGTTGAGGGGAGTGGCCGAGGTCTTCCTTGCGGGGCCGCGGGTCGTGGAGGCGGCGGCTCAGGGCTTCTTCGGGGTGGAGATCCACGAGGAGAAGATCTTCCTCGAACTGCTTCGCCCGGCCGAGCAGTCGCCCTTCCGGGTCGAAGGCGACGGAGTGACCGTCGAAGACAAGCTCGTCCTGTCCGCCGACGAGGTTGCAGAAGAGCACGTAGCAGCCGTAATCTGAAGCCCGGACCCCGAGCATCCTCTCCCGAAAAGTGCCCTTCCGACGATGATAAGGCGACGCCGAGATGTTCAGGAGAACTCCCGCGCCGCCGAGCGCCTGCTCGCGGGCGGGGCCGCCAGGGTACCAGATATCCTCGCAGACACTCACCCCGAGCAGCGAACCATCCAGCTTGAAGATGGGAGCGCCCGCGCCCTCTCGGAAGTAGCGGTTCTCGTCAAAGACGCCGTAGTTCGGCAGGTAGTGCTTGTGGTAGCGGTGGAGGATCTCACCACCGGAGACGACCGCGCAGGAGTTATAGAGGTCGCTCGTCAAGTCCACGAACCCGACGGCGGCAACCACTCCCTCCGGCACCTTTCCGGCGAACTCATCCAGAGCCTTCAGGTTGTCCTGGATAAAGCACGGCTGGAGCAGCAAGTCCTCCGGCGGGTAGCCGGGGATGGTCAACTCCGGGAAGGCGACGACGCTCGCACCAGACTCGACGGCCAGGCGTAAGGCGTCGGTGGCCTTCTCAACGTTGCCCCATACGTCCCCGACGGTGGTGTTGATCTGGGCTAATGCTACTCTCATGGCTCTAATATATCGCGTCGGGCGGCGCGGGTGTAGAGTATGAGCCGGCCAAAGGAGAGACGTGTCACGAAAGGACTCATCGAACGACCTATCGGCGGAGAAAGCAAAGCGGCACGCCGAGAAAGCATCCAGGAAAGTGAGCCCCTGGATCGACGGCCTGGCTCGCGCGGGCTACGTGGCGAAGGGTGTCGTCTACGTGGTGATAGGGGTGCTGGCGATCCGGGAGGCGACCAACACGGGCGGCAAGACGACCGGCACGAGCGGGGCGTTCCAGAGCCTCGGGACCAGCCCTTTCGGGAAGGTCTTGCTGCTTGTTCTAGCCGCGGGGCTCGTCGGATACGCGCTGTGGAAGCTCGTGCAGGGCGTTATGGACCCAGAGGACAAGGGCAACGACTTCACGGGGATCGTCCGGCGCGCCGCTTACGTCGGTAGCGCCCTAATCTACGGCGGCCTCGCCTTTACCGCCGCGCAGGAGGTGATCGGCGCCGAGGGTAAGAAGGACTCCAAAGACGACCTGACGGCCCAGATCCTGGGCTACTATCCGCCGCTCGGGCAGATACTAGTGGCGTTGGTCGGGCTGGTTGTGATCGGGGTCGGCGTCTACCAACTACACGCCGCCCTGACATCCAAGTTCATGAACGACTTGAAGTTGGGAGACATGAGCGAGGTGGAGGAACACTGGACCACTAGCGTCGGCAGCATCGGCACCACCGCCCGCGCCATCGTCATCTTTATCGCGGGTGGGTTCGTGATCCTGGCCGCTTACCAGTCGGATCCGAGCGAAGCCAGCGGCCTCGGCGGCGCTCCACAGCCTCTCTCAGCAACCCTACGGCCCTACCTCCTGGGCGCCGTCGCCCTCGGCCTCATAGCCTACGGCCTGTTCATGTTTATGATCGCCCGTTACCGGCGGGTAGAACCGCACTGATCCCACCCGAACCGCGAAAACGCTTCGGATAGAATAACCCCCACCTTGAGCAACCCGCAGAACAAGAGAGAGGACCCCGGCGTATCCTTATGCTTCTCCGGAGCCCTGGCGGCCGCGTCCTTCCGTGAAGCCTGCAAAGCCGGACCAGATTGCGACAACCCCCTACAGGTAAATACTATCCGGGACGCGGCCATGGACATAAAGAACCAACTCGAAGCCCTGGCACGCTCCGGTGGAGATAGGCCCCTCCCGCCAGCGTTGCTGGCCGAGGGAGCGGCACGCTGCGCGGACCTTTCGAACCTCGCCGCCTGCTCCGTCCCAACGCTACCTCCCGAACAGTCGTCGCCAGCCGTCGCTACCGTACACCTGGCCGCCGAGACCGCGCGGGCATTTGTAGCCCTCGTCCGGGAGCACGCGAGCGCAGATGAAAACGGCTACGCTGTCCGGGACGCGCGGGGGGCCGAGTGGCGAGTCGGGCTCGCTGTCCGGCAGGTCGGAAAACCAGCGGACCAGGAGGAACAGAGCTAGAAGATGCGACGAGGCTGCTCTCCGGCGAGGGCTTTACGGGCCGCCAGTGCTACCCGCCCGAGATAACCGTCGTCGTTGGGGACGAAGTCGGCGAGGCTCACCCGAGTTTCGACGCGTTCTCCATCTTTCCATTCTCGCGCGGGTACAGTCTCTCCTACATCCAGCTTTTCGGCGTTCTCCAGGGCTATTCGGACCAGAGAATCGACCTCTTCCTCCTGGAGGCTCATCTCTTCCGGGGGGGTCTGATCCAGGAGTAGGAAGACCTCGTGGAACTCGCAGTCGCGGCCGTCTGGTATTTCCTGCTCGATGCGACGGGTACCGAGCGGGATGAGTAGTTCGGGGTCGGGGGTAAGACCAAGCTCCTCGTCGAGTTCACGCAGTCCGTCGAGGGTGGTCTCTCCTGCCGCCAGGTGTCCCGCAGCGGTGACGTCGAGCCTACCGGGCCAGGTATCCTTTACGGCGGCGCGGCGCTGGACGAGCAGGTACCGGCCCTCAGAGTCGGTACCGGAGATCCAGCAGTGAAAGCACCGGTGCCAGAGTCCCCGGCGATGCGCCTCACTCTTCCAGGCGACCCTTCCGGTAGGGTTTCCAGAGGCGTCCAGGATGTCGATCTTCTCGTCCACACGGTAGAGCTTACCAGCCGGCTATAGACTGTGACCATATATGAGAGTACAGGAGGAAAGTATGACTACGGTGGTCGTGACGAGCTTCTTCGAGGAAGAGTACATCCAGCAAATCCGTGAGACTGACGGCCGGCTGGAGGTCCTCTACCGGGAAGAATTGGTCCCCCCGCCGCGCTGGGGCGGGGACCACGCGGGGCCGGCGGGATGGCGGCGCTCCCCGCAGCAGGAGGAAGAGTTTCTCGGCATGCTCGCGGAGGCGGAGGTACTCTTCGACTTTCCCCGTGGCAACGTAGAGGACCTGGCGCGGGTCGCGTCCAAGCTTCGTTGGGTGCAGGGGAGCATGGCGGGGGCCGGTGAGATCTCCGCCCGCGCCAACCTGCAGGAGACGGCCATTACCGTGACAACCGCGAGCGGCGTATTCTCTTCCTCACTCGCCGAGTTCGCGTTGGCGGGCCTCCTCTCGCACGCCAAACGTCTCGACAGTCTGCGAAACGACAAACAGAATAAGCTCTGGCGCGAGGACTTCGTCTCGGAGACGCTTCGGGACAAGACCCTTTGCATCGTCGGTATGGGGAGTATAGGTCGCGCCGTCGCCGGGCTGGCGAGACCATTCGGGATGCGCATACTCGGGGTCAAGAGGACGGTGCGCGAGGAGGAGCCCGCCCGCGACTACGCCGACGAACTCTATACGACGGAGCACCTGGGCGACGCCCTGAGAGAAGCAGACTACGTCGTCGTGACGCTGCCCTCCACTCCCGAAACGGAACACCTGCTCGACGAGGAAGCAATACGGGTTATGAAGCCGGGTGCGTACTTCGTGAACGTGGGGAGGGGGAAGGTCGTGGATGAAGGGGCGCTAACGGGAGCACTGAAAGATGGTCACCTCTCGGGGGCGGCACTCGATGTCTTCGAGGAAGAGCCGCTGCCGGAAGAAAGCCCGCTCTGGGGGCTTGAGAACGTGGTCATAAGCCCCCATGCCACGGATAACGTGCCGGACCTGACCAACCGCCTGCTGGCGGACCTCTTCCGTGAGAACCTGCGCCGCTACCTGGCCGGAGAAGACCTCGTAAACGTATTGGACAAGCGTCTGCTCTACTGAGTCGGGGTTTTTGTCGCGGGGCGCGAGATGGTATATTCTTAGTCGTGCAGTTATGTACTTCAGCAACACCTGGCATCGCTCCCTCTCCGGGCGCGAGACACGTTTCTGTAAACCAGAGCCGGGAGTCGTGCTGGAAAGCGTTCTAATTCCCGTCCTGAAAATTCTCGCGGCGCTCCTTCTGGTTGCTTTGAATGGTTTCTTCGTGGCCGCCGAGTTCTCGCTCGTAAAGATCCGCTCGACTCAGGTGGATAGGCTCGTGGAGGAGGGTCGGGCGGCAGCCGGGCTCGTCAAGGAAGCGACCGGCAAGCTGGACACGTACCTGGCCGTAACACAACTCGGTATCACGATCTCTTCCCTGGGGCTCGGTGCGCTCGGGGAGCCGGCCGTAGCGGCGGTTCTGGAGCCACTCTTCGGCGCACTCGGCATGCCGGAGAATGTTCTCCACCCGGTAGCCTTCGCCCTCGGGTTCCTGGTGATAACCTTCCTGCACGTGGTCTTCGGAGAGCTCTCACCGAAGACCATAGCGATCCAAAGTCCTACTGGGACCTCGCTTTTCGTGGCGCCGATCATGAAATTTTTCTACTACCTGCTGCTGCCCGGCACCTTCGTCTTCAACGGTACGGCGAACGCCTTCACCCGGATGCTCGGGTATCC
This sequence comes from Rubrobacterales bacterium, assembly GCA_038198625.1. Lineage (GTDB taxonomy): Bacteria > Actinomycetota > Rubrobacteria > Rubrobacterales > Rubrobacteraceae > JBBPZK01. The sequence goes on from JBBPZT010000062.1 coordinate 7,597, forward strand.
TCCGGCCTCGGAGGGGGACGATACGCACTCCGAAGATGAGATCCGCACGCTCGTCTCCCAGTCGACCCGGCATGGGATGCTGGATCAAGACGAAGAGCAGATGGTCAGCGCGGTGTTCGAGCTCAACGACAAGATGGCCCGTGAGATCATGGTCCCGAGGCCCGATGTGGTCGCGCTCTTCTCGGGGACGCCTCTCAAGGACCTGGTCTCGGTCGCGGCGGCCGGCACTTACACCCGGTACCCGATCTACGAGGCCGAAAAGGCTGGCCGGATCGTCGGGGCCGTGCACGTCAAGGACATCCTGCGGGCCGTCGAGCAGGAGGGCGGCCTCGAGTCGAAGGTCACGGCCGGTGACCTTATGCGAGAGGTACTCACCGTCCCCGAGAATCGGCGCATAGACGAGATCCTGGTGGACTTCCAGAAGCAGGAGATCCAGATGGCGGTTGTCATAGATGAGTGGGGCTCTTTCGAGGGGCTTTTCACCATCGAGGACATTCTGGAGGAAATAGTCGGGGAGATCCGGGACGAGTTCGACGAGGAGGAGCCGGCCGTCCGCAAGCTGGAAGGCGGAGACTACTCCATAGACGGCCGCATCCCGATCCAGGTGGTCAACGAAGCTCTCGGCTCGTCATTCACGAGCGAGGACTTCGACACCATCGGCGGTCTCGTCCTCGGCCAACTCGGCCGCCCACCCGAGATCGGCGACGAACTCGACCTCGACGGCCACACCCTGCTCGTTGACGACACCGACGGCCCCCGAGTAGCCCAGGTCATCGTCCGGGAGCAAGCCGCCGAGCAGAACGGGGAACAAGATCAGGAAGAGAAAAAGTAAGGGGCCCTTCTAGCGTCCGCCTGAAAAGGGTTCACCATGTGGGGGCCGCCTCGGGAAGGACAACCTTACCCGCGCCGGGGATATTCGCTTCGAGTATGTTCGCCGTGGCGCGGTTGTCTGCGATTCCTGACTCCTCTCCGAACAGCGATGATGTCTCATGGAGGTTAACGTTGCGTACCAGAAGCTCTTTTCGGGCGATTCCGCCACGGGTCGACTCTCGCCGGCCAGGGATAAAGATTCGCGGCCAAAGATAGTAGAATGTGTCTCTCCCAGGCTAGAGAGGAGATACCGGTCTGCGCTCGTTAATAGGGGTAAAGTCCTCGGTATATTCACCGTCCGATTCCAGGTCCGGCGACCGTTTTGGGTGGACGGACCTGTTGGTCATACCGTTTATCGGGATACTCTCCTTCCCGTCACTCGTGTGGTTCGCGAACCACTGGACGGTTATCGGCAACGATGCGAGCCGCTACATGCTCGCCAGCATGTACCTCTTCTCCGGGCGGAACTTCGTGACGCTGGCCGGAAACCACGGACCGGTCCTGCCGGCCTTGATCGGCCTCCTGACGCTCCTGTTCGGGCGCGACACGGATACCCTGGCGTGGGCGGTGCGCCTGCTGGCATTACTAAATCCCCTCCTGGCATACTTCCTTGTCAAGAAGCTCTCCGGCCCTCTCGCCGGCCTGGTCTCAGCCGCTCTGGTCGCCTTGCTCGGCTACAACATGACAGCCTCCAGCGCTTTCAACATAGACGGCGTGATGTTGACAGTCTATTTGCTTGCGCTGCTGATACTGATAGCTGCCGTCCAAAGAGACAACCCCTCCCTAGCCTTTCTCTCCGGCCTGCTCCTCGGAGCCTCCATACTTACCAAGGAGACAGCGCTCGCGAACATCCCGCTCGCCTTGCTCGCGGTGCTACTGCTCAACTGGCGATTGCGAGGGGCACTCTTGCACTATCTGGGCCTCGCCCTCGTGTGTCTGCCCTGGTGGGCCTGGGTTTACTCCTTCGACGGGAAAATATATCTGGTCGGCAACCTGCCGACCAGACTGCAACTCCCGAGCCTCGTGGTGATCCTGGTCCTCATGGGCCTCGCCGGCGGAGCTTATTCCTCCGGTGCGATCACGAGGTTACTGGACAACGAGCGCCTGCGGCTCTGGGCCGGATGGCTCGTGGTGGTAGCATGGACCTTCTCGCTCTCCGGTCTCTTGCTCTCCTCCGGGTCTCACGCCCTATCCAACCTCTCTTACGATGGCCTGAAGCAGTACCTCTCCGAGCTTCTGTATCCCGTCAGCATCGTGGTGCCCGTGCTGTTGCTCATAGCAGGATACATGATCTGGAAAACCCGGAAGCGAGATGCGCCCTGGCGGCTTCTCACCCTCGCGCTGCTCTTTCAGGCGCCGGTTATCCTTCTGGTAGCGATCGAAGGGTGGGCCTGGCGTCAGTTCCTCGTTCCCCAGTCCCTCTTGTTCTGCGCGCTGGCGGCACTCGTGGTGGACGCCATCAGGGTGACGGTGCGGGGGAGGACTTACTCTGGCCGGTTTTTGGCCGCCTTCGCAGCAGCGTCCCTCACGATACTGTTGCTGGCGGCCGCCGGAGAGCAGGTCCGTTACCTGCTCCCCGGCAAGACGGAAAACGTAGCCAAGGAGCATCAGGTGGCGCCCGAGGCTTCAAAGATGATCAACTGGATGTCCCGGAACGTACCTGAAGGGAAAAACATACTCGTCAGCTCGGCCCAGGCAAACTACGTGATATTTCTGGATGGCGGACAGCACGATTGGAGCCAGATAAAACTGGATCAGAGCATATGCGTGCCGCGTCCAAACGTACAGATGAGATGCGACGTCAACCAGAACGACGTCTCGCAAATACCGCGCAACGCAGTATGGGTCCAGATGGTCGGCAAATGTAAGAACATCTCTCTATCCCTGCCCAACCTGTTGGAGCAGGCCCGCGAAAAGTCCGGCTACGTCTTGATCACCAGCAGTTCCACATATCCTGGGATAATAGAATTGCCGGCGCGGCTGGAGAGGAGCGGCGCCTTCAAGGTAGTCCATTCGGAGCGCATCAGGAAAGGCCCCTACAGCAACAGAGACGGCCTCGTCCTGCTCAAGACCACGGGCCGTAACCCTAAATCCGTGCCTACCTTGATGACGAAGGACGTGCTGGACACCCTGGAGAATTGTGAGAGGAAGAAAGGTCCCGGCGCGCAAAAAAGGCTTGATTCGAGGTTCCCGAACGGCATCCGAACCAGGTAGAGACCCCGAACAACAAACGCTTCAGTTCGTTGCCATAGGTTCTCATCGTAGCCTGAAGTAACACAAGCACTTTAATGCGGATTCCCGGCGCTTAGCGGTAGTTTGTTGCTAACGGACATAGAGATAGAGCCCTCGTCCCACGAACACCCGCTCAAGCAGCACTCTTAGCTCCTTCGGCGGGGGCAGATCTGAG
>JBBPZT010000063.1:0-2103 GCA_038198625.1 Rubrobacterales bacterium
GGAAGGGATAACCGCTGAAAGCATCTAAGCGGGAAGCCCACCTCGAGATAAGATCTCCCATCCCCATGAGGGAGTAAGACTCCTGGTAGACCACCAGGTCGATAGGCCACAGGTGTACGCACGGCGACGTGTTTAGCCGAGTGGTACTAATAAGTCGAGGGCTTAATGGTTTTTATTGGATTCGTAGCTATGCAGTTTTCAAAGATCAGGCCAAAGCTTTTGGCCGGGTTTACAATTGAATAGAAGTACCTTTTGAAAGGGTGATGATAGCGGCGGGGATACACCTCTTCCCATTCCGAACAGAGAAGTTAAGCCCGCCCGCGCCGATGGTACTGCAGGGGCAACTTTGTGGGAGAGTAGGTCGTCGCCCATTTCTTATGGCTTTTTAGCCGGTCAGCTTGTCAGCGGTCAGTTTTTTGGACCGTGTGGCAATCGGGGCCGGTTTCTTTTTTGGTGGGGTATGTTGCGGGCTTACGTCGGCGGCCGGGTTATTGTATGGTCTAGTGGTGAAACAAAGCGTTGTAGAAGGGGTTGGATGTGTCTGATAGCGGGATTGACGAGAAGTTTGTAACACAGCAGAAAGAGCGCCTTTTGGAGATCCGGGAAGAGCTGGTTCGGGTGCGGGAGGGTATGGCGGAAGACGCCGAGGAGCGGAGCCAGGAGGAGCAGGATAACCAGTTCGATAGCGGGGACATGAGCCAGGAGATCTTCACCCGCGAGATGGACGCCACTATAGAGGGCCAGGTCGGGCGTCGCCTCGAAGACGTGGACCGGGCGTTGGAGAAAATAGACAAGGGGAGCTACGGCGTCTGCGACGATACGGGAGAAGAGATAGCGAAAGGGCGCCTGGAGGCGATGCCGGAGGCTATTCGGACGGTCGAGGCCCAGCAACGCTTCGAGCGAGAGCGGCGGCCGACCCAGCCGTGAGGGTAATACTCTACACAGGCAAGGGCGGCGTCGGGAAGACGAGCGTCGCGGCTGCGACGGCATTGCGCGCGTCGAAGGCCGGCAAGAAGGTGCTGGTGATGAGCACCGATCCCGCCCACTCGCTGGCGGACGCCTTCGACACGGAGATCGGTCCTCAGCCCAAGGAGATGGCCGAGGGGGTGTGGGCTCAGGAGATGGCCCAGACCTCGATGGTCGAGGAGCACTGGGCGGAGATCCAGCAATACATGACCACGCTTTTCGAGTGGCAGGGCTCCGACACTTTGGCCGCCGAGGAGTTGGCTATGCTGCCGGGGATGGACGAGTTGTTCGGACTTCTGACGGTCCGCCAACATTATCAGGAGGATGTGTACGACGCGCTCATCGTGGATGCGGCGCCGACCGGGGAGACGCTCAAGCTGTTGAGCCTGCCAGATCAGATCAACTGGTACGTCGAGAAGATCTTCCCGATCCAAAGAACCGCCGCCAAGCTCGCGCGTCCGTTCGCCAGGAGGACGAAGTCCCTGCCGCCCCTGCCGGACGACGAGTTCTTCGGGGCTGCCCAGCGATTCTACGAGGCCGTTTTGGAGGTCGAGGACATCATGACGGACCGCGAAAACGCCTCCGTGCGGCTCGTGGCAAACGCCGAGAAGATGGTCATAGCGGAGGCTCGCCGGGCGTATACGTACCTCAACCTCTACGATTACGGCGTGGATGCCGTAGTCGTCAACAGACTGTTGCCGGATGAGATCTCCGACCCGTACTTCAAGCGCTGGGTCGAGGCGCAAAAGAAGCACCTTGAGACTATAGAGGAGTCTTTCCGTCCGATCCCGATACTGAAAGCACGTCTCTTCGACCGGGAGATGTACGGTCTCGAATCGCTCGCAGCGCTCGGGGAAGACGTTTTCGGGGAGACGGAGCCGCTGGATGTACTGCTCCGGGGCGCGGCCCACGATATTGTGAAGAATGGGAAGGGCTACGAGGTCGTCTTCAACCTGCCGCTGGTGGATAAACGCAGCGTGGATCTGAGCAAGCGCGGCGCGGAGCTGCTGGTGCAGGTCGGGACTTACAGACGGAACATACTGCTACCCGACTCGCTGGCCCGGCTCACTGCTACGGGCGCGAAGGTGGAAGGCGGACAACTACGCGTGAGGCTCGCCGATGGCTCCTGAGCGCGAA
>JBBPZT010000064.1:0-5121 GCA_038198625.1 Rubrobacterales bacterium
ATGCTCGCGGGTCCATCGGACCGCTTCGGCGGCCACCGGGTTGAACCAGGCCAGATCTGTTTCGAGATCCGTAACGGCGAGATCGTGGTTGCCGGAGATAGTGGGCATCCCCGCCTCACGCACGATGTCGCAGCACTCGTTCGGGCTGGCGCCGTAGCCGATCACATCTCCCAGGCAGTAGACTGTCTCTACTCCGTCGGGCATGTCCCGGAGGACCGCCTCTAGGGCTTCGAGGTTGCCGTGGATGTCGGAGATGACGGCGTACATATCGGGTGCGGCGTAGTTTAACCGCTCCGGCCCGAATTTTCACAAGACGGACCGATTGAAGGCGGGGGCCCGGTAAGGTACCATCTATGGGCGGTTCACTACTGAATGGGCCTGTAGCTCAGGGGATAGAGCAACGGTTTCCGGTGCCGTGTGTCGCAGGTTCGAATCCTGCCAGGCCCGCTACTCTTCGACCGGAGAGAATTCCGCTTGGGTAAAGGGAAACCTAAACTCTCTCCTTCTCTACAGTCCCTCTCCTCGCGGCCCTCCAGGAGCCTCTGACAGTCTATGGACCAAAAAGCATTGGAGAGAGCGGAGTTTTGAAGGGAAGACGGGACAAAGGTGAGGGCAGTGTCTACCGCCGTAAAGACGGGCGGGTTTGCGGCTCTACCTCGTCTGGGCAAACGAGAGGGCGGCACAGGCGGAGGTGGAGCGGCTGCGGCGGCCTCAGAGATAGAGAAGTGATTCGTGGCAAGGAGGATCGGAGACAACCATATCCACAAACCGGGTCTACTTCTTACGCTGGTGTTCTTTAATCTTTAGCCACGTTAGCACTATACAAAGGCAGATAAGTACGAACTGCGCGATTGCGGTAAGATCAGCCACAAGCCTCCTTTCCAAGGGGGTTGTCATAGTCGGCGGGAGCTTGATCTTGGTAGGACTTCTCCCGCCGTTCTCTTTTCACTATCTTAACTATCTCACAGAGATGATAACCAGCACCGCAAGTCTGTGGATAACTTTCCGTATTCACTTTACTTATGCCGGATTCTTGCTATCCGTACTGTGGACATAAATGCAAAAAATTGTTGAATTCCTTACGACAGCCGCGAGCGCCAGTGAGATCGGACGTACTCCAACCGGTCGAAGCGCCAGCGGGTGTAAGCCCGAACGAATACTGTCTTCATGTTCACCTCCAAGATTACGGAGAAGCCGTATTGCTCTCCTATAAACAAGTTGCGAAATCAGAGGTCGGAGGCTTTACTTGCATATCCGGGCGGCGAGGCCCGGCGCGACGGGCTACAGAGCTACGCTCAATAGCCCTCAAGAGACTCCGAGGTCCGCAAGGGCTACCAGCCTCCGGCTCGTAGCCCTTGCAGGAGCCAGCAGCACCGGTCGAGGAAGCCCGTGGACAATGAGAAACGTTTCGAGAAATCCTGTTTGTGGAAGTGTGATGAGCTTCTTAGTCGGTCAGCTTGTGTTCGGCTGGAGCTTAGGACGATAGGCTACGTTACTGCTCTATTAATTTCTTTCTTTTCGCATGCTCTTTACAGGCCTGCTCCGCAGAAGCGTCACCGCCGAACCCAGTTCCTCGGTGCGGAGCAGGAGGGCGACGACGAGGTAGGCCGCGAGTGAGACGCCCCCGGCGAGCACTAGGATGAGGAGGCGATCCGGGGTGTTGGTCCCCGTCCCGAGCAAAGCTATGCCTCCGACTGCCACCGCGTACATGACAGTGCCCGCTAACAGAATTTTTGTCAGGGAGGTAGCGAGTTGGCGACCGTTTATCTTTTTGATCTCCCGCCGCATCGCCGCTAGTAGTGCTATGGAGAGGATGGCGTAGGCGGCCGAGAACCCGAGCGCCACGCCTGGAAGGCCCATACCCAAGACCCGGGAGAGCACGTACCCCAGGACCACGTACAGCACGAGCAGCACGACGTTGAGGGTCGCCGGGGTCCTCGTGTTCTGGCGGGAGTAGAAAGAGCGCACCAGGATGAAGTAGGCGGCGTAGCCGAGCAGGCCAATACCAAAAGCCGTGAGGATCGCCGCGACCGCCGTCGTGTCCTTCGCGGTGAACCTGCCGTGTTCGTAGAGCAGGCCGATGATCGGCCGTGAGAAGGCGATGAGCCCGACAGACGCCGGCACCACGATAAACGCCATCGTCCGCAGGCCGAAGGAGAGGGTGTTGCGGTAGCCGTCCGTGTCGCCGAGGGTGAACCTCTCTGAGAGCTCTGGCATCAGGGCGGTCGCGATGGCGACGACGAAAACGCCGTAGGGGAGGGAGAAGATCGTGAACGCGTACCAGAGGTCCGAGACACCGCTGAAGAGCGTCCCGAAGTAGTTGGCCGCGAGTTGCACGCCGACGGACGCCGCGACGAACACGAGCATCGGGCCGGCGAGCCGGACGGCGGGTAGCAGCGAGGGATGTCTGTAGACGAGACGCGGCCGGTAGCCGAGCCGCCAGACCGACGGCAGCAGCACGAGCGCCATGAGCCCGACCCCGAGCGTGGTGCCGAAGGCCAGAATGTAGATGGCGGTGTCCGGGCGGCTGCGCACGAGCAGGGCGTAGCCGCCGAAAGAGGCTATGACCAGCAGGTTATTCAGGACCGGCGCCAGGGCCGGAAGGAGGAAGCGCCGGTGGGAGTTCAGGATGCCCATTGCCAGGGCGCCGATACCGTAGAAGAGGATCTGGAGCGCGAAAACCCGGAACATAAGGACCGCGAGCTCCGTCGTCCTCCGAGCCTCCTCCGGGGTTAGCTTCGATGAACCTTTCCAGTCCGTTACGAGGTTTATGAGGGGTGAGGCGAACAGGATACCGAGGAGCGCAACCACGCAGAGGAACGGTAGGATCACGTTGACGAGCGCGCTCGTCAGGCGGCGGGCGTCTCCTTCCCCGTGATGGGTGAGGCGTTCGATGAGCAGCGGGATAAAGATCGAGGACAGAAGCCCGCCCATGAAGAGCTCGTAGACCTGGTTCGGCAGCGTGTTGGAGTAGGTGTAAGCCTCGGCTACCCTGGTCCCTGTCCCTATTACCGCCGCCTGCACGAACGTCCGGGCGTAGCCGGTGACCCGCGAGAGCGCGGTAGCCCCAGAGATGGAGAGCATGGATCTCAGAACATTAGCCACGCCCGGATGTTACCTCTCCACCGCTCCGACTGCCGGGCGGTGGGAAGGCACCGTGCTCTGTTAAGCGGTTCCCGCTTCCGTCTGGGCTGTATCCACTCCGCGCAGGTCTGCCTCTATCTGCTCCAGGCTGCGGCCTTTCGTTTCGGGCATCAGGAAGTAGACGAAAGCGAAAGCTCCTATGGCGATCACGCCGAACCCCCAGAACGTCGCCGCCCGTCCGATAGCGTTGATGAGGGGGAGGAACGAGAGGGAGACGGCGAGGTTGCTGCTCCAGTGCAGGATGGTGCAGACGCCCATCGCCGATCCCCGGACCTTGAGCGGGAAAATTTCCGGCAGGACGACCCAGAGGACCACGCCGAAGCTCGCTGCGAACGACATGATGTAGAGGATGAGACCCGCCAGGATCAGCCACGTCTCTATCCCCGCCAGGCTCGGTAGGGCGTAGCTCAAGCCGAGCAATGCGAGGGCGAGGATTATGCCGGAGAGCCCGATCAGGAGTAGTGGACGCCGCCCGATCCTGTCTATGAGTAGGAACGCGATGACGGTGAAGATGACGTTCACGACCCCGACGACGAGGGTGGCAAGGATGGAGTTCCCGGGCGCCAGGCCGGTTGACTGCATAATGGTCGGGGCGTAGTAGATAATGGTGTTGATACCGACGAGTTGCTGGCCCATCGCCAGCCCGATACCGACGATGAGCATCGGCCGGACCCACGGCTTGAGCAGCTCTCCCCAGCCAGCCTCCTCCCGCTGTTCGGCCTCTTCCATCGACTTCATCTCTTCGTTGATCTCGTCTTCGTCGTTCCGGACTCGTTCCAGCACCCGCCGGGCCTCGTCGTTGCGGTTCTCCTTTACGAGCCAGCGAGGGCTGTCCGGCAAAAACCACATCCCGACACCGAGGATTACCGCCGGTATTATCGCGAGGCCGAGCATCCATCGCCAGGCCCCGGAGCCGGAGAGAACGTAGTTCACCAGATAGGCGATCACGATACCGATGGTGATCGCGAACTGGAACAGCGCGGTTAGAACTCCCCGGATATCGGTCGGGGACAACTCCGAGATGTAGAGCGGTACGATCACCGTGGAGGCCCCGACCGCGAGCCCGAGCACGATCCGGGCGATTACCAGCCACGTTACCGTCGGGGCGAACGCGGAGCCGAGCGCGCCCACGAAAAAGACCACGGCTGAGGCGAGGGCCATGTTGCGCCTGCCAAAGCGGTCGGCCAGGGCACCGCTGGAACCCGCGCCGAAAACAGCCCCGATCAGGACCGCGCTGACAACCAGACTCTGCAAGAAGTCCGAGAGCCCGAGGTCCTTCTTTATGAACAGCAGCGCGCCGGAGATGACGCCCGTATCGTATCCGAAGAGCAGCCCACCCAACGCGCAGGTAACGGCGGCGACGTATACGAACCTGCTATATCCGCCACCCGACTCCGAGGTAAGTAAACCCGACATTCTTATCCTCCCGATCTCTCCCTGGCCTATCTATGAGACCTTACTCCCCGAAAAACGTGTCACTTACACCATTCGCCACGGCCGGGTGCGATCTAACACTGGGCCTTGTAGAGATACTTAGAGATCTTCGGGTCGCTAATATTGCTCCTGGTGACGATCGTAAGACCGGTCTGGATTTCCTTTTTCTTCGGCTTCTTTTTTGTCTTGAGGTACTCGACGGCCATTTGCACGCCGGTCTGGCCGATCTGGGCGGGATGCTGGGCTATAAGCGCGTCCACGGTTTTATCTTTGAGGTCCTTCACCTGGGTTGGTCCCGCGTCGAAGCCCACTATCTTTACCTGCTGGCCCTTGCCGGACTGCCGAACGCCGGACGCCGAGCCTTCGGCGGAGAAGAGGTTCGCGCCGAAGATGCCCTTCAAATCCGGGTTCGAGCGGAGGGTCGCGCTGGCTATCGAGGCGGCTTTGGTCGGGTCGTCGTCGCAAAACTGGGTGCCGAGGTACTTGATGCCGGGGTACTTTTTGAGGCCCTTCTCGAATCCCTGCTGGCGCTGGTCGGTGGTC
>JBBPZT010000065.1:0-8745 GCA_038198625.1 Rubrobacterales bacterium
CTCATAGGAGTTGGTACAGAAAATGGGGTCAGGCCACTACTTCTGTACATCATCGGGGACGTTCTTGTACAGAGTTATTATTGGTGACAATTTGGTTAAGGCTCAAACCATAAGAGAGGAGTGCTCGTGGAAGGCAAAAACATGCGCGCACGAGAAGCAAGTGTAGTCGTGGGGCATCTCTCCTCGGGACCGGAGAACGCCATCACGGATGTCGCGGGCGTGCGTGTTGGACACACTACCGTTGTGCGGGGCGGGGGGCCGCTGGTTGTCGGGGAGGGGCCGGTACGGACCGGCGTTACCGTCGTCTGTCCGCGCGAGGGGTTGGCGCGGGACGAGCCGGTCTTCGCCGGGACCCATCGCCTCAACGGCAACGGCGAGATGACGGGGCTTGAGTGGGTCCGGGAGTCCGGGACGCTGGCGACACCGGTTGCCATCACCAACACCCACAGCGTCGGCGTGGTGCGCGACGCCCTCGTTGCGGCAGAGGTGGAAGCGCGCACCGACGATGACCTCTACTGGTCGATGCCGGTGGTCGCCGAGACCTTCGACGGTATCTTGAACGACATAAACGGCCAACACGTCACCACCGCCCACGCCCGCGAGGCGCTCAGTATTGCCAGAGGCGGTCCGGTCGAGGAAGGCTCCGTTGGCGGTGGGACGGGTATGATCTGCCACGGGTTCAAGGGCGGTATCGGCACCGCCTCGCGACGCCTCGACGACGAAGAAGGCGGCTGGACGGTTGGGGCGCTGGTGCAGGCCAACTACGGAAGACGGGACATGCTGCGCGTAGACGGCGCCCCAGTAGGCAGGGTGCTGACCACAGAGCGTGTCTCACCACCGATGCCTGACTCCGGCGAAGAACCAACATCGGCGGGAGCGGGGTCGATTATCGTCGTCCTGGCCACCGACGCCCCGCTCCTGCCGCACCAGTGCGAGAGGCTCGCCCAAAGAGCGGGCATCGGTCTCGGGAGGATGGGCGGCGGGCTAGACGACGCGAGCGGCGACATCTTCCTCGCCTTCGCCACCGGCAACTGGGGCATCCCGAGGAGTGGATTCCCGATAGAGTCACCGGCGACCATACCCTTACGGATGGTGCCCAACGAGAGGATGACGCCGCTGTTCGAGGCGGCGGCCGAAGCCACCGAGGAATCCATCCTGAACGCCCTGCTCGCGGCGGGCACCATGACCGGGCGGGACGGTATCACGGCGCACGGTCTCTCCACGGAGCTACTGCTGACAGCCCTCGACGAAGCGCGTAGCCTGTGCGCGCGGCCGAAACGGTAGGAGAAAGAATAGAATTCACGCCCGGTTCCACCTTTGCAGGAGCGTTTCGGGAAGCGTGTAAGAGAATGCGATCCGTCGGAGTAGTCGAGCCATTCTAGGTGGAGACGGCCCCCTGATCCGGACTAGAGACTGCCCTACTTTATTAGCTGGTAGTAAAGGCTTTGTTAAAATTTTCGCATTCCAGCGAATGCTCCTCGAACATGCCTCGAAAGCTAGTAAAAAGGGTACGCGGAGTGGAAGTTGCACGAGACACCGGCCAGGAAATACGAAGGTGAGAAGATGCGGGAGGCGGGACGCGAAGAGAAGCTATCCGAGAGGCTGAGCCACGGCGCGCCGCTCGCAGCCATCATACTGGTGGTCTCGGGGATTTCATTGTTGCTGATCTACGAGCTAAGGCCGATCCTGGAGCTGATAGCCGTAGCGATGCTTCTATCGCTGGTCTTGAGGACCATCGTGAGGGGTCTCGACAGGGCGAGGTTTCCGATCTGGCTGTCGGTGATCGTCCTGCTCGTGATACTCGGCTCTCTGGGAGCCTTGATCTGGCTGGTCATGATCCCACGCCTTCTAGCCGAACTCCAGCAACTAACATCCTCGGGGTTCGGCTCCATTGAGTCGGTAGCCAAGCTTTTTCAACATCTACCCCTCGTCCCCGACACGTCGAAGCTCTCGGGGAACCTGCACAACTACGCCTCAAGCATGGTCGGTTCTCTACCGACCATTTTATACAGTGCGGGCGAGGCGCTGCTCGCGCTCGTGGCGGTCGTCTTCCTGGCGCTGTACTTCGCAGCCAAACCCAGTAACTACATCTCGGGAATCTTGAGGATGGTGCCCCGGGAGCGCCGCCCGGGCGTCGAAGATTTTATTAAGAGAATCGGAACGCGGCTCCGGGGATGGATCGTGGGCGTGGGCTTGGTGGCGACTTTTATAGGAGTGGGAGCCGGCCTCGGGCTCTGGCTCCTCGGGATACCGCTCCCCCTGACCTTCGGGCTTATCGCCGGTGTCCTAAACGTGATCCCGTTCGCCGGCTCGATAGTCGGTGGCACCTTGCCAGTGCTCCTGGCCCTGACTATCTCGCCGACCAAAGCCATCGAGGTCTTCATACTTTACCTGGTTCTCAACCAGGTCGAGTCTCACATCCTGCAACCTCAGATCATGGGTCGCCAGGTTAAAGTAGGCACGGCGATGGTCATCGTCGCCTTCCTGATGCTGGGCGCCTTGCTCGGGCCGATTATTGGCGCCTTCCTGGCGGTACCGGCGACGGTGGTGGTAAGCGTGATCCTGGACGAGATCGCCGAGAAAGAGCCCTCGCTCGGGTTCGAGAAGGATAAGAAGCAAGAAATCCCGAAAAAGAAGGAAGTAGAAGCGTAAATCCGGCGAAAGCACGCCGCGGACCCTCGGAACCTCGCGGCTTCTCAGAGACGGAGTGTACGAGATCTTACCCATCCTGGACCTACTCTGGCGCATAATTTACGAGTATAAGATCGGTCCAGCAACAGAGAGGAGACCGTCTTGTCTTTCTTGGGAAAGCTCTCCAACAGTATTGAGAGAAGTACAGCAAGGGTGATAAAGAGCCCGTTCATGCTTCTGGGACTTATGGCAATCGGGGTAGTGCTCAACTTGATCGCCGCTCCCGGTGAGGAGAATCACTTCTAAAGGGAGAAATCCGCGCCGGATGTAGCGCACCCGGCGCCGGCGCTTTCAGCTGTTGCGCTTCGAGATGTACCTCATTAGGCCGTCCACGAGCATGGCGTAGTTGCCAGCCAGTTGATACCGCTCGGACTCCTCAAGGCCCGCGCCCTCGGCGAGCATCTCGGCGTCACCCTTATCCTTTAGCTCTTCGGAGATCTCCTCCCGCGAATCGCCCTGGTTTACCCTCTCCTCGACGAAGAGCAGCCAGTCTTGCAAACGCTGCTCCAACTCCCCAAGGTGACGCTCCACATCCTCGTAGCGCCCGAAGTGGGTCGGCAGGATGCTGGCCGGCGAGAGCTTACGGACCTCCTGTATGCTGTGCATCCAGGCTTCGATATCTACCTCGGGGGGTGGCGTCGGCGGCCGCACGTAAGATTGTCCCGGAAGCCGGATGCCGGCCACGTCCCCGGCGAAGAGAGCCCCGGAGCCAGGTTCTAGATACGCCAGGTGATGGTAGGCGTGCCCCGGTGTGTAGTGGGTGGTGAGGGTGCCACCGGCGACCCCTACCTCTTCTCCTCCCCTCAAGGTTTCGAGCCGATCCTCCGGAACGGGACGCATCTCACCCCAGAGTTCCTCCATCCTCTCTCCGTAGATGCGGGTGGCGCTCTTCATCAACTTCGAGGGATCGACCATGTGTGGGTAGCCGATCTCGTGCACGTAGAAAGTCGCGTTGGGCAACAAGTCCGCGAGGGTGCCCGAGGCTCCCGCGTGATCCAGGTGTATGTGCGTCAAAAAGACCTGCCGGACATCCTCCGGCGAGACGCCGTTGCCCTTCAACCCGTCCATGAGATGCTTTACACAAGCCGTGGGTCCGGTCTCGACCAATGCCGCCGAGCCGTCCCCGAGCAACAAGAAGGATGCTATGACATGCTCCGTGCCCATGAAGTTCAGGTCTATCGTTTCCACTCTCATCTCTCACGACCGTTCTTGATAGGATTCGAATCTAGTATTGCAGACTAGCAGACGCGGACGTACAGAGCCCATCTGGTAGACTGCCGAAACCAAAAACAGAAGGAGCCTATCTTGAACCTGGACCTCATGCGCGAACTGTCGGTTTCCACGGACTCGAAGATAGTCCTGCTTGTCCTGGACGGGCTCGGCGGACTCCCAAACGAAGAAGGCCACACGGAGCTCGAAGCAGCCAACACGCCCAACCTGGACGCGCTCGCCGCCTCTTCGGACCTCGGGCTCTCGCGCCCGGTAGCTGCGGGAGTCAGCCCCGGCAGCGGCCCCGGTCACCTCGGTCTTTTCGGCTACGACCCGATACGCTTCCTGGTGGGACGCGGCGTCCTGAGCGCTTTAGGCGTCGGCCACGACCTCGGCAAGAACGACCTGGCCGCCAGGATCAACTTCGCCACCCTGGATGACTCCGGTAAGATCTCCGACCGCCGCGCCGGACGTATCGCCACCCCGGATGCCTCCAAGCTCGTCGACCTCCTGAACGACAACCTGGACCTCGACGGCGCCGAAGTCACGCTCCTGCACGAGAAGGAGCACCGGGCCGTAGCCGTCTTCCAGGGTGAAGGTCTCTCAGACGCCCTCTCCGATACAGACCCACAGAGGACAGGCCTGGAACCTCTACCCGTGGAGCCGCAGGACGACTCCCCGGAGGCGGAGAAAAGCGCCGCCCTCGCAAACTCCTTCGTCGAGCAAGCGAACGAGGTCCTCAAAGACAAACATCCGGCCAACACCGTGCTGCTGCGCGGCTTCGGGATGCATCCGGCGCTGCCCTCGTTCGATGAGACCTACAAGCTGCGGGCCGCCGCTATCGCGAGCTACCCGATGTACAAGGGTCTCGCCCGACTGGCCGGTATGGAGCTTCTGAAAGAAGGCGAGGAGATCTCCGGGGAGTTCGAGACGCTGGAGCAGAACTGGGACGACTACGACTTCTTCTTCCTCCACGTCAAGGCGACGGACGCCGCCGGTGAAGATGGAGATTTCGGGCGCAAGGCGTCGGTGATAGAAGAAGTAGACGCCCTGATCCCCGGCCTGCTGGAACTAGGTCCGGCGGCGCTCGCCGTGACCGGCGACCACGCCACGCCCGCGAAGATGGAGAGCCACTCCTGGCACGGGGTCCCGCTCCTTCTCCACTCGGACTACACTCTTCCGACGGCCGAGAGCTTCGGGGAGCGGACCTGCGCCGGCGGGTCCCTCGGGGTGTTCCCGGCGGAGGAGATCATGGGCCTCCTCATGGGACACGCACTTAAACTCAACCGCTACGGCGCCTGAGAAGACCTTCCGGTTGGGGAGCCTCACCGCACTAGAGCGCGAGATAACCGACTGCCGTCGCTGCCCGCGCCTCGTAGAGTGGCGAGAGCAAGTCGCGCACGAGAAGAGGGCCGCCTACGCGGACGAGACCTACTGGGGCCGTCCGGTGCCGGGTTTCGGAGACCAGGAAGCGTCGGTCATGGTTTTCGGCCTCGCTCCCGCCGCCCACGGGGCGAACCGGACCGGACGCTTCTTTACCGGGGATCGCTCGGGCGATTTCCTATTCGGAGGTCTTTACCGGACGGGCTTCGCAAACAAACCCGTCACCCGCTATAAGGACGATGGTCTGGAGGTCTACGGGCTCTGGATCTCCGCCGCCGTCCGTTGTGCCCCTCCCCAAAACAAACCGACCGCCGAAGAGCGCGACGCCTGCCTCCCGTACGCCTCCCGCGAGCTAGACCTGCTGCGGGGCGTAAAGGTACTCGTATGCCTCGGCGCCTTCGCCTGGGACGCGGCCCTGCGCCTCCTCGAAGTGCGCCCGAAGCCGAAGTTCACCCACGGCGCGGAACATGAGACGGACAGCGTCACGCTCCTCGGCTGCTACCACGTCTCCCAGCAGAACACCTTCACCAGGATCCTCACCACGGAGATGCTCGACGCGGTTCTCTTACGAGCAAGAGAGATCTCACACCAGGGCTGATCCCAACTACTCTGTCCTTGCTGCTAGAATCCTGACGTGGAGATGGGGTCTATACGCAAAGCAGGCGTGCTCGTGGCGGCGGTGTTACTGGCCTTGCTGCTCGTATCGGCGTGTTCCAACGGAGGTCTACAGGGGACCAGGACGAACACCACCGGTATCCGGGAGGCTACCGTAGGTGGTTCGAGTACCCTGCCGGGCACAGTATCGGGCACGATAGGGACGACCGGCGGCCTTGGAACGACGCGTAGTAAACTCTCCGGGTCGCTCCCGGTGACGCTCCGCGTGGAGGGGGACCGTAAGACCATCTTTTCCGGCGTTTGCTCTTCGGGGAGCGAGGACACGGTTATAAGGGGCGTCGTACCCAAACTCTTCACCTACAACCTGCAAAAAGGCCGAAAGCTGGATTGCCGGATCCAGAAACAAGACCGCGGGGATGGGAGCATGCGCGTCATACTGCTCGCTAAAAACACCACCCGCTCCGTGCAACAGACCAACACTAGAGGCGGCGTTATAAGCGTCTCCTACTCTGGGAACTAGCCGCCTGGGGCGTTTTGGAACCGTGACTTCATCCAGGTAGAATATTCGCCTGAAACCGGATCACCAACAACAGAACCTGGAGGTGCCATGAACCGCGAAGAGTCCTGGAAGCTTGTGCGCGAGTGGACGGAGAGTGAGTCGCTCCGCAAACACATGCTGTCCGTCGAAGCAGCCATGCGCGCCTACGCCCGCGAGCGCGGCGCGGATGAAGAGAAGTGGGGCATCACGGGCCTCCTGCACGACATGGACTACGAAAAGCACCCCACCCCCGAGAAGCACCCGATGACTGGCGTCCGGGAGCTTGAGAAGCGTGGCTATCCTGAGGACGTGCTCCACGCCATAAAGGGCCACGCAGACTACCTCGACGTCCCACGCGACACCCCGATGTCCAAGACCCTCTACGCCGTGGACGAGCTCTCTGGGTTCATAACCGCCTGCGCCCTCGTCAGGCCGGAGAGGCTCGAAGGACTGAAGGCCAAGAGCGTCCGTAAGAAGATGAAGCAAAAGTCCTTCGCCGCGAGCGTCAACCGGGACGACATAGTAAGGGGAGCGGAGGAATTGGGCGTCGATCTGAACGAGCACATAGAGTTCGTGGTCGCGGCGCTCCGGGAAGAAGATGCCACCCTCGGTCTCGCGCCAGAGGGTAACTGATACGTCCTCCTGCTAGGATGGAGCAGCCGAAAAGTAGAGAAGGAGCGCGTTGATCCGGGTGATGGTAGTTTTTGGCGGTCGCAGCGGGGAGCACGAGGTTTCCCTCGCCTCGGCGAGCGCCATCATCGAAGCCCTCGAAAGTAGCGGTCGCTACGAGGTCCAGCCGGTCGGCATTACCCGCGAGGGACGCTGGCTCGCGGGCGACGACCCGATGTGGGAACTCAACTCCGGTGGTTCGGGATCGACGAACGGATCTTCTCTCCCCGCTCCTGCTTCAGAGAAGCTGCCGGGCAACCTCGGCGGGGCAGACGTGGTCTTCCCGGTTCTCCACGGTCCCTACGGAGAGGACGGCACCATTCAGGGGATGCTGGAGCTGGCCGGCATTCCGTACGTCGGCAGCGGTGTTCTGGGTAGCGCGGCCGCGATGGACAAGGTGACGATGAAGAAGATCTTTGCGCATCACGGCCTTCCGCAGGTCGGCTGGATCGGCCTCACCCGCGCACAGTGGAACGCGGATAGAGAAGGATGGACGAAGAAGATAGAAGACTCAGTGGGCTACCCTTGCTTCGTCAAGCCCTCGAACCTTGGCTCCAGCGTCGGCATAAGCAAGGTCGAGAATGCAGAAGAGTTAGGGACTGCGCTATATAAGGCTGCGCGGCTCGACCGCCGGCTGATCGTAGAGGCGAGTGTGGACGCCCGGGAGGTAGAAGTAGCCGTCCTCGGCAACGAGAACCCGGAAGTCTCCACGCCGGGGGAGATCTCCCTGAAAACGGGCGACTTCTACGACTACGAATCGAAGTACGGTGAAGGCGGCATGGAGCTACTGATCCCACCTCGCATACCTGACAATGCCATAGAAGAGATAAAGCGTATCGCGCGCGAGGCCTACGAAGCGGTAGATGCGGCCGGCATGGCACGCGTGGACTTCTTTATCGAACGCGGCACCGACCGACTACTTCTCAACGAGATCAACACCATCCCCGGCTTCACCCCGACCAGCGTGTACGCCCGCCTCTGGGAAACGAGCGGGCTGCCCTACGAAAAGCTCCTCGACTGCCTCATAGAGCTCGCCCTCGACCGTCACGGTAAGGATCTCCGGTAAGACATCCGGTGATTCGCCTCTCGCTACCCTTGGTCCTCCTTATACAGAGCAGCACCGGCGGCACGACTTCGAGCGCCGTTAAAAAGGCGGGGGCCGCGGCCGGAGAGGTCGGCAAGAGGACAGGGAACAGGCTCGAAAAGGTCGGAGCTTTTTTCCATGGCATCTACGAATACCTCGTCAGCGCCGAGTTTCTCGCCAACATCATCGTGGCGATAATAGTCATAGCACTGGGCGTGCTCTCATACGCGGTTCTCGCACGCGGGGTGCCCCTGATTCTGAGCTGGCGTCGTGAACAGAGGAGACCCCTCGACGCCGAGGACAGAGCCCGGATAAAACGCCAGGACACGGCCATAACGCTCGGCCGCAACGCGCTTCGGTACGTGATCTTCCTCGTCGTCGCGCTGTTCGTGGTGAGCCTCTTTTTCAGGAGCACGCTCGCCACCCTCGGGGGCGCAGCCCTTCTTGCCGCCGTGGTCGGCTTCGGGGCACAGAGCTTCCTGCGCGATATAATCGCCGGCTTCTCCATAATCTTCGAGGGCCAGTACAACGTCGGGGACTTTATCCAGATCC
The DNA here is from genome assembly GCA_038198625.1 of Rubrobacterales bacterium. Classification (GTDB taxonomy): domain Bacteria; phylum Actinomycetota; class Rubrobacteria; order Rubrobacterales; family Rubrobacteraceae; genus JBBPZK01. Next base: position 8,742 of record JBBPZT010000065.1, read on the forward strand.
ACCC
>JBBPZT010000066.1:0-14488 GCA_038198625.1 Rubrobacterales bacterium
ACCGTAACGAGCCCCGCCGCCACGAGCAGCGCAATCGTCGTAGGACTCACTGCTACCTCCCGAAAGGTTTCGTATCAACGTCCACAAACAGATGTTACGCAGATTCCGCCTCCGGGTTGCGATTCGTACCACATGGATAATAAAGTAGTCTGATTGTAAGACGTATGAAGAATGTTTCTTTACGCACCAGGAGGATGAGATGGGAATAATAAGTTGGGCCGTGTTCGGGCTTGTCGCGGGGATCGTGGCGAAGCTGCTCATGCCGGGACGGGACCCCGGCGGCTGCATCATTACCATGCTGCTCGGGATCGCAGGCGCATTCGTCGGCGGGTTCCTCTACAGCTTTTTCACCGGCCGGACATACTTCGCCCAATTCAGCCTCGGGAGCTTCCTGGTAGCGGTAATAGGCGCGATCGTCCTGCTCATCATCTACCGCCTGATCGCTGGCGGTCGCCGTGTCTAGCCTTGGCTAGCAGCATACGCTTAACGCTTGAGCAGCGACGCCCGGAGTTGGTGGCGTGGGGTGAAGAAGGAGCGGTAGGAAAGCAGCCCGACCAGGATGGCCGCTATCGAGACGCTCCCGAGCAGCATGTAGAGGACGACTATCTGAAGGCGCACGGCTTCGATGGGGTCGGCGCCGCCGATAATCATACCGGCCATCGCCCCCGGCAGGAAGACTATCCCGGCCGTCTTGGTCGAGTCTATTAGCGGGATCATGGCGCTCTTCAACGACCTCTTCAAGATGGTCGAAACCGCCTGTCGGCTCGTCGCCCCCAACGACAGCGCCGCCTCCACCTCCAGACGGCGCGAACCAAGGTCTTCCCGGATCCTGGTGAGCGTCAGGCTAGCAGTGTTCATGGAGTTGCCGACGACCATACCGCCGAGCGGCACCAGGTAACGCGCCGTCGGCGGCACGACCTGCAAGATCACCAGCAAACCCAGGGTAGCCACCGCCGCCACCCCTATGGCGAACAGCGCCACCGGGAAAGCCCCCGGCACCCCACCGGCCCGCCGTGACGAGGTCCATCCGGCGAAGCAGACCATACCCCCGAGGAGCAAAGCGACGTAGCCCAGGTTTTTCAGGCCGAAGACGAAGGTTATGACGAACCCGACGGCCGAGAGCTGCACGAAAGAGCGGACCACCGCCGTCCCGATGTCCCGTTCCAGATCCAACCTCTCGTACAGGCTCAGAGCGACCGCCACGGCCACGAGACCCAGAGCCAGGAGCGCCGAGGAAAGCGTCCCGAGGTTATCCACCTCTAATGCCCTCCGGAGATAAAGTGTCCTGCCCGATCACCAACCGAGCCGGAGAAAAACTCCTCCACGCCCCACTCTCCCTCACTCTTGCCGTCGAGGATCAAAACTACCCTACTCGCGATCCTCTTTACCTGCGCCAGGTCGTGGCTCACGAACATGACCGCCAGCCCCAGCGTCCTGTTCAACTCCCTGACCAGATCCTCGATCCTGTTTCGCGCCGCCTCATCCAGAGCGCTCGTCGGCTCGTCCATGAGCAGCGCCTCCGGCTCCAGCGCCAACGCCCTTGCAATAGACACCCGCTGCTGCTGCCCGACCGAGAGGCTCCCCGGCTCCCTCTCCGCCATGGCCTCCTCCAGCCCGACCATCCGCAACAGCCGCCCCACGCTCACCTCTTTTCCAGCCAAACGAGCCCCGTAAAGCATCGCCTCCTCGACCGACTCCCCAAAAAGCGCCGGTAGCTGGAAGACCATGCCGACCCTACGCCTCAGCTCCAGCGGGTCCATCGTCCCCGTCGCCACGCCATCCAGGTATACTTCGCCGGCCGTCGGTTCGATCAACCGGTTCACCGCCCGCAACAGCGTGCTCTTCCCGGCCCCCGATGGCCCGACCACGCCCAACACCTCCCCCGCCGGCAACCTGGCGTCCACCCCGTTCAGTATCCCCACCCCGTCTACCTCGTACCGGAGACCCGAAACCTCTATCTTGAACAACCCCACAAAGAGGAAGATTAGCAGACACCGCACACCCCGGAGCAACAGCTTCCAGACACCCACGCCTCCTACCGCCAAACACTCTCGATAACCCTCTAAACCACCCTCTCCACAGCCTCTTCTCATCCCCAAAATGACAATGATTCCCAATTATAGTAACAAGAACTGTTCTTGATATTTGGTGTTTAGCGGCTAAAATATTGGGGGTGAGTTTGAAATCTTTTATATGGAGGTTTGTTTCTTGGCGACGTTGATGGAGCGGTTGGGATTTGGCGGGCGGGAGATGACGTCCGCGGGGCACAACAAAAACTTCGTATTGCAGGTGGTGCAGCCCAGTCTCGTGGGGTTGACTGACGGTTCGATGTCGACGCTGGCGCCGGTGTTCGCGGTGGCCTATGCGACGAAGGACCCGCGGGTTGCGTTCCTGATCGGGCTCGCGGCGGCGGTCGGGGCGGGAATCAGCATGGCTTTTTCGGAAGGTCTCTCAGACGACGGCTCGATGACCGGCAGAGGCAACCCCATGTTGCGCGGCGGCATCACTGGCTTCGCGACGTTTCTGGGAGGCATCTTCCATACGCTGCCGTTCCTGATACCCCACGTGACCATCGCGCTCTACGTGGCGTTCGGGGTAGTCGGCATCGAGCTTCTGGCGATCTCCTTTATCCGCTACCGTTACTTCAGCATGAGCTTCCTGGTCTCGGCCATGCAGGTGATCCTCGGCGGCGCGCTCGTTTTCGCCTCGGGCGTCCTGATCGGAAACGCATAGAGAGTCCCCGAGCGCACCACTTCCAAAAAGTATCGCCCCACCACCGTATTTACGGTTGGCGGGGCGAAGATTACTCGGGGTACTGCTCTCCGGGTTAGCCTTGCGGCGGCTCGTAGAGCTGGAGCTCGTTTCCCTCGGTATCATTGAAGGTTACGACCCGGCCCCAGTCGTGGTCGGAGATCCCCGCCGGGAACTCGACCCCCTGTCCCTTGAGGTCCTCGACGGTACCTTCGAGCCCGGCCTCCGGCTGGAAGGTCAGGACCGGCCCGTTGCCGCCCCCGGCCCCCGAAGGCTCGCGACCGTTCAGGCCGACCCGCACACCGTTGGCGTCGAACTCGACCCAGTCACCATCTTCCTTGGCGACCTCCAGCCCGAGCACGTCACGGTAGAAGCCCGTCGCCCGCTGTATATCCTCGACCGGCATCCAGATGTTCGCTACGCCTTTCACCATGATACTCCCTTCTCGTTACAGGTTAATTGTCGAAAACGTCCATGAACCGTTGCACGATTCTTCGCTCGACATCTTCTACGGAGGTTTCCCCGCCAAGCTCCCGTTGTAAACTCGTCACCCCATACTCGCGGATACCACAGGGCGTGATGAGGTCGAACCACGTCAAGTCTGTGCTCACGTTCAACGCGAAACCGTGAGAGGTAATACGCCCCGAAGAAAATTTAACCCCGATGGCGGCTATCTTCCGGTCCTCCACCCAGACCCCCGTATACTCCGGGTGCCTCCAGCCCTCGATGCCGTACTCCCCGAGAACAAGGATGATGACCTCTTCGAGGTCCCTCAGGTACTTGTGGGTATCCAACTTCTTGAGCCGCAGGATAGGGTAACCTACCAGCTGCCCCGGACCATGAAAGGTGGCGTCACCGCCGCGATCGCTCCAGAATACCTCCGCCCCCAGCGACCTCAGATGCTCCTCCCCCGCCCCGAGGTTCGTCGCGTCTTTCGCCGCCCGCCCCATCGTATAAACCGGTAAATGCTCCAGAAGCACCAGGGTGTCCGGAACCTCATTCGCCTTCCGGAGCCGTACCAAATCCTTCTGCAACTCCCAGCCCTCGGCATAGGGAGTTAGGCCCGCCAACCGCCGAACCTCGACGGAAGACCCGGACTGGACACGTTTATCTAGTTCCACTATTTGGGCTTCTACGTTCTAGGCGCTCACGCCGCTCGTCCTGGCAGCAGAGCTGCGGGCATCAGCCGTCTGTTCGTGGGCGTGATACGAGCTTCGGACCAGAGGACCGCTCTCCACGTGTTTGAAGCCGAGCTCGTCGAGCCCGTAGCGACGGAGCAGCGCGAACTCCTTCGGCGTGTAGTAGCGGCTCATCGGCAGGTGGTTCTCAGACGGACGAAGGTACTGGCCGATGGTCAGGATATCCACGTCATGCTCGCGCAAGTCCCGCATCGTCTGATGGATCTCCACCTCCACCTCACCAAGCCCCAACATGAAACCGCTCTTGGTCAGCCCGTCCGGGTTCAACTCCTTGGCGTAGCGCAACACCTCCAGAGACCGCCGGTACTTCGCCTGCGGCCGAACCGCCGGATACAAGCGTGGCACTGTTTCGATATTATGGTTGAAGGTATCAGGGCGGGCGTCGATCACGGTCTTGACGGCGTCGCGGACGCCCTTGAAGTCAGGTGTCAGGACCTCGACGGCGCAGCCGGGAACTTCATCACGGATCGCCCCTATGGTGGCGGCGAAGATAGAAGCGCCGCCGTCGGCGAGCTCATCGCGGTTGACCGACGTAATAACGGCGTGCTCCAGGCCCATCTCCTTCGCGGCCCCGGCGACGCGGTAAGGTTCATCCAGATCCAGCTCGCTCGGCTTGCCGGTCAGTACGGCGCAGAAGCCGCAGGAGCGGGTGCAGACGTTGCCGAGGATCATGAACGTCGCGGTGCGATTGTTCCAGCACTCCCCGATATTCGGGCAATGGGCCTCCTCACAAACGGTGTGAAGGTTGAGGCCGCGCATGGTGTCCTTGATGTCCCGATATACTTCGCCGTCGGGAATTTTGGCCTTCAGCCAGTCCGGGCGGCCGTGGGCGCCGGGGGCTCCTTTCTTCTGCTGTCGAAACGGCAGATACTCCGTCGGCATGCCGTCCGGAGGCGGGGCAACGGGCCGGTCCTCCCAGCGGTGTCGCACGTCGAAAGTCTTGGTACCGTTATCCAGAACCCTTAACTGAACCTGTCTACGGGCCACTGTTCTCCTATCTCCTTCGCGCTTTATGCGCCTTATATTACCGCAACCGGCCGAAACCGCGTCATGTCATCTATCGCAAAGAATGTGTCGAAGCGAGATGCTGTAGAACACAACCGCCAGCCCTTAACGAGCCGATCCAATACCGCAAAGTCACTGTCGGGAGATATCCGCGGATGATAGGATTCGCCCCCTACGATACCCCGAAGGCCCGGCTTGGGATCAGGGAGATCCTCCACCTTTCGTTCGTCCCGAACCTATCGTAGCGGAACTCTCCGAAGCGTCCGGATTCATCGCGCTGGAAGACCACGCATCGCTCCCGGTCCCTCGGGTAGTTTGGGTCGTAGATGTATACTCTTCGCTCTTCCTGAGAGGTTTCGATCCGGTACGGTACGACGGCGTGCGCCTGGGCCAGACAACGGAAGAAGTTCCGATCCGGCCCCGGCCCAAAACAGAGTACGTGCGGGTTCGAGTCCACCCCCGCCGAACGGATACGGTCTACAGTCCTATCCGGTCGTCCTCCCAGAGAGCGGACCCAATCATACACGGCAGCTAGGACTACTTTGGGACGATACTGCCGGACGTGGTAACGCCGGAGCGTGGCGATGAGGTCGGGATCCGGCGAAAGCTCCGAGAGTGGCTGCCCTGCGGAATGCCCCATGTAGCATGCGAGCGCGGTCGCGACCATGCCGAAGCAGAGGCCCCTACCGTACACGATAGAGTCGAATCGGCGCGAGAGCGTTCCCACGCCGGTTCTACAATCCACATCCCCGACCGGGTTACGGAAGCCGAAGCCGTCTCGGGCCGGGTCGAAGAAGCGTTTTTTAAAAGTGGATCGCGTGACCGTCCACGGCCATCGCGGATTCGCCGACGACTTCCGAGAGGCTCGGGTGCGGGTGAACGGTCATTCCGATCTCCTCCGGCGTGCCCTCGACCAGCTTGGCGAAAACACCCTCGGTGATAAGGTCCGTCACGTGCGGCCCTATGGCGTGCATCCCGAGTATGAGTCCCGTCTCCGCGTCGGCGACCACCTTGAAGAAGCCGTTCGGCTCGCCCTCGATCAAAGCCTTGCCGATAGCCCGGAACGGGAACTTCGACTCCTTGGCCTCGTAGTCCTGTTCCTCGGCCTGCGCTTTTGTGAGCCCGAAGGAGGCGACCTCCGGGCGGCAGAAGGTGACGCGCGGGATGAGGTCCTGATCCAGCGGATGCGGGTTCTCGCCGGCCATGTGCTCGACGGCGACGATGCCCTCGTGTCCGGCAGCGTGGGCGAGCCAGTAGCCTCCGATCACGTCTCCAGCCGCGTACACGCCGTCCTCGCCGGTCCGGTAGAACTCGTCCACCTGGATGATGCCCCGGTCGCTCACCTCCACGTTCGTCGCGTCGAGGTTCAGGTCCTCCGTTACCGTCTTACGGCCGACGGCCACCAGGATCTTCTCCGCCTCGATGGTATCGCCCTCGCCATCGTCGGCTTCGCCAGTCGGGGCGTCCTCACCGCCGTAGCTGCCTCCCTCGCCTTCGGACTCCTCTTTCTCTTCAGAGTCGGCGCCCGCTATCTTGAGCTTCACGCCTTCGTCGGTCTTCTCAAGGCTCTCGATATCCGCCTTCGTGCTCGTCAGTATGTGGATGCCCCGATCCTCGAACTCCTTCTTGAGTTGCTCGGAGATCTCCGGGTCTTCTCCCGGCACTATCCGGTCCAGGATCTCGACGATGGTGACTTCGGTGCCGAAGTCGTTGTACATGCTGGCAAACTCTACCCCCACCGCGCCCGAGCCGAGGATGATGATCGACTCCGGATAGTCCCCGTCTCCCATCACGGCGTCGTCGCTGGAGATGACCTTGTCGCCATCGAACTCGATACCCGGCAGGCTGTTGACGGCGCTCCCGGAGGCGATCAGGACGTTCTCGGCCTCTAGCTCCTGCTCTCCGTCCTCGCCCTCGACCTTGATCTTCTTCGGCTCCACAAAGCTGCCCACGCCGGTAAAGACCTGTACCTTGTTCTTCTTCATCAGGCCCGAAACACCCTTGCGAAGCTGGTTTACGACCTGGTCCCGACGCTTGGCGGCCTGCCCGGGGTCGAACTCGATATCACCTACCTTCACCCCGAACTCTTCGGCGTGCCTGACATCGTTGAGCATCGAAGCGGTCTGAAGGAGAGCCTTGGTCGGGATACAGCCCCAGTTGAGGCACGTGCCGCCGAGGTTCTCTTCCTTCTCTATTATCGCGACGCTCATACCGAGCTGGCTCGCCCGAATCGCCGGTATGTAGCCCGCGTTCCCGCTACCGATTATTACGAGATCAAACTTGTCAGCCACCGCAAAACCCCTTTCAGAATATTCTCTCCACCCATCCTTATACCTTACTCACCCGAATGTTAACCGCTGCTCCTCCGCGGCACCACCGACGCTCTGACAATCGGGACAATAATGCGTCGGCCTTCCTCCGACCTTCTCCCGGACCACGACCCCGCCGCACCCTTCCGCGCACCTCTCCCCTTGCTTCTCGAAGACCCTCAGGTAGTTCTGGTGGTCTCCGGGACGGTCGAGCACGTCCCGATACAACCGAACCGTCGTGCCCCGGTGCTCGACACCGGCCGTGAGGTTCTTCCGGATCGCCTCGAAAAGCGCCCTCCACTCCACTTCCGTGAGGGTATTCGCCTTGCGCCTGGGATGGATACGGGCGTCGAAGAGGATCTCATCCACGTAGATGTTGCCGATGCCAGCGACCACTTTCTGATCCAGCAATAAAGGCTTTATCTGGGCCTTCCGGTTGCCGAGCAATCCAGGTAAATATCCTACATCGAAACCATCTTCCAGAGGTTCCGGGCCGATTAGGCCCAACCTCTCCCCAAGCTCCTCCTTGTTCAACAACCTCACCCGGCTGAAACGAGTCTCGTCCCGCAGAAACAGCCTCCGGTCCCCGTCCAGATGTAGGATCAACATGAGCGCGGTTCCGGGCTCTTCGACCGGAGGCACCAGCAGCAACTGTCCCCCGATCTTGAGTTGGAATACCAGCGAATCTCCCCCCTCCAACTCCACGATGAGATGCTTGGCCCGCCGGCGGGCCTCAGTTACCCGGGCGCCTTCCAGCCTCCGGAAAAGCTTTTCTTGCGAGGGCTGCTCGACGAGAGAAGCATCGAGTACCTCGGCGCCCTCTATCTCCGAGCCTACGACTAGTTCGCGCAGGTCTTCCTTTATTGTCTCGACCTCCGGCAGCTCCGGCATCTCGGGGCCTACCCGCCACCCCTGACGGCTGCCACGGAGTTTGGCAGTGGGGAAGGCTCTCCGTAGACCGCCCTGTAGAGGCCGTCGAGCATGACGGATCGGGCGTCGAGCGAACGGAGGGCGCCTTCCCGGATCCTGCGCTGTCCTTCCTCGTCCTCGGCGTAGGGGGCTATCGCCTCCATCATGATGCGGGCGTGGGTCACGTCCATGGTGACGTGGCTGGTGAAGATCTCCAACGCCCCGTCCGGCAGGTCAGTCGCCTTTTTCAGGCCCTCGGTGAGCCGGACGTAGATCGGGGGTACAGGCCACTCACTCGCCGGTCCTAAAGCCCCGAGCCCCAACCGAATGTCCGAGTGACCGCACATCGCGTAGTGGGCCGTTATGTACAGCTCTATCTCCGGGAGCGTCGGCGGCTCTCTCCACTCCTCTTCGCTTATGTTGAGGGCGTTCAGAAAACGGCGGTAGAGGGCCGGATGTGTCTCGTCGGGGTTGAGGTGACCGTACTCGTCGAAGAGGATTTCAGCGAGCGCGAGCTGTAACTTCTCGTCCTCGCGACAGCCAGAGATAAGAGAGGCCAGATACAACCGGCTCACACCCACGTGACGGTAATACTGGATCGCAAACGTCCTGACACCCTCCGGGCTCGCGTCCCCATCTCCGAACCGCTCCAGGAAAGGATGGACCAGGGCAGGGTGGGAGATCACCTCCCGTTTCAGCCGTTCCAAAAATTCTCTCGAACCCACCCGGTACCTCCTGTTTGTCACACAATACTCCTAGTTTACCGCCACAAGCTCCATATAACCGTCTCATGTACAAAAGCCGCTTCTTTCCAGGTAATTCATGGGTGTAAATCCGTGACTGCGTAGTAAAATTAGGACATGACAGAATACAGAAACAGTACGAAGCAGGGATGGTTGAGCGTTCCGCGACAGCGGGAGGAAGACCGGCTTGACCCACACGTCTACAAGCGTGGGATCAACGGCCTCACGGTCGAGGAGGCTGTTGCACGAGCCTTCCCGAGGGTGATGAGCATACTGGAGCGGAGCGGAGAGAGCTACTCGGAGTTCGAGTGGTTGCTCGTCAGGCAGGCTGTCAGGGCTTGTTTGATCTCCCAGGTTTCGCGGGCTAACCTCTATCGCATAGCCGGCATCCTGGTCGCCGACCGGCGCGACGAAGGCGCCAACCTCGGCCACTCGCTCGCCCTCGCGTACATAGCCGCCCTGCGGGAGGCCTTCCTGCACGACCTCTCTCCTGGAGAGCAGGTCATGACGCCGGAGGGCACGGGTGAAGTCCGTTACGTCTCGGGCGACGGCGCCGACGCGGCGATCAGGCTCGACGGCGGGCGCGAAGTGTGGTTGCCGGTCGGGCGAATCTCCAGGATCTCCGGCGGGGCGCCGGACAGCACGACCGGCCGACGTGCTTCCTGAGACCTTCGTCGAGTTGCTAGTATCATAAGCGCTCCGGGGAGAACCGGGGACGCGAGCAGCGAAGGACGTATCGTATAGATGGAGAGCTCCAAGACCAGGGCGCGTGCGATCTGCAACCCCTCTTCGGGCGGCGGCGACTACAGTCCGGATCAGGTACGGGAGGAGTTCCATAGCATAGACCTCGAATGGATCGAAACCGAGAACGCCGAGGACGCGAAAAAGGCCGCCAGGGAGTGGCGTGACGGTCTACTCATCGTTGTTGGGGGAGACGGTACCGTCAACGAGGTCATAAACGGAATCGGAGAAGCCGGTTTTCCCGAAGGCGTTACCCTCGGGATACTGCCAACCGGAACCGGCAACGACCTTGCCGCTACCCTGGCGATCCCCGAAGACCCAGACGAGGCGGAGGATACGATCCGCCAGAACAGGGTCCGGACGCTGGACGTAGCCAGGGTCAACTCCGAGGGCGCCGGAGAGCGTTTCTTCATAAACGTGGCGACCGGAGGACTGGGGGCGGAGGTCTCCAACGCCAACGGTGAGGAGTTCAAGAGCCGGTGGGGCAAACTCTCTTACCTGCGAGCTTCGCTGGAGGCCGTGAAGGAATTCGACGTGCGCGAGACGCTGCTGACGCTGGACGGCGAGGAGCGGAGAGTGCGTGCGGTCAACATCGCCATCGGCAACTGCCGCTACGCCGGCGGTGGTTGGCTCGCAGCCCCAAAGGCGACCCCTGAGGATGGGATGCTGGACGTGGTGGTTATAGAGGACGTCGGTGTCGGAGGGGCGCTGGCGCTCACCCCGGCGGCGCTCGCCAGCTCTGACTACCTGGACAAAGAGGGTATATTCTCGGCGCGGGCCAGGAAGATTCAGGTCGAGACCCGGCCGGAAGGCTTCCAGTTCACTGCCGATGGAGAACTCATCGGAGACGAGCCCGCGACCTTCGAGGTCATCCCGCGCGCCCTCAAGGTCATCGTGGGAGCCGGATACGTTCCGGAGCCTGTGGAGAAGATGAGCAAATGAGCAGCGTCACGGTGCTGCTCTTCGGTGCGGCGGCGGATAGGGCGGGGACCCGTCAGACGGAGATAGAGGTGGGAGCGGGTACGCTCAGGGAGATCTGGCCGGTCCTAGCCGAGCGGCACCCGGGCCTCGTACCGATGCGCGACAACCTCGCCTTCGCCGTCAACGGTGAGTACGCCCGGATGGACGCGCAGGTCTCTCCCGGCGACGAAGTGGCCGTCCTGCCGCCGGTCTCCGGAGGATGAGTTGTTCACGATAGTCGATGAGCCCATAGATATCGGCGCCGTGATCTCCGACTCACAGCGCCCGGATTGCGGGGCGCTATCCACCTTTATCGGCATTACGCGGATAGACGAGGCGGGCGGTTCGCGGGTCGAATATTTGGAGTACGAGGCATACCGTCCGATGGCGGACAGGAAACTAGAGGAGATCGGGGCGGAGATCCGAGAACGCTGGGACGTTCGGGAGGTCTCTATCATCCACCGCACCGGGAGGGTTGATCCCGGCGAGCCGAGCGTGGTTATCGTGGTCGCCGCTCCGAGACGGGGCCCGGCGTTCGAGGCGAGCCGCTACGCCATAGAGCGGATCAAGGAGGTCGTTCCGATCTGGAAACGTGAGGTCTGGTCCGACGGGTACGTGTGGGTCGGCAGCCAGGTCGGCACCCGCTCTACGACCCGGTAGTTTATACCCGCTCTTTAGCTTTGGCCGTCGCGTTTTTCAGCTACCAACGGCCACGCTCTCGCGCAGGTCCTCCTCTATTTCTTCCAGGCTGCGGCCCATCGTCTCGGGCACTATGAAGTAGATAAAGGCCATCGAGAGGATGCAGATCACGCCGAGACCCCAGAACACGGGCGTGTTGCCCAGTGTCGCTATCAGGATGGGGAACGATTGGGCGACGATAAAGTTGGCGACCCAATTGCTCGTGGAGCAGACGCCTGCCGCCGAGCCCCGGATCTGTAGCGGGAAGATTTCCGGCAGCATCACCCAGACTACGGGACCGAAGCTGGCCGCGAACGACGCTATGTAGAGGAGCATGCTGGCGAGTGTGATCCACGATACGACCCCCGACAAACTAGGCAGGACAAAGCCCAACCCGAGTACGATGGTGCCGATCGTCATGCCGGTGAGCCCGAAAAGGAGCAGCTTCTTGCGGCCCAGCTTGTCTATGAGCCAAATCGCCACGAAGGTAAAGGCCACGTTCACCACTCCTATGCCCACGGTCGCGAGGATCGAAGCCGAAGCCCCTAGTCCCGTGGACTTGATGATCGTCGGTGCGTAGTAAATGATGGTGTTGATGCCTGAGAACTGCTGTAGCATGGCGAGCCCCAGGCCGACTATGAGCATGGGACGGACCCAGGGTGAGAGCAGCTCGCGGGCCCCGGTTTGCGACTCCTCTCTCTCGACCTCCTGGATCTCCTTGACCTCTTGCTCGACGTCTTCACGCCCCTGCGAGCGGCGCAACACCTCCCGGGCCCTTTCCATGTACTCGTTCTTTATCAGCCAGCGGGGAGTCTCCGGCACCAGGTACATACCGATGAACAGAAAGGTAGCCGGCACCGCCGCCAGACCGAGCATCCAGCGCCACGCGCCGGCATTCGCCAGCGCAAAATTTACCCCATAGGCGAGCAGTATCCCGATGGTGATCGCCAACTGGAACATGGAGGAGAGGCTGCCGCGGATATCCGTGGGCGCCATCTCCGAGATATAGGTTGGAACGAGCGCCGAGGCCGCGCCCACGGCGAGACCCGCGAAGACCCGGAAGGCGACCAGAACGGCGATGCTAGGTGAAAAGGCCATGCCGAGGGCTCCCACCGCGAAGATCACAGCCGCTATGAGCACCAGCCGCCGACGGCCTAGCCTATCACCCAGTGCACCGCTAACCCCCGCTCCTATTGCGGCCCCGATCAAGATCGAACTGACCACCAGCCCCTCCAATACCGGGGTGAGGGAGAAATCATTCTTGATAAAGAGAATAGCCCCCGAGACGATCCCTATGTCGTAACCGAAGAGCAGCCCCCCTAGGGCGGCAATGCCCGCCACCATGTACGTGAACCGCTTGCCGCTGCTGGAAGCCCCTGAAGACCCCGACTGTTCCATACCTCACCCCTCCCAAAGACATTCGAGAACTGCGGAAGTCATTCCGCTCCTCGACTTCTCCCTACCTGCGCTCTTCGCTAGAGCTTACAGCTCAGCCGCATTATATACACGCGTTTCACAGCCTTTCCTTGCGGGTCAGGTAAGCCTGGATCACGACGACCGCGATCAGGAACCCGCCGCTCACCAACTGCTGACCGTAAGAACCGAGGGTGCCGACCTGGTTAATGAGATTCTGGAGGATGTTGAGCAGGAACACCCCCGCCAGGGAGCCGCTCATCGTGCCGGTCCCTCCGGTTAGGAGCGTCCCGCCGACCACGACTTCGGAGATTACGTCCAGCTCCCAACCCTGCCCGACGGTTGGTTGTCCCGAGGAGAGCTGGGCGGCCAGCAGGACTCCGGAGAGGCCCAACATGTTCGACCCCACGGTAGCGCCAATACCGGCCGCCCCAAAACCCTTGAGTACGTCGCGCCTACTGTAGCGCCGGGACCACACCCTGGTTTCCTCTTCGGCGCCTTTCATCCTGTCTTCACCCTTCATCTTTCCCTCACTCTCACCGCTCGCGTGAATTTTCTGGTAAGAATCCGCTTGATTCACCCCGTAACAGGCCACTCCCCTTTCCCTAATTTGCTCTCTACGGTCCATCTCAACCCGTGACGTTTCCGCAAAACAGAAGCTTCGGCTTATGGCATTTGCTTGATCTCTCCAGAAACCAACTGTAGGCCCACCTCTAAGGTAAACCCGCTGATACTCAACAAACTCTCCGCGTGCCCTCTCATCAGATGCGAACCCGCCCTTCCCTCGCAAAGCTATGTAGCTTCACCTCTTACAAGACATCGAATCACAAATATCAACTTAAGTCAACTAGATACTAACCCCTAATATGATAGTTTTTGCTTCTTAAGACTTTCGGGGCGGGACGTTCTGGCTGAACCTGGGAAGGACCTACTGGCTTACTACAGCATCTTTGTTGTAAGCTGCTGTTGGCTGGTCTGGTCTCGGGGCTCCTGGTTCCGGGGCGGATTTGCAGCTTGACTTCGGGCCAACTCGGAGGTTTAGAGTGAAGCCTTGAAACCCATCGGGAGAACGTGCTGCGGCAGACGGAAAAGTTGCGGGAAGAACTGGCTACTATCGACCACAAACTGACTACTTACAAGGATCACAACTTCCTGGGAAGGAGCTTCCATGACTACGGAATCGTCAAAAGGAGTCGCCCTCGTCACCGGCACGTCGTCCGGAATCGGGTTGAGTACCGCCGTTCTGCTAGCCCGCTCTGGCTTTGACGTCGTTGCTACCTGCGGGACCTCGCCAAATCTCGCGCCCTCGAAGAGCAGGCTAAAGCCACTGACCTGTCGCTGGACCTGCGAACGTTGGATGTCCAGGACGACTCTTCGGTACGGAGCTGCATCGAGGGTGTTCTGGGCGCTTATGGCCGCCTGGATGTCCTGGTCAACAACGCGGGCGCCGGTTTGCTCGGCACCCTCGAACAGACCTCGTTTGATGACATGCACCGGATGATGGACACCAACTTCTACGGTGTGTGGCGCACCACGCGGGCCGTGCTTCCCGTCATGCGGGCGGCGAAATCCGGCCGGATCATCACGGTTACGAGTATCGGCGGTCTTATAGGACAGCCCTTCAATGACGCTTACTGCGCGGCCAAGTTCGCCGTTGAAGGGTTTATGGAGAGCCTCGCTCCCGTGGTAAAGAGACTCGGTATTTATGTGTCGCTGATCGAACCCGGACCGGTAAACACGGAGTTCGTCGCCTCGGTGCTCAAGGGCATCAAGCAGGGTG
>JBBPZT010000067.1:0-3892 GCA_038198625.1 Rubrobacterales bacterium
CAGTGCCGAAGGTCGTCGGTGACAAGCAGAAAGTCGCCGAGCGCACCCTTCGCGGGGTGGGTCTGAAGGTGACGGTAGAGGAAAAAGAGAGCAAAGACAAAGAGAAGAGCCGCGTCCTCTCCCAGAAGCCGGGAGAGAGCCAAAAAGTCGATCGTGGCTCGCGCGTCTCCCTGGTGGTCGGTAAGGGGCCGTCACTGGTCAAGACGCCGGATCTGCACGGCCTGACCATCTCCGAGGTCGGGAAGAAGTTGAAGAAAGCGAATCTGAAGCTCGGTAAGGAAAAAGAGGTGTCCAGCGATTCCGTCCCGAAAGGTGAGGTCGTCGGCCAGGGCGTCCGGGCGGGAAAGAAAATCGAGAAAGGCAAGGCCGTAGACGTTACCGTAAGCTCCGGACAGAAGCAAGAGTCGCAAAAAGCAAACGTGCAGGATCAACAGCCGCAGACGCAGAAGCTTGCGGCACAGGCTCCCGTCCCGCCGCCTGCTCAACAGGCTCCGACGCCGCCCGTTCAACAGGCTCCGACGCCGCCCGTTCAACAGACTCAGGCTCCGGCCCCGCAACCCGCTCCGGTAGCGGCGCCTTCTCCTCCGGTTCAGCCTGCTCCCTTGCCCCAGGCGACTACGGCGCCGTCAGCGTCTTCCGAGACCCCGCCAAAGACGACCTCCGCGCCTCCCTCTCAACAGCAGGCCCCGGCTACGCCGGGCGCTGAGGCGAACCCCTCGGCCGGCAATTCCGCCCAGCCTGGCGTGGTGAACGTCGCGCCCGTGAATCCTCCTAAAGTGGTGGTTCCGGACATCAAGGTGTTTCCGCAATCTTCCAGGGGGAAGACCGGGGCATCTTAAAGTAAGGTGGTTCTGGCTGCCGGCATGTGTAGCGAATACGGGCGGCGAGTACGGTTTCCCAGGCGGAAGCTCTAATATGCTGGGGGTTTTCCGAAGATGTATTCTTCGGCCGCGTGTTTGTGAGGCGCCCCGCTGGAATCGTCGTCGAAGATAAAGCTGCGCGAGTATAGGATTCCCCATCCCGCGTAGTATTTCGGGAGGTCTCCGGGGTCATAGAGGTACTCGTTTGTACCCCAGTCCGGGGCGGGTGTGAGTTCTGGATCGTCCACGAAGGCGAAGAGCGAGTTGATGCCGCCGGGGGCGGTATGCTCCTGGAGGTGATCGAACCAGGTCCGGCGATTCGCGGGCTCGACGTACTGGATCGTACCTATAGAGTAGATGAGATCGAACGTCCCGGATAGAGTAAGCGTGTTTACGTCGCCCAGATCCAAGCGAAGGTCCACTTCTTTTTCACGGGCGAGACGGGTTGCCTTCTGAAGGCCGTTCGGGGCGATGTCTATAGCCAGCGTTCCAAGCCCATCCTCAGCGAAGAGCACCGCGTCGCGGCCTTCGCCGGCCCCGATATCTACTGCTCTCGGTCTGTCCGACGCACTTCGAGGCAAGAGCTCCAGGCTCCTCCGGGCGAGGTCGTTCGGCTCCTTCCCCCAGTAGTATTCGTCTCCGGCGTACATCTGCTGGAGTTGCTCGTAGTTCACCGCGTTCACCCCATAAAGTGGCGTCAATGGGCAAATATTACCAAAGAGCTTCAGAAATCTTCAGGCTTGAATACAGGGTTTTCGGAGCACAACCGGTTCTCGCACGGCTCGTGGGCATGTCACGAGGCACAAAAACTCGCTCGCCTGGTTTGGCGGCGGACACCGAGGGTAAAGATCGCTATGCCTTCAGGGTACGGTCCGTGACTGTCGAGTCTTCTTATTGTGACCTGACGGGTAAGAAGTTACAGGTACCGTCCACGAAGGGCGGTTTTGGAGAAAGTCGTCAAGACAGGAGCAGAGATGGCTGATTACGAGCAGCGGGGTGCCCGGTTCACGGAGGTCGAGGACCAGTACTCTGGGTATCAGGTCTACGACCAGCACTACGAGAAGATCGGCAAGGTAGACGACCTCTTCGTGGACGAGACGGACCGGCCGGAGTACGTGGGCGTGAAGATGGGCTTTCTCGGGACCAGGTCTACCCTGATCCCCATGGACCTCGTCAGGGTCAACGACCAACGGCAGCTCATGGAAGTAGCGGCGGATAAAGACCACGTCAAAGACGGCCCGACTTTCGACGACGATCAGGAGATAACGTCTGAGCTGGAGCAGGAGATCCGCAACTACTACGGGCTCGAAGCCCCGGAGACATCCACCAGGGGAGCGTACGGCTCCTACTACCGGGACGAAGACTACGAAACAGGCGCGGGATCCGGGGTAGGTTACGAGCAGGACCGGGTAGACCTGGAGCCGGGCGAGCGTTCGGGTGAGGTCTACAACTACGAGGAGCGTGAGGATAACCGGGGGATCTACGATCGCGGAGAGCGTGGGGAGTCCGGCGAAGTCGATCCTGGTGTGATCCCGGACGACACCGAGCGGGAGAGAGAAGTTTCTCGCGAATCTTCGTCTTCCCGAAGATACGAAGATACCGGCAGGCGTGGCCGTGATCTCGACGAGGACGAGTTGCGGGTGCAGAGAAGCGAGGAAGAGCTTCGGGCCGGCACCCGCGAGCGCCAGGCAGGCTCCGTCAACGTCCGCAAGCGTGTCCGGACCGAGCGCGAGCAAATTCGGGTACCCAAGAGGCGCGAGGAAGTCAGCGTTGACCGGGTGCCGGTAGAGGAGGGACTTGCCTCTGAGTCCGATATCGGTGAAGACGAGATAAGGGTGCCGGTCATCGAGGAAGAGGTCATCGTGGAGAAGCGTCCGGTGGTCAAAGAGGAGCTGCGTATCCGCAAAGACGTGGTGGAGGAAGAGGAGATAATCGAGGAAGAGGTACGCAAAGAAGAGGTGGAGATAGACGACAAGACCGACCGTCGCGGCCGCTAGAGTACCGGAAAACGCAACAAGACCAAGAACTATACGGACCCGGAAAAAGTAGCCGGGTTCGTACCTCGATCAAAAGGAGGCACCAGATAGATGGCAGACTATACGGAGAAAATAAGCGTTCGTCAGGTCACGGACATACACGCGAACTGGAGCGAGGAAGGCAGCGAAGAGGGAGGCAAGTTCTCCTTCCAATTGATTCTGGACAACGGCGCCCAGGAGCATGTTTTACGCCCAACCGCTGCGGACGCTAAGGTCCTGCTCAAGCTGGTTCAGGCAAGCGAGAGCGTATTCTTCGACCTCGAACGCAAGGTGCTCGTCCCCAACTCCATAAAGTAAAATCCCCATCCGGAGAGGGACGCCCGCAAGCGTCCCTCTCCTCGTCGAGTGGCCCAAGACCTGCGGGACCATCGGCTCCCAATACGGTACCACAAGGTAACACCATCCCTTTTACCGGGGCAGGGAAGAGCCCGGGGGTCGCTAACCTAGCTCGACCCCGGCTGTCTCCTCCGAGAGCTTGACGAGTGCTCCCCAGTCCTCGGGTCCTAGCCCTGCTGCCTGGGCTTCCACGTAGCGTTGGAACGCCTGGCTGATAAGCGGTAGGGGCATCCGGCGGTTGGCTGCCATGTCCAGCCCGATCTTGAGGTCTTTGCTCTCCAGATCCACCGAAAACCCTGGCTCGAAGTCCCGGTTCGCCACCCGCTTTCCGAAGGTGTTGCGTAAGTGCCACGAGTCGGCGCCGGTCTTGGAGAGGACCTCGACCATGAGCACGAGCGGGGCTCCCGCTTTCATCCCGAGAACGAGTCCTTCGGCGACGGCCTCCAGGATCGCCCCGGAGACGAGGTTGTTGACGATCTTGATCGTGGAAGCGACCCCGAGTTCTCCGCAGAAGGTGATGTCGCCCGCGATCCGTTCGAACAGCGGTCGCAGCGCGTGGTAGGTTTTCTCCTCACCGGAGACCATCAGGGATAAGGTTCCCTCGGCCGCCTCCCTGGAGCTCTTGCCCATCGGCGTGTCTAAAACCTTGACTCCCCTGGG
>JBBPZT010000068.1:0-9647 GCA_038198625.1 Rubrobacterales bacterium
AGGAATACAGGTTTCGGAGATCGACCTCGGGACTATCCTGTACACTTCCGGTTCCACGGGGATGCCAAAGGGCGTGGCCACGAGCCAGCGCAACCTGGTGGCTGGGGCCCAGATCGTCTCGGACTACCTCGGCAACACTGCGGAAGACCGCATCCTCTCGGCGCTCCCACTCAACTTCGACGCCGGGATGAGCCAGTTCACGACGTCCCTGAGGGCTGGAGCAACGCTGGTCCTGCAGCGCTCGCGGCTGCCCGGAGACCTGTTGAAAGCGTTGCGGAGGCACGACATCACCGGAGTGACCGGTGTGCCGCCGCTGTGGGGGCTCTTGCTGCGCGGCGCCAAAACCATCGAGGAGGAACCGCTAGAGAACCTGCGCTACATCGCCAACACGGGTGGACGTATCCCACAGGCCAACCTGGATGAGTTGAAGCGTCTACTCACTGACCTCGGGGGAACCAGCATCTACCTGATGTACGGTCTCACGGAGGCTTTCCGCTCGACGTACCTGCCGCCGGAGGAGATCTGGCGCTCTTCTCCCGATAGAGGCTGGTGCATCGGCAAGGCCATCCCGAACACCGAGGTCCTGGTCGTAGACAAAGAGGGCCGTGAGTGCGCGCCCGGCGAGGTCGGCGAGTTGGTCCATCGGGGGCCGACGGTGGCGATGGGCTACTGGGGCAACGAAGAGGCGACACGCAAGGCGTACCGCCCGAACCCGCTCGCCCCGCCCGAGCTCCTGGACGTGGAAAAGGTCGTCTACTCCGGCGACCTGGCCCGTAGGGACGAGGAAGGATATCTCTACCTGATGGGCCGTGCGGACGCGATGATAAAGTCCCAGGGCTACCGCATGAGCCCCGAAGAGGTGGAAGGGCTCCTGGTCGGCTCCGGGCTCGTGCACGAGGCTTGCGCCTTCGGCGTGCCGGACCCGGAGATGGGACAGCAGATCGTGGCGGCCGTGACGCTGAAAAACGGGAACGAAGAAGGCGCCACGGACGACATCCGCCGGTACTGCTTGGAGAACGGGCCGCCGTACATGGTGCCCAAAGAGATACTGGTGCAAAAAGAAGACCTACCGAAGACCGCTTCGGGCAAAATAGATCGGAAAACGATAAGTAGTGCTTACCCAGATAGATAAAGCCAAGAGCCTGGCCGAACGCTTCGGTGGTATCCGGGACGGAGAATTCTCTCCTAGTGGAATCGACATCTCCCGGATAGCGGAAGAGTACGGGACGCCCTTCTACCTCTACAATGGAGAGATGATCTCCGGGCGCATCCGAAGCCTCCACGAGGCGCTCGGGGAGGGCGTGGAGATCTCCTTCTCTCTCAAGGCTAACCCGAACCTCGGCGTGTGCCAGATCGTGGGCCGCGACCGGCAGGCGGGGGCGGAGATCGCCTCTTCCGGCGAGCTGGTGGTGGCGCTTGCGGCCGGCTTTGCTCCGGAGGACATAGTCTTCGCAGGCCCCGGCAAGACCGACGACGAGCTGCGCCGGGCAGTGGAAGAAGGTATCTTCGCCGTCAACGTCGAGTCTCTGGGCGAGATAGAACGCCTCGCCTCAATAGCCGAGAACGCCGGACGACGGATCGGGGTCGGGCTCCGCATCAACCCGGAAGCTCAGCTCATGGGTTCTGGGATGCGGATGGGTGGAACGGTCGGGCAGTTCGGCATGGACCAGGCGGACCTCGAAGAAGCGGTACGTAAAACACTCGCCCACCCGCAACTCATCTTGCGAGGCATCCACGTCTACACGGCGACCCAGGTCTTCGAGGTCGAGGCGCTCCTGGAACACTGCCGCAACATCTTCGAGATAGCACTGCAAGCGGCCGACCACGCCGGACGACCACTTGAGATGATCGACTTCGGCGGCGGTTTCGGCGTACCCTACTTCGAGAAGATGGTCGAATTCGACCTGGAGAAGTTCGGACGGGGCTTCCGGGAGCTTTTCGCTTCTTACCGCTCTGACCCACGCCTCGAAGGCTGCCGCTTTATCTTCGAGTTGGGTCGCTACCTGGTCGGCGAGGCCGGGGTTTACGTCACGCGCGTCGTCGACGTGAAGAGGATCAGGGGCAAGACCTTCGCCGTCACCGACGGTGGTATGAACCATCACCTCACCGCCACCGGGAATATGGGGCAGGTCTTCCGCAAGTCTTACCCGCTTCTCAACCTGAGCCGTGCTAGCGCGGGGCCGGGAGAAGAAGGTGTTGCGGTCGCCGGGCCCTGCTGCACGCCGCTGGACTCGTTCGGGACCAACGTGCCACTCGCCGAACCGGAGACGGGAGACCTGATCGGGGTCTTCTACAGCGGGGCATACGGCTTTAGCGCCAGTAACCTCGGCTTCCTGAGCCATCCCTCACCCGCCGAAGTGCTGCTCTGGAAAGGCGAAACACATCTGCTTCGCCCCCTCGGCGAACCCGAAGACGTGTTGAAAGGACAGGAAGCGCTAACCACGAAGTAAATAGGACCCGGAAATAAAGAAGGAGGCCGGACAGCTGGTTCTAGCGCCGTCCGGCCTCCTTCTTTATCTTTACGGCCTGATGGGGGCCGCTGGAATATCTTCCGGGGTGTATGTCTTGCCTTTGAGTGTCACGGGCTGGTAGGAGTCGGTGTGGAGTAGACCGTCGAAGAGGACCTTACCGGTCTTCTCGTCCGTCACCTTCTTGTAGGTGTCCCAGGTGCTACCCTGGGCGCTCATGTAGGTCGGTTTGGAGTCCATCTGCACCTTCAGATCCGTGGGCTTCTGGCCGTAGACCTCGGCATAGATGTAGCCGTCGTTCTCGACGTGCTCCCGGAGCATTATGTAACCAGGGGAAGTGTTTACGAACTTCATGTCCAGTTGCTTGCCGCCGCCGAACCCGAACCATACCGTGGCGTCGAAGCCGGGCCTTATGTAGTTCAGTTCCGCGTAGTGTGGGTGGCGCTCCGTTACCTGGAGCCCGGACCAGTTGACGGCCATGTAGAGGGTGGAGGCTACCTGGCAGAGACCGCCCCCGTAAGCGGAGTCGACCTTGCCGCCCTCGCCGAAGATGTGCGCTTTCTCGTATTGCAGGGGAGAGGCGATCTTGTCGAACGAGAACTTCTCACCGGGGGCGAGTACCGTGCCGCTGATGCCGTTCGAGGCGATCTTCAGGTTATCCACCCGCGCCTGGCTGGAGTCGCCGGTCCCGATGTACTTGGTCCGGTACTTGCCGAGCAGCTTGGTCGGCTTTACCTGCTCGGCTTTGGCGGTGGTGAGCTGCGGCTGTGCCGTCACCACAGGCACGTCGTACTTATGCTTGCCCTTGAAGATGCCGCTCTGCAACGCGCCCATTAGCTTCGAGTCGTCGATCCGCTCACCCGTCTGGCTCTTCTGTACCGAGGGAGTACCGCCGCTGAAAACGAACTTTGCGTCTACCGGCTGTTTCTCCAGCGCGCCGTACATGTCCGCCAGTTCGGCCTTCAGGGTCTTCTCGTCGAGACCAACCTGGAGCTTGTTTCCTCTCCTGTTGAAGGTCAGGGCCCGGCCTACATCCTGTGGCGAGAGGGTCCACTGCTGTCCGCTTGGTCTGTTGGAAAGCACTACCGTCCCCGAGAGCGCCTGGCGTGCCTTGTCTCCGGCCGCCTTTGCTTCTTTGGTGGAGATGTGGGGTTTCAGGACGTCTCCGACGATCTTTACCTTGCCGGTCATGCCACTCACGGCGTTGTCGACGTTGCTCATAGTGGCGGGGACGTTCAATTGGTACCCCTCTTTCGAGGGCCCAACCTGCGTGTCGGAGCTGGACACGCTCAATGAAGCTTCCTGAGGTTTCTTGTCCATATTCCGGGCTATCTGGTTGATCATGGAACGGGCGGTATCTTTGCGATAGCTGACGTCGGGGGAAACCTTTACGGTACCGAAATCCGCTTCCAGGCGGTCTTTCAGGTTCTCGAAGACGTTGCCCTGACGTCCTACGGCGTACGCTTTGTCCATGCTGCTCGCGACATCGAAGTTCACGCCCATCTGCTTGCTCGCTATTGTGAACTTCTTGGGGCCGGTGAACTGGATCTCCTTGAGGGCTCCCGTGGTGCGCTTCTGGAGGACTCCCCGTGCCTGCTCCTGGGTCTTGCCGCCAAGATCCACGCTTCCGACCGAGACTCCACTGTGGATCTTTCCAGAGTTAGTCCAGTAATCAGCCGCTACCAGCGCGAATAATATGACAAAGACCAAGAGCGCGGAAGTAACGAGCCACAACCCGAGACGGCGTCTGCGGAAGTTTCTCCGAGAAAGCTTGTGAGATCCCTCCGAACCGCTCTTTCCGGCCCTGCCACTCAGGTCCTTGATGCTCAAAACTCCACCCTCCGCCAGTAGCTTTCCACGGCGGATTCAGCGAACGACTCGAGTTCCAAGTAGAGGTCCTCCCATACCTGTTGGCGGTTCTCCGTCCCGCACGCTTTTAGTAAACGCAAAGAAGATTTTTATCATGGTCGAGTCCAACTTACCAGCTTTTCCAAGGCGATTGTGCGGAAGTCTGCACCAGACCTTTAACTTGTTTCGTCGACTTTCGCAAGCGACATGAGAGCAGGGGACGATGAAACTCCTCGCCCCCCGAAAAAGCTTCCGCCTTCTCCTCTTCTCTATATAACCGAGCTGGAGGGGCCTCCGGCGACGTAGATGGTCTCACCGCTTATGTATGAGGCGTCTTCCGAAACCAGGAAGGCAACGACGTTCGCGATGTCCTCCACGCGCCCGAAGCGCTTGAGTGGAATGTTTTTGGCAAATTGCTCCTTCATGTCCTCCATGGTCATCCCGACCCTCTCGGCGGCCTCTCGGGTCATCTCCGTCTCGATCCAACCGGGGGCCACCACGTTCACGTTTACGTTGAAACGCCCGAGCTCCAACGCCAGTGTGCGGGCCAGCGATTGCAACCCACCTTTCGCGGCGGAGTAGTTAGCCTGGCCCTTGTTACCCAAAGCCACGATGGAACTGGTCATCACGATCTTGCCGTACTCCTGCTCGACCATGTACTTCTGGGCGGCCTGGGAGCACAGGAAACTACCCTTGAGGTGTATGTCGAGCACCGTGTCCCAGTCGTTCTCGCTCATCTTGAACGAGAGGTTGTCTCTCAAGACCCCGGCGTTGTTCACCAGAATATCTATGCGCCCGAAACGCTCCGCAACCTTCTCGAACGCCGCCTTTACCTGCTCCGCATCCGAGACGTCACAGGCAACAGCAATGGCCTCCGTCCCAATCTCCTCGACCGCCGCGACCGTCTCCTGACCCGCCTCGGCTGAGAGGTCCAAAACAGCGATGTTGGCCCCGTCACGCGCCATCCGAAGCGCCTCGGCCGCCCCGATTCCACGGGCCGCCCCCGTTACGATCGCCACCCGTCCACTGAGTCTGCCCACGTCGCCACACCTTTCTAAACGCGCTTTCAGATAAGCGCTCCCGAAACCATAACCTCAGGTGCGGGAGCATATATTTCATACTAATTGTATACGGACAGAATCTATGTGTAGATCATAGATAAAAGCTATATACAGATATGTGCACCAGCGAACGGAACGAAAACTACCGACATGCGAATGTTACCCCTTTTGGCGGTTGGTTCGCAACCATTTCGCGGAACTTCTCGCATCGTGCTACGCTGGCGGATAATTCGATGTTAGTGGCCGGATCCTTGGGAGGTCTGTATGGAGTATCGTCGTCTCGGAAACTCTGGCTTGTTTGTCTCTGCGTTGACGCTCGGCACGATGACCTTCGGTGGTCGCGGCAAGTTCGGGATGGTCGGTTCTACCGATGTTGCTACCGCCACCCGTCAGGTGGACATGTGCCTCGACGCCGGGGTCAACCTGTTCGACACCGCCGACATGTACTCCGATGGCGAGTCCGAGAAAATACTCGGCCAGGCGTTGGAAGGGCGTCGGGATCGGGTACTGCTGGCCACCAAGGCGCGCATGCCGGTGGGTGAGGGACCGAACGAGACCGGCCTCTCCCGATACCACTTGATCCGCCAGTGCGAGGCGAGCCTGCGGCGTCTCAAGACTGATCACATAGACCTCTACCAGACGCACGAGTGGGATGGAATAACGCCTCTGGAGGAAACGCTTGAGGCGCTCGACACCCTCGTCAAGAGCGGTAAGGTCCGCTACGTAGGTTGCTCCAACCTCGCCGGATGGCAGCTCATGAAGGCGCTCGGGGTCTCGGAAAGACTCGGGTACCAGCGCTACGTGAGCCAGCAGATCTACTATTCTCTGGAGGCGCGGGACGCCGAGTACGAACTCGTGCCCCTCGCTCTGGACCAGGAGTGCTCGATCCTCGTCTGGAGTCCTCTGGCCGGCGGCCTTCTCTCGGGTAAATACCGCCGAGATCAGGACGCAAAAGAGGGTCGCCACGTGGAGGGCTGGGACGAGCCGCCGGTACGCGACCCGGACAAGCTCTACGACACCATCGACGTGCTCGTGGAGATCGCCGAAGAGCACGGCGTCTCAGCCGCCCAGGTGTCCCTATCCTGGCTGCTCGGACGGCCCGGCGTCGCCTCCATAGTGGTAGGCGCGCGCACTGAAGATCAACTCTCCGACAACCTCGCGGCCGCGGATCTACGTCTCTCCGACGAAGAGCGGGCGCGCCTGGACGAGGTGAGCGCCCCGCCGCTGCTCTATCCCTACTGGCACCAGATGAGGACCGCATCCGACCGGCTCGGGCCGGCGGACCTCTCGCTCCTCGGCCCGCACCTGGAAGACAAGGAGTAGCCCCGCGTACGAACAGGGTCCCATGATGGGACCCGGTTCGTATAGGCCGTCGTGGCCGCGAAGTTCTCCGCGACCTGCTACTGCATAAAGATCCCGCCGTTGATGTTGAGGGTCTGGCCGGTAATGTAGTCTCCGTCTACGACCAGATATCGCACTGCTTTGGCGATCTCCTGGGGAGAACCTATACGCCCGAGCGGTATCTTCGGTAGGATCCTCTCCTTCACGACGTCTTCGGGAACGCCGCTGAGCATGTCCGTCTCGACGAAGCCCGGACAGATGGCGTTGGCGGTGATGCCGTAGCGGGCGAACTCCAGGGCGATGCTTTTGGTAAACCCGATAATGCCCGCCTTGGCCGCCGAGTAGTTCGCCTGTCCGAAGTTGCCCGTTTGCCCAACGAAAGAGCTTACGTTGACGATCGTGCCGCTTTCCTGCTCCAGCATGTGGGACATCGCCGCCTTTACGGTGTAATAGCAGCTGTTCAAGTCCACCTGAACGACCGTATTCCAGTCCTCCGGCGTCATCTTCTTCATCGTCTTGTCCACGTTTATGCCGGCGTTGTTGACCAGGATGTCTATCCGCCCGAAGCGCTCGATCGTCTCCTCGATAAGGCGCGATGCCTCCTCCGCGTCCGAAACGTCCGCCTGAATGGCCACCGCCCGGTCCTCATCCCCACCCGAGATCCCCTTCACGACCTCCTCCGCAGGCTCCTTGCTCCTGGAGTAGTTGACGACCACCTTCGCGCCACCTCCCCCCAATTCCTCGGCAATAGCCCGACCCAACCCCCTGCCGGCGCCCGTCACCACAGCCACCGCGCCTTCCAACTCAGCCACCTTCTCCTCCATCCCTAAAGAACAAACCTTTCCGCCTGAAGTCTACCTGTAGTGAACTTTGATGCAAACTATGTACGTAACGCATGTATAGGCCACGACCTTTTCCAGCGGACAAAACGTTACAATAACGGCGGACGGAAAAATCTCGTAGGACCCTTGACGATGTAGGTATATATGTGTAAACTGCACATACGTTATGGAAAAGAGAGATATGAGTCAGGAAGAACGCAAAGAAAAGTCTGAGGGGCGTAGGTTGGAAGCGCGCCCGAAGAACTGGCTGGTGCCGGTAATACTGTTGTCGCTCCGGGACTGGAACTCTTACGGGTACGAGTTGATGGAGCGGGCGTCGGCGTTTGGTTTCGAGGCTATGAACCCCGGGACGTTGTATCGGACGTTGAGGCAGATGGAGAAGGACGGCATCGTGGAGTCCAGTTGGGAGACCTCGCGGGGTGGCCCGGCGCGTCGGATGTACACCATCACGGATGCGGGCAAGAACTACCTGGATTTCTGGGCCCGGTCTCTGGAGCAGTACCAGAAGACCATGGATTCCTTTCTCAGGCTCTACACAGGCCGCCCAATGCTGCCGGAAGAGAAAGACGAGTAGAGGGTCCGCTGGGGTCCGCGGAAGTTTCAAGTTTTGGTAAACGGATCGCGGCAAGACCGCGAGAAAGGAGTTAGCGAAATGGCTAACAAGAGTGAGAAGGCTGTCGAGAGGCTGGCGGAGACCACGAAGGACTCGTTCCAGACGGTCGTGGATCACACGGTCGGCGCGCAGGAGCGCAACGTTCGCTTCGCCCAGAACGTGGTTGACAGCTCCATCAAGGAGCTTCGCTTCCAGGCCGAGAGCAACCGGGCGATGACCCAGGATCTCGTGGAACGGGCCGAGAAGCAGCGCGATGCTTTCCAGTCGCTCGCCGAGGAGTCGATCAACTCGTATATGGAGCTTCTCTACGCGCCCCTTTCCTACTACAGGGAAGGTCTGCAGGCCGCCAACAAGATGGCCCGCTAGAGTAGAGCCTCATAGATCTTTTCGGGAGCGGGCCTTCGGGTCCGCTCCTTTTTCTTGCGCTCCGGGCTCTGGTGTAGCAGACGGCGAAATTGGGTAAACTGATGCAGGGAAAGCTTCGAAAATGGAGAGCATCAGATGGATGAGAAGCAGCAGAAGCAGATAAACGAGGCGGCTGCCAAATTTGCGGACGCTATCAAGGAGTCGTACCAGGCGGTTGCGGAGCGCTCCGAGTCGGCCCAGGACCTCAACGCCGAGTTGACGCAGAACTTCTTCAACGCGGTGATCGAGAACCTTAGCAACCAGGCGGAGAGCAACCGTGCGTTGTACCAGGATCTGATCGAGCAGCAGAAGAAACAACGCGAGGCGTCCCAGGCGATCGCCAAAGAATCCGTGGATGCATACACAGATTTCCTGAACTCGATGTTCTCCTACTACCGGGGGAATGTAGAGAGGATGAGGAAGGGCGGCCAGAGCTAGCTTAGAGTCCGAGTTTCCAGTTCTGATAGTGTATCCTTTTACAAAGCGTAAAAGGGAAGGAGCAGCATGAGTTTCGGCAACGGTAATGGCTCGGAGATTGTGGTCTCGACGCCGCTTAGGACTGCCATCGGTACTTTCGGCGGCGCGCTCAAGGACACCCCGGCGACGGATCTCGGGGCCACGGTCGGCAAAGAAGTCCTGAGTCGGGCGGGCATCGAAGGCGAGCAGGTAGACCAGGCAATAATTGGAAATATCCTACAGGCCGGACAGGGAATGAACCCCGGACGTCAGGTCGGGATCAAGAGCGGGCTTCCGGTAGAGGCGCCGGGCATGACGCTCAATAGGATGTGCGGTTCGGGTCTACAGGCGATTATCTCGGCGGCGCAGGAAGTGGCCCTGGGCGACGCCGACGTGATCCTGGCCGGCGGCATAGAGAACATGGACATGGCGCCGTTCCTGATGCCAAAGGGACGCTACGGCTACCGGATGGGGATGCCGGACGCGAAGATATTGGACCACATGGTCTACGACGGTTTGTGGGAAATCTTCAATGACTACCACATGGGCGTGACTGCCGAAAACATCGCCGAGGAGTACAAGGTTTCCCGCGAAGACGCGGACGCTTATGCAC
>JBBPZT010000069.1:0-10711 GCA_038198625.1 Rubrobacterales bacterium
AACGACCGCCGAGCAAGCGGTAAAGATGGCCCGGCTGGCCCGCGAGGCCACCGGCACCAACTGGCTCAAGCTGGAAGTCATCGGCGACGGCCTGACGCTCTGGCCCGACACGGCGGCAACCGTCAAGGCGACGAAGGTCCTGGTGGACGAGGGTTTCGTGGTGCTGCCGTACACTAGCCCGGACCTGGTGGCTGCCATCCAACTCGAAGAAGCCGGCGCCGCCACCGTGATGCCGCTCGCCTCCCCGATAGGCTCCGGCCAGGGGATGCAAGACTGGTCTTCGATCCGGAGGATCGTGGAGCGCATCACAGTCCCCGTGGTGGTGGACGCGGGCATCGGGGCGCCGTCGGACGCGTCGCTGGCGATGGAGCTCGGGGCAGACGCAGTGCTCGTCAACACGGCCATAGCCCGCGCCGAGAATCCCGTGATGATGGCCGAGGCGATGAAGCTTGGGGTCGAGGCCGGACGCCTCTCCCGTCTGGCCGTCAGGATGCCCGTGAGCCCGGTGGCTATCCCGTCGAGCCCCACCCGCGGCGTGCCGGCGAGGAGCGCCTCCTGAGAAAGTAAGAGAAGCGTGAAGATGGCGCGGCGGTGATCAAGCTAGCGCAAGACCTCCTGGATGCGATTATCTCCCACGCCGGGGAGAAAGCCCCGGAGGAGGTCTGCGGTTGGCTTGCCGGCAAGAACGGTAAAGTCGTGGCGGTCTACCCTGTTCCCAACGACGCCGTAGACCCGTGCTCGCGGTTCAGGATGGAGCCTGAAGCTCAACTCGCCGCCATGCGAGAGATCCGGGAGCGGGGCCTGGATCTCACCGGCACCTATCACTCGCACCCGGAGTCTCCACCGCATCCTTCATCCAGGGATCGAGAGCTAGGTCTCTATCCAGATTCCGTGCATCTCATCATCTCACTGGCCGAAACGGAACCGGAAGCTCGCTGTTGGAGCATCACGCAAAAGGGGTTCGATCCGATAGATCTGATCGTCCATAGATAAGCCGTAAAAAGATCCGATCCGTTTACATAAAACCCAATGTAAGTATTGCAGAACGGTCGAGATAGTCCTCCAACATCGAATACAAGTCTCTGGTCGGCATCTCCTTGACACGGGCATTACGTCTATATATCTTGACTTCGCTGAAAAGGGATAGAAGAAAGGTGGACCCATGACAGAGGTTGCCGGCTCGACCGAGTTGGGCAAGGAGCAGTTGCTCGATGCTTACCGGACGATGCGTACGATCCGGGATTTTGAAGAGCGGCTGCACACGGAGTTCGCGACGGGTGAGATCCCAGGTTTCGTTCACCTGTACGCCGGAGAAGAAGCGATAGCCGCCGGTGTAATGGCGCACCTCGACAGCGACGACTACGTGGCGAGCACCCACCGGGGACACGGCCACTCCATCGCCAAGGGCTGCGACGTAAAGGGAATGATGCTGGAGATCTACGGTAAGGACGGAGGCATCTGCCGGGGCAAGGGCGGTTCGATGCACATCGCCGACCTCGAAAAAGGGATGCTCGGGGCGAACGGCATCGTCGGCGGCGGTCCGCCGCTGGTCTGCGGCGTCGGGCTCTCCGCGAAGGTCCGCGGCACGAAGCAGGTCGGCGTCTCGTTCACCGGCGACGGCGGGGCGAACCAGGGCACCTTCCTGGAGAGTTTGAACCTTGCCTCCGCGTGGGATCTGCCGTGCATCTTCATTATGGAGAACAACGGTTACGCAGAGGCGACGGCCCAGGCCTTCTCTTCAAAGGGAATAGACATCGCCAAGCGGGCGGACGGCTTCTCTATGCCCGGCATCGTCGTGGACGGCCACGACTTCTTCGCGGTGCATGAGGCGGCGGGAGAGGCGATCCGTCGGGCGCGTGAGGGCGGCGGTCCGTCCCTGATCGAGTGCAAAGTCAACCGCTACTTCGGCCACTTCGAGGGCGACGCCCAGACCTACCGGGCCGAGAATGAGGTAAAAGAGATCCGGGCTGAGAAAGACTGCCTCGACCTGTTCCGCAAACGCGTCACCTCCGCAGGCCTCGTTGAAGACGAGGAGCTGGACCGGATAGACGAAGAGGTCAAGCAGCTCATAGACGAAGCCGCCGAGGAAGCAAAAGCTGCTCCTGAACCGAGCCCGGACAAGCTGCTCACCGACGTATACGTGTCTTACTAGAGCTAATCGGCCGGTCAGCCAGTCAGCAAAAATTGAAAGCTGACTAGCTGAAGTGCTGACCGGCTTTTCGAAGAGAGGGAGAAACAATGGCGCGCACGATTTCGTTTATGCAGGCGATCAACGAGGCGCTCATGCAAGAGATGGAGCGGGACGAGACGGTGGTCGTCTTCGGAGAGGACAACGTCGGCGGCACGGGGAGCCCGGGTGAGATGGATGCCTGGGGCGGCGTCATGGGCGTTACCAAAGGGCTCCACGGGAAGTTTCCGAACCAGATCCTCGATACACCCATCAGTGAGTCGGCGTTTATCGGGGCGGCGGCCGGGGCGGCTTGCTCTGGACTGCGGCCCGTCGCCGAGTTGATGTTCGTGGACTTCATGGGGGTCTGCTTCGACCAGATCTACAACCAGGCCGCCAAGTTCCGCTACATGTTCGGCGGCAAGGCCGTGACGCCGATGGTCATAAGGACGATGTACGGCGCCGGCATCCGGGCCGCAGCCCAGCACTCCCAGAGCCTGTACCCGATGTTCACGCACATTCCCGGCCTGAAAGTCGTAGTGCCATCCAACCCGTACGACGCGAAGGGGTTGATGATCGCCTCCATCCGCGATGACGATCCGGTGATCTTCTTCGAGAACAAGGTCCTCTACGCCGTCGAGGGCGACGTCCCCGAGGAGCCCTACACGATACCTCTGGGCGAGGCGGAATACGTACGCGAAGGAGATGACGTTACGGTAGTCGCCATCGGGCGGATGGTCGGGATGGCCGAGCAGGCGGCGGAGGCCCTCTCGGACGAGGGGATAGAGTGCGAGATCGTGGACCCGCGTACTACCTCGCCGCTGGACGAGGAGACGATCTACGAGAGCGTCGAGAACACCGGCCGCCTCGTGGTCGTGGACGAATCGTACCCGCGTTGCAACATGGCGACCGACATCGCGGCCCTCGTCGCCCAGAATTGCTTCGACGACCTCAAGGCAGCGCCGAAGATGGTGACGGCTCCTCATACGCCACCCCCGTTCAGCCCCACCCTCGAAGACCTCTACGTCCCGGACCCCGGACGGATCGTCGAAGCCGTCAAGGAAACCGTCGGGCAGGGCGTGGCCTCTTGAGCGAGGCATCCGGAATCACCAAACTCGGGATGCCGAAGTGGGGCCTCTCGATGACCGAGGGGACGGTCGTGCAGTGGCTCGTCGAGGAAGGCGCGGAGCTACAGAGCGGCGACGAGGTCATCGAGGTAGAGAGCGAGAAGATCAACAACGCCGTCGAGACGCCCGCATCCGGCGTCCTCCGGCGGCAGGTCGCCAAAGAGGGTGAGGTCATCCCGGTCGGAGGGCTTCTCGGTGTGATCTCCGACGCCTCCGTGCCGGACTCCGACATCGACGCCTACGTAGAGGAGTTCCAGGAGAACTTCGTCCCCGAAGAGGAGGAGGCCGGCGGTCCCGAACCACAGATCGTCGAGGTTGGCGGCAAGGAGCTCCAATACCTGAAGGTCGGCGAGGGCGAAGGGGCGCCCCTCGTCCTCCTGCACGGCTTCGGCGGCGACATTAACATCTGGGCCTTCAACCAGGAGGCCCTGGCCGCCTCGCGCGCCGTCTACGCCCTGGACCTTCCCGGCCACGGCGGCTCCTCCAAAGACGTTGGCGAGGGCGACCTGAACTCGTTCGTCGAGATCGTCGCGGGCTTTCTGGATGCGTTGGGCGTCGAGAAAGCTCATCTCTTCGGGCACTCGATGGGCGGGGCCGTCGCGAGCTCGTTCGCGCTCGCCCATCCCGAGCGGGTAGAGTCACTGATACTGGCCGCCAGCGCGGGGCTTGGGGAGGAGATCAACGGCGACTACATCGAGGGCTTTATCGCGGCGAACAAGCGTCGCGACATGAAGAACGTCCTTCAACTCCTGTTCGCCGACCCGGACCTGGTTACCCGCCAACTCGTGAACGACGAACTGCGGTTCAAGAGGATGGATGGGGTGGATGAGGCGCTGCGAGCCGTGGCAGACAAGCTCTTCCCCGACGGCAAGCAGGCCGACGTCCCGGGCCTCTCCGGGGTTGAGGTCCCGATCCTGGCGATCTGGGGCCGGGAGGACCAGGTGATCCCGCACTCCCACACCGAAAACCTGCCGGATCACGCCCGCGTCGAGATCCTGGATGACTCGGGCCACATGCCGCAGATGGAGTCCGCCGGCAAGACAAATCGCCTCGTCGGAGATTTTCTCGACGGCGAAAGCTAAGCGAAGCGTGCCGGAGGCCGGTTCGGCGACGGTCGGGATCATCGCGAACCCGGCCTCGGGCCGGGACATCCGCCGGCTCGTCTCCGGCGCCTCCGTCTTCGACAACGCCGAGAAGGGGAATATGGTCTACCGCCTGATGGTGGGCCTCGGGGCGACGGGTGTGGATAAAGTTCTGGTGATGCCCGCCGCCTCCGGACTCTACGACAGCCTGGACCGTGCCCTCCGCGGTAACGACTCCAATCCCCAGAAGCAAACCTTGCCGGAGTTCGAGTTCCTGGAGATGACCGTCCGGCACGCCGCCCGCGATACGGTGGACGCGGTTGACGCCATGTGCGAACGCGGAGTATCGGCGATTGTGGTCCTGGGCGGCGACGGGACCAACCGGGTAGTCGCCCGCCACTGTGGACCAGACATGCCCCTTTGCACCCTCTCTACCGGGACCAACAACGCCTTCCCGGAGATGCGCGAGGCGACCGTGGCGGGGATCGCCACTGGCCTCATAGCCACCGGGAAGATAGGCGAAGAGGCTCTACGCCGCGAGAAGATACTGCGCGTAGGACTGAACGGCGCCCCCCATCACGACTGCGCGCTGGTGGACGTGGCGGTCACTTCGGAGCGGTTCGTGGGGGCGCGGGCGCTGTGGAGACCCGGTGAGATCTCCGAGCTCTTCGTCACATCCGCCCGCCCGGACGCCGTCGGCCTCTCCTCGGTAGCCGGACTCCTCGACCCCGTGCCGAAATCCGCCAAGCACGGCCTCCACGTCCGCTTCATGGACCCGGAGAAAGCGGAGACCGTGCTGAGCGTACCGCTCGCGCCGGGACTCGTCGTTCCGATCGGTGTAGCAGAACGTCATTACATTGATCCCGGAGATCCGGTAGAAATAGAACCCGTCGCCGGCAGCCTGGCGCTGGACGGGGAACGGGAGATAGAGCTGGGTCTCGATGACCGGGTCTCCATCCTCCTCGACACTCAGGGACCGCTGACGATAGACGTGGCAGCGGTCATGCGCGAGGCGGCCCGACATGGCCTACTGAACAACGCGCTTTAAGACTCAATGGTTTGAGCTAGCCCTGCACATAAAAAACTGTTTGCACAGAAAAGGCCCGCCGCTCCGAGTGTAAAAGGACTAGTTCCTCTTGAGTCCTATCAACTCGGAGCCGCACTTGGGGCATACATTGCCGTTTGCGGCTCCCTTGTCCGGGAGCCATCGTAGAGTCCCCTTCTCCTCTCCCTCTATGGACACAAACCATGCTCACCCTCCAAACTGATGCCCGCAGTTGTTGCACTTTAGGTCCGCAGACCTTCTTTCTTTTTTGGATGGTCGGGCCACGCTACCCCTCAATACGGTTTCTGTTTGCGAAGATTCTTCTTGCTAGCGCTTCTCGGACCGCCGTCTCTCCCGTCCCTGCGCCTTCGCACGTTCTCTCTCGTCCATACCACACTCCTCTCTTCAGCCGGCTACCGGGGACTGCCCGCCGAACTCGTCGCGCAGCTCCTGGGGATCGAGGCCGTACTCCGAGAGCAACCCGGCGTCGGCTTCGGGGTCCACTTTGTCAGGGAGTTCTTTGTCCGCTTCGTTCGCCTTCTCCGCGCCGGCTTTACCGCGGATTCGCTCGACGATCATGGCTTTGGGAATCTCCAACCTGCTCTCCTCTCACTCTCACCCGCCACGAATGCTACCAGAACCCGCCAGTAGCCGTTATCCACGGGAGACACGGCCGCGCAGGGCGGTCATGGCGAGGGTGAAGCTGAGAGCCGCGACGGCGGCGATGGCCGCGAGCCCTTTCAGGAGCGGGGCCGCCTGCCAGCCTCCGGTGAGGAGAGAGCGGAGCGCGGCGAGCAGGTAGGTTACGGGGTTGAAGTCCGAGATGGTGGAGAGCCAGCCGGTCAGCGCCTCCTGGGGGAGGAACGTGGTCGTCAGGAAGGCGAACGGGAAGAACAGGATGAAGCTGGAGTTGACGGCCGCCGGGTTACCGGTCTTGAGCGCGATGGCGTATGGAAAGCCGGTGAAGGCGAGTCCCCAGAGCCCGGCGAGGAGCAAGAAGAGCAGGAGTCCCGGAACCCCGGTGGAGAAGCCAACGCCCACGATGAAGCCCAGGATCAGGACCGGTATGCAGAGGGCGACGACGAGGGCGAAGTCAGCGACCATGAGGCCTAGCAACAGCGCCATACGGTTGACCGGGGTGAGCAGGAGCCGGTCGAAGTAGCCGCCGGTGATGTCCGTGACCAGGGCGCTCGCCCGGGAGATACCGGTGACGGCGAAGATGATGGCCACCGGAAGCTGGAACGCTTTGAAGTCGCTAACGCCGACCCGTCCGGCGATGTCTCCAAGCGCCCCGACGTTCACCACGAAGAAGAAGACCGGGATGATGAGGGCTGGTATGATCGCCTCCGGCTCTCGTGGGATCTGACGCAGCGCCCGGATGGCGACCGAGACGAGATCCTGAAAGAATCCGGCTTTCGACGCGACCACGTCGGCCGAACGCGTACCCGGTGCTTCATCTTTCGTCTTTGCGCCGGAAATGCTGCTCATTTCTCCTCCTTCGTGGCCGTCTCAGCGTACTCGGGCTCGTTGGCGTGGTCGGAGATGCGCTCCCCGGTGGCCGAGAGGAACACGTCGTCGAGGGTTGGGGTGCGCAAAGAGAGGTCGCGGACCCGCAACCCGCCGTCCACACCGTTGAGGGCGAGGGCGACCGGGCTGACGGCGACCGGTCCATCCTCCACGGCGGCGGTGACTTCCGAGCCGTTCACGTCCACCCGCTCCACCTGTGGCACAGACTCGAGCGCGCGGCGGGCGGCCTCGGGGTCGCCTTCGACGTTGGCGACGATCAGATCCGTCCCGATGGAACGCTTTAGTTCCTGAGGCGTGCCCTCGGCCACGATCCTGCCGTGGCTAATGATCCCGACCCGCTCGGCCAACTCATCGGCCTCTTCGAGGTACTGCGTGGTTAGAAACACCGTCATCCCGAGGTCGCGGTTGAGCCTCCGCACCTCCTCCCAGACCTTCGCCCGGCTCACCGGATCGAGCCCGGTGGTCGGCTCGTCCAGGAAGAGGACCTCCGGGTTGTGGATCAGCGCGAGCGCCAGGTCGAGTCGCCGCTTCATCCCACCAGAATACGTTGCCACCCTCTCCCCGAGCGCCTCGCCGATGTCCACCAGTTCCCGGAGATCGGCCAACCGCCGCTCGGTGTCGCGCCTCGACAAACCGTAGAAGCGCCCCTGAAGACGTAGCATCTCCACCCCGGTCTGCTTCTCGTCCAGCGCGGCGTCCTGCAGGGCGGCGCCTATCCTGAGCCGCACCGCCTCCGGTTCACGGATCACATCGCGCCCGGCCACGGTGGCACGTCCACCGGTCGGGGTCAGGAGCGTACACAACATCCTCGTCAGGGTTGACTTGCCCGCCCCGTTCGGCCCGAGGAAACCGTAGATCTCGCCCTGGCGCACCGAGAGATCCACCCCGTCAACAGCCATGTTCTCACCGAAAGCACGCTCCAGACCCTCTGTCACTATCGCGACGCCGCCGGATGAGACACCGTTCGACCCAAGCGTAGCAGCCAAGAAACCCCTCCCACCGTTTTCAACTCCAACTTTTACTGCATAGCTAGACAAACTAATTACCAGCCATGCTAATATTACGGTATGGGAGATGGAATTCAAGAGGGAAACTCTCTGGAGTCTCACGAATTATCACGGGCTTTGCGGGAGGTGACGCGGGCCAACGACGAGATCCGTCGGGAGTTGGCGCGGCGTCTGGGGTTGGGTGTGAACGACATGACCGCGTTGGACCATTTGCTACAGGACGGGCCGCTCGGTCCCGCTGAGTTGGGTAGCCTTTTGGGGATGCGGTCGGCTTCGGCTACCGCTCTGGTGGATCGGCTCGAAGCGGTTGGTCACGTAGAGCGGCGAGCTCACCCGACGGATCGCCGCCGTCTGGTGGTGGAGCCCACGCCGCACGCTGTCGAGGAGGTGCTGGGTGTGATCCGTCCGTTGGTAGCCGGCATCGACGCCGTCGCTGAAGAGCTGTCACCAGAGGAGCAGCGTGTGGTGCTGGGTTACCTGAGCCGGGTTACAAGCATCCTGCGAGACTACGACGCAGATGACCCGGATCAAGCAGTGTCTCAGAGACTGCCGGTATCGGATACGAGCGCGAGGGGCCTCACCGGTGAGCCTGTAGCACCGGTAAGCTTCAGCGAGGAGCAGAAAAACCGGAAGCTGTAGGCTTGGGCGGCGGCCAGTTCTTCGAGCTGCAGGTTCTCGATTATGTAAATACCGTGCCTGACCAGCAAGATCAGGTGCCCAGGTAAGGTACATCCCAGCTCCGGGTCTCGAAACCCGGGCACGTCCCACGCCATGTTATCCGCCCCGACCGCCAGGACCCGCCTCTCGGCCAGCCAGCGGGAAGCACCGGTGTCCATCCCCGGTCCAGCGAGGTAGCGGTCGGCCTCGTCCCAGTACCGTCCGTTGCCGGTCCTAACGAGGACGACACTTCCCGCTTCGATCTCCACGTCCTGGCGCGCGCAACACTCTTGCAGTTCGTCGGCGCCCACGGCGTATCCGGGCTCCAGGGACTCGACGTTCTTGTTGGCGGCCACATCCAGTAGGACAGCCGGGGCAAGGATGGGCTCGATCTCCTCCACGGCGAGCTTGCTGAAACCGCGCGAGGTCTGGACTTCACCCACGGCTACGTCTCCGTGGAGCTTGAGTTCGCCCGCCTGATGGCAGAGGGCGTCTATGTGGGTACCGGTGTGCTCGCCGCAGATGATTATGCCCGCCGCGCTGGTGCGCGGACCGGCTTCCTCCGGCCGGTACTCGTCTTCGTGGTGGCGATGGAGCAGGTACGAGTATCCGGCCTGCCGATGACCAGGATGGATGGGCATCTCCCCGGTGCGGGGCTGCTCCAGGTCGAAGACTCGCTGGTTGTCTGTGGTGCCGGGCTCATTGGTCATCGGTAGACGGCTTTCCGCTCTCCGCGAAGTCCACGTCCTTGGTCTCCGGTCCCCAGGCCGCGCCGCCCAGGATCAGGAGCCCACCTATTACGAGCAGCGGAAGGACCGTGTACTTGAAGGGCATAACGTTGGCCAACCCAGCCTGATAGAACGCGTAGAATGAGGGGAGGATGACCGCGACGCTGTATCCGAGGCCAAAACCCGAGGCCCGGATGCCCGTCTGGAAACGCTCGTTTATGTAGGAGGTCGCCATACCCCAGTTCGACGCGACGATAAAGACTATCACGGTGGTTAGCAAGACTACCAGGGTGAAGCTATCCGGGTTCGTGTTTATGAGGATGTAGTACAAGAAAGTGCCGACCACGGTCATGAGACCGCCCAGCGCCATCAGCAACGTACGGCGTCCTGTCCGTTGGCTGAGCGCGCCCGTCCCGATAAAGCCGAAGAAGAGCGCGAGGAAGGCGATGATGAGGGTTATCGTGGTCTCGCTGCCCGACAGCCCGACCTCCGAGCCGAGCAGACCGGGGAGTATGGCGGATACGGTGTTTAGCGACAGCCAGAACCCGCTCATCAGAACGAAGACCTGCAGGAAGTTTTTGAGGTTGTCCCCGCTAAAAAGGGTTCTCAGTGGCGAGCCGCCGCCACCGGATGACTCGAACAGCTCGGACTCGTCCACGAAGAACTTATAGTAGATCGCTACCGCGAAAGCCAGGGCGGCCCCGATAAAGAACGGTATCCGCCAGCCCCACTGCACGTAGGGCGAGTCGAGGCCGTCGGCGGGGGCCACCGAGAGCATAAGTAGGGTGAGGAGTGAGATCGCGACGAACGCCAGCGGGAACCCGCTCTGTATAAGCCCGGCGTAGAGGCCGCGCTTCTCCTTCGGAGTGTATTCCATGGCGAGCGGGCTCGCCGACGTATACTCGTCACCGATGAAGATACCGTCGATGAAACGTAGCAGGATAAAGACGGCCACGCTGAATATTCCCCACTGCTCGTAACCGGGCATCAGGGCCATCAGCAAGGTAGCGACCCCGAAGCCGGTAACGGAGATGATGGTCGTGCGCTTGCGTCCGATGGTGTCCGCGTAACGGCCGAAGATGAGGGCCCCGAGCGGGCGTCCGACAAGCGTCGAGGCGAAGATCAAACCCGTGACGATGGCTGTAGAGGAAGCTGAGAGCTGGGGAGATATAAAGTAAATTATGGCCGGCGCCAGCACCACCACCGGTAGATACACGTCGAACATGTCGATAAAGAACCCCACAAAAGCGCCCCAGATAGCCTTGCGCGCCTTGGGATCAAGGGTCTCCACCCGTCCTCTCTCTGCGACGGTCGCCACGAAGACTCCCCCTCCAGTTGCCAGCATGCTTTCCCGCTACGCATCTTATGTAA
>JBBPZT010000070.1:0-9321 GCA_038198625.1 Rubrobacterales bacterium
ACCGAGTCCTGGCTGCTCGACGGCTTTCCGCGCAACAAAGAACAGGCCGGAGCACTCGAGGAAGCACTCAAGGACCTCGGCATCGAACTGGATAAAGTGATAGCGCTAGAAGCGCCGGATGACAACCTGATAAAGCGGCTCTCGGGCCGCAGGCAGAGCGAGGCGACGGGCAGGATCTACCACGTCGAGCACGACCCGCCGCCGGAGGACGGTGACGACCCCGGTCCTTTTATCCAGCGCAAAGACGACACCGAAGAAGCTATCCGTAACCGGTTGGAGATCTACCACGAGTATACCGAGCCCTTGAAAGATTACTACGAAGAACGGGGCCTCCTCGCAACCGTGGACGCCACCCGGGACATCCCGGAAGTTACAAAGGAGATCCTGGATTCTGTGGGAGAAGGTACCTGACGCCTATGATCGTGCGTAAAAGCCAGGGTGAATTGGAGGCGATGAGGGAGGGCGGCCGGATCACCGCCGCTTGCCTGGAAATGCTCGCGGAGAATGTCCGGCCCAGTGTGACGACCGGAGACCTTGACGGAATGGCGGAAGAGTTTATCCGTTCCAGGGGCGGCACGCCGGAGTTCAAGGGGTACGAGGGGTTTCCGGCTTCGATCTGCGCCTCGCCGAACTCGATGATCGTACACGGCATTCCCGGTTCCTATCGGCTAAATGAGGGAGACATAATCTCCCTGGATGTGGGCACCCGCTTCGAGGGGTTCGTAACCGACTCGGCCACGACCGTCGCGGCCGGTGAGGTCCCCGAGCGGACAGCCGCCCTTATGGAGATCACCCGTCGATGCCTGACGGCCGCTATAAAGCAGGTCCGGACCGGCAACAAACTTGGCGATATCGGGCACACCATACAGTCCGTCGCGGAACCCGAGGGCTATGGTGTCGTGAGGGACCTTGTATCACACGGTGTCGGGCGCAAGATGCACGAGGAACCGCAGATCCCAAACTACGGCAAGCCCGGGTCCGGGCCGCGGCTCCTACCGGGCATGGTCTTCGCCGTCGAACCCATGATCACGCTGGGTAGCTACGACATCCGTC
Organism: Rubrobacterales bacterium; assembly: GCA_038198625.1. Classification (GTDB taxonomy): domain Bacteria; phylum Actinomycetota; class Rubrobacteria; order Rubrobacterales; family Rubrobacteraceae; genus JBBPZK01. The sequence goes on from JBBPZT010000070.1 coordinate 1,054, forward strand.
TCGATGAGCGAGACGGATGGTCTATCTACACCGCCGACGGCTCCCTCGCCGCCCACTACGAACATACCATCGCCGTTACCGAAAACGGCCCCTGGGTGCTGACGGCAGATGACGCCGGGGTGGGAGAAGCGTCCGGAGCATGGTAGAATACCCGTTTGGCTTCAATCAGTTCGTGACATTGTCGGAGGAGGTCCTTGGCTAAAGAAGACGTCATAGAGGTAGAGGGCACGGTCAACGAGGCGTTGCCGAACACGCAGTTCCGGGTCGAGTTGGACAACGGGCATAACGTGCTGGCGCACATCTCGGGCAAGATGCGGATGAACTACATCCGGATACTGCCGGGAGACCGGGTGAAAGTCGAATTGAGCCCCTATGACCTGAGCCGGGGACGTATAACTTACAGGTTCAGGACGTAAGCTGAGGCGTAGGGCACAAGGGCTTTAGAGCACTAGGAGCGAGGATTTTAGAACGATGAAAGTACGAGCAAGCGTGAAACCAATGTGTGAGCGGTGCAAGGTCATAAGGCGTCGTGGGGTTGTGCGGGTTATCTGCACGAACCCCCGGCACAAACAGAGGCAGGGCTAGCATGGCGCGGATAGCGGGCATAGACTTGCCGAGGGAGAAGAGAATAGAGATAGGTCTTACCTATATCTTCGGCATCGGGCGTTCAACGGCCAAGAAGATCTGCCGGGAGACCGGAGTGGACCCGAACACGAAGGCGCGCGACCTGGCCGAGGGCGAGGTTGGGACCATCCGGACCTACGTGGACCAGAATGTCGAGGTCGAGGGTGACCTCCGACGTGAGACGAACCAGAACATTCGGCGGCTTATAGAGATCGGCTCTTACAGGGGCATCCGGCACCGCCGGGGGCTTCCGGTTCGAGGCCAGCGGACGAAGACCAACGCCCGCCAGCGCAAGGGTCCGAAGCCGTCTATAGGCGGAAGGAAGAGGAAATAGATGGGTAAGCAGAGGCAGCAACAGCGCCGGGGGACGAGCCGTTCGCGACGCAGGGTTCGTAAGAACGTCCCGACCGGTGTCGTTCACATAAAGAGTTCGTTCAACAACACCATCGTCAGCGTGACCGACCGGGAAGGCAACGTTATAGCCTGGGAGTCGGCCGGCGCCCTCGGTTTCAGGGGGAGCCGCAAGAGCACACCCTACGCCGCCCAGATGACGGCCGAGAGTTGTGCGAACAAGGCGATGGAGCAGGGTGTCAGGCGTGTGGACATCGAGGTCAAGGGGCACGGCTCGGGCCGGGACATGGCCGCCCGTACCTTCCAGTCGATGGGTATCGAGGTCCTGGGTATCAGGGACGTTACGGGGCAGCCGCACAACGGTTGCCGGCCGACCAAGCGGCGTCGAGGCTAGCGAACAGCTGGCGGATCTAGAGAGTTTTCAGGAGGTTAGCAGGAGCAGTGGGACGCTATACAGGGCCGAGAGGCAGACGAGACAGGAGAGCCGGGGTGATGATCTCCTCCATGCGGAAAAACCCGCTGGAGAAGAAGCCCTATCCGCCTGGGGAGCACGGCCGAGGCCGTCATAGACAGACGGAGTACGGTATGCGGCTTCTGGAAAAGCAGAAAGCCCGCTGGTATTACGGGGTTTCCGAGAAGCAGTTCAGGCGCGCTTACGATAGGGCGACCAGGATGCAGGGCGTGAGCGGTGAGAACCTGCTGCGGCTGATGGAGCTTCGGGTGGACAACGTGGTGTACCGGATGGGCTTCGCAACGAGCCGGCCGCAGGCGCGCCAGCTCGTGGTCCACGGTCATTTTCTGCTTAACGGGCGCAAGCACAACATCCCGTCGGCGATAATGAGGACCGGAGACGTGCTGACGGTGCGTGAGAAGAGCCGGAACCTGGAGCCGATAGAGACGGCCGTCGAGCAGGTGGTGGCTGTCCCGCCGTGGTTGGAGGCTGACCACGATAACTTTACGGGTCGGGTGCTCCACTCGCCGGAGCGTGATGAGATAGACGCTCCCGTCGAGGAGCAGCTCATCATCGAGTTCTACAGCCGTTAGGCCGAGGGTCAGGGCTGGTGTTGAGGTAAATAGTGAATATATCGAGCAGGTGGTAGTTTGACGATGTTAGATGTGGCACCGCCCCGTTTCAGGGTGGAAGAAGAAGACGAGCGACGGGGAATCTTCGTCGCGGAACCGCTCCCACGGGGGCTTGGTCACACTTTGGGCAACTCGCTGCGGCGGGTGATGCTCAGTGGGTTGACAGGCGCGGCGGTAACCAAGGTTCGGATAGAGGGTGTCTCGCACGAGTTCTCGACCGTGTCCGGCGTCAAGGAGGATGTCGTAGACATCATCTTGAATGTCAAGGGGCTCAAGTTCGTGCTGGAGCGGGACGAGCCTATAGAGTTGGAGATCTCCAAAGATGGTCCGGCGGAGATCACGGCCGGAGATATAGAGCTGAAGGCCGACGTGGAGATCGTGGACCCGGAGGTGTACATCGCGAGCGTCTCCGCCGGCGGGCATCTCGATATGCGCCTGACCGTCGAGAGGGGCCAGGGTTACGTGCGTGCCGAGCAGAATAAGAGCGACGCGGACCCGATCGGGGTCATCGCCGTCGATTCTCTGTTCTCGCCGGTCCAGCGGGTCAACTACTCGGTCACGGAGACGCGGGCCGGTGCCCGGGCGGACCTGGACTCGCTCCACATAGAAGTGTTCACCGATGGACGGATCGAGCCCAGAGAAGCCCTACAGGATGCCTCCAGGCAGCTCATCGACATCTTCGGGCTGTTCACGGACGGCTACCAGGGTGCGAGCGCCGGCGTCGAACCACGCCGGGGAATCGGCCGTCCGGTTATAACCGACGAGCGTCCGGTCGAGGAGTTGGAGCTTACCGTACGCTCCTACAACTGCCTCAAACGCGAGGGAGTGGATACCATCGGCCAGCTTGCCACGATGACCGAGGAAGAGCTAATGAACATCCGCAACCTCGGGATGAAGAGCGTGGATGAGATCCGCTCTAAGCTCCTGGAAATCGGGTACGCGCTGGAGAGTGAGGAATGAGACACGCTAAGAGAGGCCGTAAGCTGGGACGCGAGTCCCAGCACCGGAAGTTGATGCTCGGCACGATGGCCGGGCAGGTTATACAGCACGGCCGCATCAAGACGACCGGGCCGAAGGCGAAGGAAGTCCGGGGGGTGGTTGACAAGCTGATAACCACCGCCAAGAAGGACGACCTCCACTCCCGGCGTCAGGCGGTCAGGGTCTTGAAGGACAAGACGATAGTCCGGAGGCTCTTCGAGGACGTCGCCCCGGACCTCGATGACCGCGACTCGGGCTACACCCGCATCTTGAAGCTCGGACCGCGTCTCGGCGACGGGGCGGAGCAGGTTTATCTGGAGCTGGTCAACCACGCCCCGGAGTAGCCGGTAACGAGAGATGGATAGCACGACAGGAGAGGTCCGCGACAGCGGGCCTCTCGCCGTCTCCTGCGAAAACCTTGCCTTTTCCTATCCGGGGACGGAGCGCCCGGCGCTCTCTAACGTGAGCTTCGAAGTCAGGGCCGGAGAGTACGTCGGTGTCGTGGGGCCGAACGGCGGCGGGAAATCCACGCTGGCGCGTATGCTAAACGGCTTGCTCGCCCCGGACTCCGGCTCGAGCCGGGTGTTGGGAGTAGACCCGGCGGTTGAGCCCTTCGAGGCTCGCAAGAAGGTCGGTGTCCTGTTCCAGAACCCGGAGAATAGTCTCGTCGCCCCTTTCGTGGAGGATGACGTGGCCTTTGGGCTTGAGAACCGTGGGGCGCCGGTAGAGGAGATGCGCGTTCGGGTTCGGTCAGCGTTACGGGCCGTCGGGCTGGAAGGTTACGAGAAGCGAGAGACTCATACCCTCTCCGGCGGTGAGAAGCAGTGTCTGGCCCTCGCGGGGCTCCTCGCCGTTGAGCCGGAGGTGCTGGTGCTCGACGAGCCCACCTCGATGCTCGATCCACCCGGCAAGCGTGGGTTGCTGCGGATACTCGACGGGTTGAGGGGCAACAAGACGGTCCTTCACGTCACCCACCATCTGGAAGAGTTGCTCTGGGCGGATCGCATACTGGTGCTAAACGAAGGGCAGGTGATGTCCGAGGTCGTGCCGAGCGTCCTGTTCTCCGATGCGAGGCTTCTAGGCGAGAACGGTCTCGTCTTGCCGCCGGTCTTGCGACTCGCACGGGACCTGGGCCTGGATCTCCCGGAGATTGACAGTTCCGAAGAGTTGGCCCAGGCAATCCTGAAGGAGATGGGGAAACGGGTCATCCGTTGAGGCTAGAGCTCGAAGAAATCTCTTATGTTTACTCTCGGGGGACGCCTTTCGAGATAGCGGCGCTCCGAGGGGTCTCGCTGGCGGTCGAGGCGGGCGAGGTGCTCGGGGTCTGCGGCGGTACGGGGTCCGGGAAGAGCACGCTCGCCCAGCACACGAACCTCCTCCTCTCACCCACGTCCGGCCGGGTGCTGGTCGACGGCGTGGATGCCGCCTCGCTTGAAAAAATAAGGTTGCGACAGAGGGTCGGGCTCGTCTTTCAATTCCCGGAGCAGGCCCTCTTTGCGCCGACCGTGGAGGAGGACGTAGCTTTCGCTCCCCGGCAACTCGGGCTGGATGAGGAGGAGGTCCGCACGCGGGTCGAAGAGGCGTTGGTAGCTCTCGGAGCGTCACGCCTTGCGAGAAGGTCTCCACACAACCTCTCCGGCGGGGAGAAGCGTAGGGTCGCGGTGGCCGGGGTGCTCGCCATGAACCCGGAGGTCCTGGTCCTCGACGAGCCGACGGCCGGCCTGGATCCTGCAACGCGTGAAACGCTGCTCGACTTGATCCGTAGCCTTCGGGGGGCCGGAATCTCCGTAGTTCTTATCTCCCATGACCTGGACGAAGTAGCGGAAGTCGCCGACCGTGTTTGTATCCTCGAACAAGGTGAGGTAAAGGCCGTGGGGACACCCGCCGAAGTCTTCTATGGGCACCCCGAGTATGCGCCGACGATGGTACGTGTAGTCTCCTCTTTGAGAGAGAACTATCCAGAGATTGTTCAGCCTGTTCGCTACGTGGAGACGGTAAATGTGTTGAAAAAACTGCTGGAAGGATAGTGGTGGGCGTGAGCCGATCACTGGGCCGATTTTATCCGGTGGATTCGCCGCTTCACGCGCTCGACCCACGAGCGAAGATCCTCGCCGTGATGTCGTTGGTGCTGGGGCTGTTCTTCGTGAGGTCCATCCCGGGGCTCGTCCTGATGGCGGTTGCTCTGCTCGCCGTTGTGGTGATGAGCAGGGTCCCCGTCAAGGCTTTTCTGAAGTTGCCGAGGGTGGTCCTGTTTATCGTGGTGTTTACGGCGCTGTTCCAGGCGCTTTTTTCTCGTCAAGGAGAGGTGCTGCTGGATTGGGGTCTGTTGGAAGTGCACGAAGGTGGACTCTTGATGGGCATCTTCCTGGCGTTCAGGGTCCTTTTGCTCGTATGGATGGCGGGGCTCTTGACGGCGACCACCGGGCCGGTAGCCTTGTTTGACGGCCTGGAGGACCTGCTCTCTCCCCTGAGAAGATTGCGCTTCCCGTCGCACGAGGTGGCGATGATGGTGACGATAGCCCTGCGCTTTATACCTACCTTGCAGGAGGAGGCGGCGAAGATAACACGAGCCCAGGCCGCCAGAGGCGCGGGCTTCGACGAAGGCGGACCCATCAGGCGTGCCCGGTCGCTGCTGCCGGTCCTCCTTCCTCTCGTCATCGGGGCTTTCAGGCGGGCCGACGAGCTTGCCGAGGCGATGGAGAGCCGGGGCTACAGGGGTGGCATAGGTCGGACCCGCTACCGGGAGTTGCGATTCGGTCTCCGGGATATCGCAGCCTTGACTGTAACGATGCTCATCCTGGCGCTTGGCATCGCGCTGTGAGGTTCGCCGGGCTCGTCGAGTACGACGGCGCGGAGTTCGCCGGCTGGGCCTCTCAGCCGGGCCTCAGAACTGTCGAGAGCACCTTATCGGAGGCACTCCGTACCGTCCTGCGTCAGCCTCAGGCAGTAAAGCTCGCCGTCGCCGGACGTACCGATGCCGGGGTGCATGCCAGCGGGCAGGTCGTCTCATTCGATATCGAGACGGACCTTGACGCCCCCTCCATAGCCTACAGGACGACCGCTGCGCTCTCGCCGGATCTGGCCTTGCGGCGCTGTGTTGTCGTGGATGACGCTTTCGACGCCCGGCGGAGCGCCAGAGGCCGGAGCTACGAGTACCAGGTGGTCAACGCCCCCGTTCGTTCCCCGCTCGTCCGGCGCCACGCGAGCTACGTTGCGAGGAAACTGGACCTTGCCCTACTACAACAAGCCGCTACGCTCGCGCTCGGGACCCACGACTTCCGGGCCTTCACCCCGGCAAAGAGCTACCATATTCGCTTCAGGAGGACGGTCACGGAGTCGTGGTGGAAGAAGAGAGACGATTTGCTGATCTATGGGATCACCGCAGACTCCTTTCTCTACGGCATGGTCCGTACCTTGATCGGCACGATGCTGGAGGTTGCCGACGGCAGGCGAGACCTCGCCGACTGCGAGCGGCTGCTCTCCGGCGCCCTGAGAAGCGAGGCGGGACCTTCCGTCCTGAGCCGGGGCCTCACCCTCGTGGGCGTGGAATACGACGGCCTGGACCTGTAGAGTAGACTACCGTGGACGGAGAAGATTACAGAAGCTTCCTCGGGGACATAGATTCGTACATAGAGGGGCTCTTCGCGCCGCCTGACGCGGTACTCGAAGCGTCCCTCGAAGAGTCGCACCGCGCTGGGTTGCCGGAGATACAGGTCTCCCCGAACCAGGGGAAGTTCCTCGGGCTTCTGGTGGAGATCTCCGGCGCCCGGCGCATCCTGGAGATAGGAGCGCTCGGGGGATACAGCGCGATCCACCTGTCCCGCGCTCTGCCCGAGGATGGAGCCCTGATCTCCCTGGAACTCGAAGAGCGACACGCTGAAGTCGCCCGCGAGAACGTACGCCGCGCCGGGCTTGATGAGCGGGTAGAAGTGCGGGTCGGCGACGCTAGAAACCTCCTCTCCGAGATGGTCGAGAGGGACGAGGTGCCGTTCGACCTGATCTTTATAGACGCGGATAAGGGAGGCTACCCAGAGTATCTGGAGTGGGCGCTAAAGCTCTCACGTCCAGGGTCCCTCATATTGGCCGACAATACTATCAGGGGTGGAGGCGTACTGGATCCGCAAGACGACTCCGCGCGGGGAGTCCGGGAGTATAATAGGTTGGTGTCGGAGAATGAGCATCTTTCGGCAACTATCTTGCCCTTTTTCAAGGGGAGGGTGGATGGGCTCACCGTGGCGCGGGTCTTATAGCATACTTTTCGCATGCTACTGATTGACGCTTGAGGGTTCTGTATGTAACATAGTGTGGTTGGCCGAAAGATCGGCCGGCGGGTTTTTCTGACCGATCTTGGAGGAAGATGAAGAGTTACATGGCGCGGCCCCAGCAGGTCGAGCGCAAATGGTACGTTATAGACGCGGAGGGACAGACGCTCGGACGGCTGGCGTCCGAGCTAGCGCGTATCCTGCGCGGCAAGAACAAGCCCCAGTACACCCCGCACGTCGACGTTGGTGATTTCGTGGTGGTGGTGAACGCCGACAGGATAAACGTGAGCGGCAGGAAGGCCGAGCAGAAAGTCTATCGGCGGCACACGGGATATCCGGGCGGGCTGCGGGAGACCAGCTACGAGCAGATGCTGGCCCGCAAGCCGACAGAAATACTGCGCAAGGCAGTCTACGGGATGATGCCGAAGACGCGGCTCGCCCGTCAGCAGTTCAAGAAGTTGAAGATATATGCTGGCTCCGAGCATCCGCACGAGGCGCAGATGCCCGAGCCCTACGAGGTGAGGTAAGTATGGCGGAGACACTGTACAGAGGAACGGGCCGTCGCAAGACGTCGGTCGCCCGGGTCCGGTTGCTTCCTGGTGACGGTAAGATCACGGTAAACGGCCGTGACTACACGGAGTATTTCCCGAGGGCCGCTTACCAGATCGGGGTAATGTCTCCCCTCACGCTGCTCGAAAGCCAGGGCCGCTACGACGTGGTGATCAAGGTCGAGGGCGGTGGCCTCACCGGGCAGGCGGATGCTGTCCGGCACGGTATAGCGCGGGCGCTGGCCGAGGAGTCCCAAGATGCGCGCGCCGAGTTGAAAACCGCCGGTCTCCTAACGAGAGACTCGCGGGCCGTCGAGCGCAAGAAGTACGGCCTCAAGAAGGCTCGTAAGCGCCCTCAGTTCTCCAAGCGCTAGACAGAGTAACAGGACCGTTATATCGCGGTAGATGGGTCCCTTTCCCCG
>JBBPZT010000071.1:0-11178 GCA_038198625.1 Rubrobacterales bacterium
AAGAGGATGCGCCGTCCGTCCGGGAACCAGGAGGCGGAGACCTTTGCCTGTGCCCCGAAATTGAAGATCTCCCGGTCTCCATCGCCTTCTATTCCCACCAGCCACGCTTGAGAGCCCGATGGATGTTCTTCTTTCCTGTGGTAGAGTACGTAATCACCCAGAGAATTGAGCTGGGGTGGCGGGTAAGAGCCGCCCTTCTCCGGACGGGCCAGTATCATTCGCTCGCCGGTCTCGAGGTCGTGGCGGTAGACCCAGGTAGGTTCTATCTCCCCGCCCGATTCAGCGTCGAGGTTTGCCCCGTAGACCAGCCAGCGACCGTTCGGGTGGACCTGTCCGCCCCGGATGTAGAAGCCCGGCGACGATTCCGTGAGGGGCTGCATCACACCTGGATTTGCCAGCCTTACCAGAAAGAGCTGCACGCGTTCGTCGCCGTCGTGGTCCTGCTCGACGACGACCGCCTCGCCGTCCGGCGTCCACGAGACGACGAAGGTGTCATCGGAGGTTTCGGTCAGGCGCACCGGGTCCACTCCGCCATCCGTCGGGGCTGCGAACACGTCGGCGGCGGGTCCTAGCCGGGACCAACTCCACGCTACATGCCTGCCGTCCGGGGAGACGAGCGGGGCCGAGAGGACCGGCATGGAGAGCAGGGCTTCGAGACGCTGTTCGTCGTTCATCAAAATACTTATCTCCTAGAAAGTTGGCGGGGTGTTGACGTAGACAGCTTCCACGGGCTCTTCTCCGGCCCACCAGCGATGGAGGGTCGTCGAAGGGAAGTAGAGGGTGTCGCCGGGACCGAGGTGGAAGGAGCCCTGGTCCTTTAGCTCTACGTGTAGGGTGCCGGAGACCACGAACACAAACTCCTCACCGTTGTGAGAATAGAAGCCCTCGCTGCCGGTCCCCGGTGGGACGTGTATGTAGGAGGGGTCCATGACCTTCTCTCCCGAAGCCATCTCCTCGAAGCGCACGCCGTTGTCCCACTGCATAACCGGCCTCTCACCGCTGCGCACCAGCGGGGAGCTCTGGCGTAGATCCGCGCCGAAAAGTTCCCGCATGCTAACCCCGTAAGCGTCAGCCAGGAGCCGCAACGAGGCGACGGAAGCCCCGGAGCCGCCCCTCTCCAGCGCCGAGATAAAAGAGATGGAGAGCTCCGTGGCCGCTGAAACTTCCTTGAGCGTCTTGTGGGCCCTGGACCGTAGCCGCCGGAGTTGCTCGCCCGGACCTTCCCGGCTCACCGGTGAAGCTCCGTTTTCGCCGGTGCGCTCGCTTGCCGGGCCGATCTGCTTCCTTATGGCGGCGAAGTTGAGGCCTTCAGCCTTCCTGAGTTTTTTGATCTCCCTGAGCCTCTCCACGTCCGGCTCGGTGTAGATGCGATACCCCCGCTCGGTGCGGAGCGGCAGGACCAGACGCTCCCGCTCCCACAGACGCAGCGTCTGGGGTGCCAACCCGATAGCCTGCGAAACCTCGCCTATAGAGAACCCAACACCACTCGCCGCCAACTCGCCTCCCACCTCAAAGTCCATGCCTCTAGCACGCAGTATACTTTCAAAACTTAGGCTGCTGTAGCATCAGACCATAATTGTCCAGTATCGTTGTACGTTTACAGTAATCCTGTTGTAAGGTACGTGGATAGGGAAACGCGAGGGAAAGGAGAGACTACATGGCTACCGTAGTCGGTGTTCCGGCGGAGATCAAGGACAACGAGCGGCGAGTCTCCATGCAGCCCGACGGCGTTGCGGAGTTGGTTCATCACGGACACGAGGTGATCCTCCAGTCGGGAGCTGGAGTGGGCGCCGGGTTCTCCGACGAGGAGTACGCCGATGCGGGGGCGCGGGTCGTTGAGACGGCGGACGAGGTCTTCGAGGCGGCGGCCCTGATCGTCAAGGTCAAGGAGCCCGTGCCCGAGGAGTACGACCGCTTCCGTGAAGGCCAGCAACTATTCACCTACCTTCACCTGGCAGCCGACAGAGGACTCACGGAATTCTTGATGGAGTGTAAAGTCAACTCGATAGCCTACGAGACGGTCGAGCTACCCGACGGCAGGTTGCCGCTGTTGACGCCGATGAGCGAGGTGGCCGGGAGGATGGCGGTACAGGCGGCGGCCCATCATCTGGAGAGCCCGAACGGGGGGGCGGGGTTGTTGCTCGGTGGCGTACCGGGGACCCCGGCGGCGAAGGTGACCATTATCGGTGGCGGCGTGGTCGGGACGGAGGCGGCCAAGATCGCCATCGGCATGCGGGCGATAGTAAGGGTGCTCGACGTAAACCCGACACGGCTTGCCTACCTCTCGGATATCTTCGAGGGCAGGGTGGACCTGGTAGTCCCAAACCGGGCGCGCATGACCTCTTATATAAGGGAGTCGGACGTGGTGATCGGGGCGGTGCTGGTCCACGGGGCGAAGGCTCCCAAGCTCGTCAGCCGCGAGATGATCTCCAACATGCGGCCCGGTAGTGTGGTCGCGGACGTGGCGATAGACCAGGGCGGCTGTTTCGAGACGAGCCGGCCGACCACCCACTCCGACCCGACCTATGTAGAGGAGGGCGTAGTCCACTACTGCGTAGCGAACATCCCCGGCGCGGTCGCCCGCACCTCGACCCTCGCCCTGACCAGCGCGACGTTGCCGTACCTCATAAAGATAGCCGACGAAGGGGTAGAGGCGGCGGCAGGTGACGACCTGGCTCTGGCGAAGGGGTTGACCACGCTGGATGGAAACCTCGTCTCCGGGCCGGTCGCTGAGGCCCACGACCTGCCCCACACTGTTACGGAGAAGCTGCTCGGATAGGCTCTGCCCATGAAGGTCCGCCCGGTCTTCTTGCGGCAAAGGGCACGCGTGGTGTAATCTCCCCACGAGCATAACTTCGTGCGGTGGAAGGAGGCTAGCATGGCGGAAGCAGGCGTAGAGCGGGGCGCGGAAGAAAAAGGTGGGTTGCGTCCGGGGTTAAAGAGGCGTCATATGACCATGATCTCGCTCGGCGGGGTCATAGGGGCCGGTCTCTTCGTCGGGAGCGGGGCCATCCTGAACGCGGCGGGGCCGGCGGCTTTTCTAACCTACACGATGACCGGCGTGGTGGTCGTCTTGATCATGCGGATGCTCGGCGAGATGGCGGTTGCGCAGCCCTCGGTCGGGTCGTTCTCGGACTACTCCCGGATGGCTTTGGGGAACTGGGCCGGGTTCTCCATCGGGTGGTTGTACTGGTACTTCTGGGTGATCGTGGTCGGGGTCGAGGCTGTGGCCGGGGCGGGCATCTTGAAGCAATTCATACCGGGAGTCCCGCTCTGGGTGCTGGCGCTAGCCGTGATAGTGGTGCTCACCCTGACCAACCTCTACTCCGTCAAGTCCTATGGAGAGTTCGAGTTCTGGTTCGCCTCCATAAAGGTCGTGGCGATTATCATCTTCATCGTCCTCGGTACCCTGTTCGTCTTCGGCCTGTGGCCCGGAACGACAACCGGGTTTTCCGGCCTCTACGCCAACGGCGGCTTCGCGCCCCACGGGCCACTGGCGGTCTTCTCGGGGATTACGACTACCATCTTCGCGTTCGTCGGCGCCGAGGTCGTGACCATTGCCGCGGCCGAGTCCGAGGAGCCCGAGAGGGGGGTTGCAAAGGCGACGAACCAGGTCGTCTACCGGGTGCTGCTGTTCTACGTGCTCTCAATCTTCCTCGTCGCGGCGATAGTGAACTGGAAGAGCAGCTTCACCACGGGGAGCATCACGAGCCCGTTCGCCGTGGCGCTCGGGAAGATGGGTATACCCGAGGCGGCCACGATCATGAACCTGGTGGTCCTTACCGCCGTGCTCTCGGTGCTCAACTCAAGCCTCTACATAACCTCCCGAATGCTCTTCGCCCTGACGAGGCACAACGACGCGCCTGGTTTCTTCACCAACACCACCAGGAACGGGGTGCCGATCTGGGCGATCCTCGCCGGTACGGGAATGGGCTACGTCTCCGTCTTGATCTCCTACTTCTTTCCGAAGCAGGTCTTCAACTTCCTGCTCAACTCCTCCGGGGTGATAGCGCTTTTCGTGTACCTCTTGATCGCCATCTCCGAGCTGGTGATGCGCCGCCGCCTGGAACGCGAATCTCCCGACCGGCTCCAGGTGAAGATGTGGCTCTATCCGTACCTGACTATATTCTCCATCCTGGCCATCGTCGCTGTGCTCGTCTCCATGTACTTCACCTCCGACGGACGCCCGCAACTCCTCGCGACCCTGGCGAGCATCGTCGTGATCATAGTGGCCTACTTCGTTCGCCGGGCTTACGGAGCCGAAGAGAAACCTCCTGACGAGGTGGTAAGAAGATAGCCCCTACCGGCGTTTCGAGCCGGGTAGAAGTAAGCGGCGCTGCTTGACCCGCTACGGATCCTGCACGGGGCTACAATCGGCTCACCGCCAAAATATAGCGTGACTTCTCCGGCCCGATCGCCTTTCCGTTAGAAGATCCGTACCGGACGTGGGTAGAGCCTGCGGGCGGGACGAGAGTATACTGGAGAAAGTAAGGTTTATAGGAAGAGGTGTCGAAAGTGCTGGAGTCCAAGAGGATCAAAACGGAGGTTCCGGGTCCCAAGAGCCGGGCTTTGATGGACCGGCGAAAGGGAGCGGTTTCATCGGGTGTGGGTATCGCCACGCCCATATTCGCCCAGGAGGCGAAGGGTGCGCTTCTCACCGACGTTGACGGCAACACGTTCATAGACTTCGGCGGCGGCATCGGAGTCTTGAACGTCGGTCATGCTCATCCGCGGGTCGTGGAGGCGGTCAGGGAGCAGGCGGAGCGTTTCCTTCACACCTGCTTCTACGTCACCGAGTACGAGTCGTACGTAGAGCTGGCCGAGAAGCTCAACGCCCTCGTGCCGGGTGACTTCGAGAAGCGTTCTTTCTTCGTCAACTCGGGGGCGGAGGCGGTCGAGAACGCGATCAAGATCGCCCGCTCCTACACGGGACGTCCGGCGGTCATCGCCTTCGAGAACGCCTTCCACGGCCGCACCTTCATGGCGATGAGCCTCACGAGCAAGACGGACCCGTACAAGAAGAGCTTCGCGCCGTTCGTCCCGGAGGTCTACCGGGTACCCGCGCCTTACCCGTACCGGTGTCCGGTGAGCAAGGACTGCTCCGGAGGGTGCCAGGGAGATTGCTTCGGCGCCCTGGAGAAGGCTTTCACCAGCTACGTGCATCCGGAGAGCGTCGCGGCGATTATCGTGGAGCCGGTCTCGGGTGAGGGTGGCTTTATACCGTTCCCGGACTTCTACCTGCGAAAGCTCAGGGAGCTTTGCGACGAGCACGGGATCGTGCTGATCGTGGACGAGGTCCAGACGGGCTTCGGCAGAACGGGCAAGATGTTCGCCATCGAGCACTCGGGGATCGTGCCGGACTTGCTCACGACTGCCAAGAGCCTCGGCGGCGGGATGCCGATAGCGGGGATCACGGGTAAGGCGGAGATCATGGACGCCGTCCACGTCGGCGGTCTCGGCACCACCTTCGGCGGCAACCCGCTGGCCTGCGCTGCTGCCCTGGCCGTTTTGGAGGCGCTGGAGGAGGAAGACCTCCTGGCGCGGGCCGATGTTGTCGGGGAGCGCATCATGGGCGCCATGCGTGAGCTAGGCGAGAAGCATCCGTTCGTCGGCGACGTGCGGGGCCGGGGCCCGATGGCCGCGATGGAGCTGGTCAAGGACGCCGGGATGACCAAGGAACCGGACAAGGGACGGACCAACCGGATCGTCGAGGTGGCTTTGCAAGAGGGCTTGCTCCTTCTCACCGCCGGCCAGTACTCCAACGTGATCCGCACCCTGGCGCCTCTCTCCATATCCGACGACGAGCTAGAGGAAGGACTGGAGATACTGCGTCACGCCGTGGACAGCGTAGCCTGACCCCCGGTCCGGTTGCCCGGCGCCTCGTACAAATTCGAGGTGGATCGTGGCTGGTGGAGCTACAGCAAAGGGCGTGGCTCCATCAACTCTTCGGGTAGACGTTGCCGTTGGGGTTGATCTTCACTTGCAGCTTCTTTAACGGGTAAGGAGCGGGGCCTGCCAGCACCTTCGCCCCATGCGCCGGATCGTAGACCGCTCCATGGCAGGGACAGACGATCAAACTCTGGTTGGGATCGTAGCCCACCGTGCACCCGGCGTGTGTACAGATAGCGTCGTAGGAGACAAACTCGCCGCTGGGCAGGTGGATCAGCAGGGCGGGATCTCCGGAGCCGGGGTCCGTGTACGTCGCGGCGCTGTTCCTGGGTACGGAGTTGGCGTTTCCGAGTTTTTTGCGCGAGGTCGGCGCGGGTGCGGACGCTCTCACGGAAGCGCCGCTTTTCGCTGAGCCCGGTTTGCCGCCGGGCGCAGGCTGTTGCTCGTCCGAGTTAGAAGAGTTTGTCTCGGCGCCCACCAGCCTGGCGGCGCCCGCAAAAACGGTCGCGACCAGCGCGAGCACCATGGCACTGCCCAATCCCCGCAAATAGGCGGCGCGGCTCATGCGCTCTTGGGCGGGAGACGACGGGTAAGGAAGTGTATGAGGCGCCTGACTGCTGCCAGGCATTGGGTCCGATCCAGCCACGGACCGCGAGGCGCGTGAAGCCTGGCCGAAGAAGTACTCGTCGAGGCTGTAAAGACCGGGACCGGCGAGCATCAGCGTGAGCCAACCAGCGGCGTAGGGTAGGTCACCGCCCAGAAAGTAAGGATAGACTCCCCAGGTGGCCGTTAGAAAGAAGATCAGGTTGGTCATAAGCCCGCCCAGAGCTCCCAAACGGGTGAACAGACCCAAGAGGGCGGAGATTCCTATCCACAGTTCTCCCAGGGCGATGATCGCCCCGAAAAAGACGGCGTGTGGGATCGCCAGATGGGTGAGCAGCGGTGAGAGCGGCGAGCCGGATTGTACGTAGCCGCCCATCTGTTTCCCTATAAAGTTCGGGGCGGTGGAGGTGAAGAACTGAGGATCGGTGAACTTGTTGATCCCCGCGTAGATAAAGGTGACACCCAGGAACAATCGCAACGGCAGCAGCGCGGCCATAGGGATACTCCCCGACTCCTCTCTCAACCCTATAATCGGCTTCATAAGACGAGTCCAATTACTCATCCTCCACACTCCCTTCATCTGTGTACACACGTATCCGCTTGCTCTGCTTGTGGTTGCGTCTGCTTCCAGAGCCAGTTCCGACTGACACTGTTTGACGGGCATCCGTCGGTAAGTTTGGCCTATGTTTATGTCATTGGCGTGTCGAAATCATGAGGATTTCGACAGAAACGGAACGATGCCCGCCAATTGGTTGGATAATCGTGGAGATGAAACAGGTACTTATCGTGGAAGACGAAGCTTACCTTGCGGGACTGCTCACGCGGGTGCTCGTCGAGGAAGGGTACGCCGCGGAGAGCACGGGGCAGGGGAAGTCGGCGCTCAGGCGAGCTTTCTCGGAAGACTACGACCTCTTGATAGTAGACTGGATGCTGCCCGACCTCGACGGGCTGGGGCTCATCCGCAGGCTGCGCGCCGCCGAGGTCTTCACTCCCATCCTGATGCTTACCGCCCGCGCCCAGATGGAGGACAAGGTGGAGGGTCTCGACGCGGGCGCCGATGACTACCTGGCCAAGCCCTTTGACTTGCCCGAGCTTCTGGCGAGGGTTAGGGCTCTTACGCGCCGTTCCAATATGGAGTCCAGGAGCACCGCGATCGAGGCCGGGGGTGTGATCCTGGACCCGGCCCGTCACGTGGTGCGTAGGGGCGATGAGCGCATAGACCTGACCGCCAGGGAGTTCGCCCTGCTCGCGACGTTGATGCAACGTCCCGGCCAGGTCTTTACCCGCTCCGTTTTGCTGGATACGATCTGGGGGGCGACCGACGACGTATACGCAAACGTGGTGGATCTCTGCGTATCTCACCTGAGAAAGAAGCTGGACCGCAAGGGAGAGACCTCCTATATACGTACCGTTCACGGCGCTGGCTATGCTTTCGATTCGCAAAGGGCAAGAGGCTAGAGGGTCACATGTTCGATCGCATCCAACTCCGCCTCATGCTCGGCTACGTGGGGATATTTGCGCTCCTCCTCGTCTTCTTTGGAACGATCGTGGTGCTCGGTTTCTCGCGGCAGCTCTCCGCCAGGCAAGACACCTTACTCATCCGGGAGGCGCGTAGTCTGTCGAGAGCTTCATCCAACCGGGGAGTGCCGGCCGATGGGGGCGGAGGCACCGACCAGGGTGAGTTCTCCTGGGCACGGATTTCACCTGACGGCCATCTGTTGGACAGAGGCGCTTCGGCGTCCTCATCCGGGTTGCCCAACCTCGACCTGGCCCGGAGAGCCGTTAGGCAAAGGGATACGCTCGCCACGACCACGAAAGAGAATGAAGATGGAACGAGGGTAGTGAGCGCGCCGGTGGTCCGCTCCGGTAAGGTGGTCGCGGTCGTGCAGGTTGCGCAGTCTCTCCAGGGGATACACGACACTATCGCGAAACTCCTTTTGGTGTTGGTGCCCATCGGGGTGGCTTCGCTCGCACTCTCGGCCATCGGGGGACTCTTCATGTCCACGAGGGCGATCAAACCAGCCAGGGACGCTTTCGAGAGGCAGCGAGCTTTCGTCGCCGACGCTTCCCACGAGCTGAAAACGCCCCTTACCCTGATCCGGGCCGACGCACAGGTGGCATCCCGAGCCCCGTTGGAGGAAGACGTTCGGAAGCTCCTCGATCACCAGCTCTCCGAGACGGATCGCATGAACGGTTTGCTCTCCAACCTGCTGCTGCTCGCCCGCCTCGATGCGGGCAGGCTCGCCGTGGCACGGGAGCCGTTCGACCTGGCGGAGGTCATCTCCGAGACCGCCAACCGCTTTGAAACGCGGGCCTCGGCGAGAAATATAAGCCTCGAAGTAGAGATCGCCGGCGATGACCTCTGGGTCCGCAGCGATAAAGAGAGGACGGGCCAGGTCCTCGCGGCGCTGGTGGACAACGCGCTCGAACATACGCCCAAAGGAGGCTATATAACCCTCACGGGCCACCGGGAAGGTAACTGGAGCGAAGCGAGGGTCTCCGATACGGGACCGGGAATCTCCCCGGAAAATCTGCCCCACATCTTCGACCGCTTCTACCGCTCTGAAGACGCACGGAGTAGGGAAACGGGTGGCGCAGGTCTGGGACTGGCTATAGCCCGCGACCTCGCTCGCGCCCAGGGAGGAGACCTAACCGCCGAGAACGCGCAAGGCCGTGGCGCCGTCTTCCGACTATACGTTTCCTCATCCTACCGGGAGAGTGCCGACCTCGCCCTCAAAGACAAACTTACTGACTATCTCAAAAAGATCAGGCGACGCTGAAAACAGTACCAAAGTAGGATGACGGTCGGCTTGATCAGGCCCGGAAGAAGGAAACGGGTACGATGAGGCGCAACCCCGGCACTTCTAGTCCGCCGGTTTCTGGAACGGCGTTTCTACGGCGGTTCTCCATCAGCCCGCTTCCCGGCCTCGCAGCTCGAACAACTGATCTACTAGCATCTCCGGCGACACTCCCAGACGCCCCAGTATCCTTACGGCCGTCCCGTCCTCGTCGTTCAAGATCCCGAGCAGAATATGCTCGGCGTCGATGCGATTATCCCTAAGCCTCACTGACTGCCTGAGCGCCTGCTCCAAGACCTTCTTCGCCCGCGGAGAGAACGGTATGCGACGGCCCTCCGGTATCCGCATGTCGAAAGCCTCTCCCGCTTCCCGTCGTATGTCTTCCAGGGAGATCCCGACCGAAGAGAGCGCATCCGAGGCCATCCGTTCGGATTCCTCGCGGGCGCCGTCCAGCGTCACCCCCAGCGAGGAAAGGGTCTCGGCGGCAACCCCCTCGCCCGCGCGCAGCATCCCCATTAAGAGGTCCTCGTCGCCGATCGAGTCATGCCCCAGCTCTCGCGCCTCCTGAACGGCCGCTTCCACGCACGCGCGGGCTTCCCTGGCGAAACGGTTGAAGATCACTCGCGCCTCCCTTTTCTTCCCGGCGATTCTCCGGGATATTTGTCCCTGATCCTCTTTGCGTGCTTCTTGTGCACCGCCTGCTTGCTCACCCCCAACACTTCGGCGATCTTCGCCCACGACCACCCTACGATAAAGGCGTTCTCTACCTGGGCCGCCTCCAGAGCCTCGAGCGTCCGCCTCAACGCGACGACGGCCTCCAGCCCCTCCCGCGGATCCTCCGGCCCACCAACCCGTGTCCTCGTTTTCTCATTCATGCGTCAATTGTAGTTGACGCATTGGCAGATGTCAACCTTTATTGACAAAAGTCTTTTCAGGCTCTTTTAGACTTCCCTGGCGGACTGGGATTGGCTCAGTGCCGGGAACTCCTATTGGGTTGGATCGGGAACCGAGTTAGAGTCTATGAAGCCTTCTGGCGGACGGAGTCCTTAGAAGCTGGACTGCCTTCGGACCGCTCACCGGCAACGGGGTTTCCTCTCACACCTCGTTCACCCAAATCACCAAAAAGCCGGCAGAGCCTTGCACCACAGCGACGCCACAAAGTTTACAAAGGATAGAGTAGGGTAAACACCATAGAGAAGATACGGAGTCGGAGAGGAGATGAGAGTGTGCCTGGCAGTGGAATAGAGAACAGTTCGATGCGGCTTTTGGTTGCTTTCCACGACTTATCCGGTGGGAAGCTCAACGAATCCGTGCCCGCCGGAGGATCGGATACGAACGAGGAAGGTGCGGCGGAGCGGGCAAACTTCGGCGCCGACGTAACCGAGCGCGACGTCGCTATCAGGTACCTGGTGGACAAAGCATACATACGCGCCGCCGATGACGGCTCCGGCTACACCCTGACCGTCTCCGGTATCGATCGGGTGAGGGAGATCAAAGGTCTCACGAAACCGGAGTCATCAGAGGAAGGGAATAGGATGAGCGACAAGACACAGAGGCGGCTTCTAACGGTCTTATCCACGGTCATAGCACTGGTGGTGAGCAAGCCGCTAACAGACTACATAGGAGAACAAATACCCGAGCGCAGGGGGATGAAAGACGATGCGCTGGAAGCGGCTCTTCAGGGGTTGGTGAGGGCGGTCTCGATCTTCCTCGCCTCCCTAGTCGTGCGTCAGCTAGTCGGCAAGCGCTAGTACGTCTCCACAGTAAATAAAGTGGGTAGTCTCCTTCCAAGACGAATCAGGAAGGAGAAGATCATGAAGAAGTACATCGTGGATCTCGACGAACGTGAGAGGGATCGGTTGGAGCAGTTGACCACGAAAGGTAAGAG
>JBBPZT010000072.1:0-11911 GCA_038198625.1 Rubrobacterales bacterium
ACTGGTGCGCAAGGAGTTGTGGGCGCGGGAGGCGACTTTTTGCGGGTCGTCGCGAGAGACCGATACGGTAAAAGTCCCACGGGAGTTCGTGGAGCGGCTGACAGACGCGATTTGCTACGCGGCGTGATGGCTAAAGTCGAGCTTAGTAAGCAGTCCGCAGGATCTCCAGGGCATCCTCCGCCAGATCCCCATACTCGGCGGCTATGTCTTCCAGGTCTTCTCGCGGAACCCCGACCTCTTGCAAGCTATTGGGCAACCCGAGTTCTCCGACCAACGCCGCCACCGCTTCGTCCGGCTCGCCACCGAGGGCTCTTCCAAGCTCCGCCCAACGTTCTTCCGGTACGTTTCCTTTTGTCCGCGCGAGCGTAGGCGCGAGAGTAATGCAAGAGGTTACCCCATGCGGGACGTTATAGCTCGCCCCGATCCGACGTCCCAGCCCGTGCGAGAGGCCCATCGGGGTATTGAGCGGCCCGAAGTAGGCGAGCCAGGCGGCGATCTGCAGTTCCAGCCGCAACGGTATGTTCTCTGGATCCCGCCTGGAACACGGCAGATCGCGCACGAGGCGGCTGGCGCCTTCGAGGCCGGTTACGTCGGTGATCGGGTGCGCGTCGCCGAACAGAAATCCTTCCACCGCGTGGTCTAGAGCCCGGATGCCGGTCGAGAGCCAAAGCTTCTCCGGTGTGGATACCGTCGCCTCCGGGTCCAGCACGACGACCGGCGGAACGGCCCGCGCGTCCGCGAACCCACCCTTCTTCCCAGCCGCCTCATCCGTAACCCCGACCCGATGCGCCCACTCCGCACCCGAGAGGGTCGTCGGCACTGCTATCTGCGCCGGGTAACCGAGCTCTCCGGCGACGGCCTTTGTTCCGTCTATAACGCTCCCGCCGCCCACGCCGACGAGTAAGTCCGCGTCCCGAGACTCCGCCGCCGCCCGCTCGACGGCGCTGCCCGGCGTGTGCTGGCTCATGTCGATAAAAGTTCCGGCGTGCTTGCCGCCGAGCAACTCCTCCACGCGCCGAATGAGGTCCGTCTCCTCGTAGAGGGTACGGCTCGCGACGACGAAGGCCCGGCCGTAAGACCGGGCCTCCTCTTCTATCTTCTTCAGGCTGCCGACCCCGAAGTGGACCCTCTCGGTTGGCAGAAAGGTGTGCGTTCCGTTCTTCACGGCCCCTATGTTAGCGTCACACGCCCTTCGGGACCAGTCCTACCTATGTCAGTGCCAGCGGCCAGTCGGTCGCCCCGTACATTAGGGCCAGAGCCGCACCAATGAGCGCAACGTTTTTCAGGAAGTTGACCTGCTCGGCCGCACGCTGCTGCGCGTCCGATATGGTCCAGAAGTTGTGCATCATTACAGAAGCGGGCGCCAGGAAAAGGATCAGGAGCAACAAACCCAAGATCGGGAGCAGTCCCAGTATCACCGAGAGGCCGCCAAGTATCATCATGGCGCCGCTGACCATTACCGCGAGCCCGGCAGCTGGAACGTTCTTAGAGCCCGCATACCCGCTCATCATCCCCAGGTTGGTGAAGTGGTTGATACCACTCACAACGAAAAACGCCCCAAAAATTATCCGTCCGATGAGCAACAGAATTTCCATATTCACTCCTCTATCGAGAAACGCCTCGCTAAAAGCAATTTATATCACTTTCGACAGGGCGTATGGTTGATCCTGGCTCGCTAGACCCGGCTTCCGGTGAGGGTCGCGGCCTTCTCGGCGATCCGGCGTCCCTGGAACCGTGCGGCGGCGAGTTCCTCATCCGTCGGGCCCTCCTCGGTGCCGGTGCTGCTGGCGCCGTAGGGGTTGCCACCGGCGGCGAAGATGGAATCGTCGGTGTAGCCGTTCGGGACGATGATCGAACCCCAGTGCATGAACACGTTGTACATTGAGAGCAGGGTGCTCTCCTGTCCGCCGTGCGCGTTCGAGGCGCTGGTAAACCCGCCGACGACCTTGTCGGCCAGCTTGCCCTGGAACCACAAACCACCCGCGGTGTCGATGAACTGCTTTAGCTGCGCCGAGACGTTCCCGAACCGCGTCGGAGTCCCGAAGATGTAGGCGTCGGCCCATTCCAGATCTTCCAGCGAAGCCTCCGGAACGTCCTGGGTCTCCAGGGAATGATCGTACCAACCCTGGTTGCTCTTTATGGCCTCCTCCGGCGCCAACTCCCGCACCTTGCGGAACCGAACCTCCGCCCCAGCGTCCTTCGCACCTTCTTCAATAGCCCGCGCCAACTTGTACACGTTGCCGGTCGCACTGTAGTAAACCACCGCTATCTTCGCCACTTCATGCTCCTCTCATAGCTTAAACGGACTTGCGTCCGCTTTAAAACGAGAGGTTAACGCGATAGACTGATCTTGTCAAGCAGGAGGCTATTTAGTGGAGCGGGTCAAGAGCAATACCGGGTGGTTTCTGGATCACCTCGGGCGGGAGACATCTTCTGGGGGAGAGCGGAGGGATGCGGCGCGCAACCGGCGTAGGATCCTCGAAACTTCCCGAGCCTTGTTCGGTGAGAAGGGCGTCACCCACGTAACGATGGAGGAGATAGCCCGTGAGAGCGGGGTCGGCAAGGGGACACTGTATAGGCGGTTCCCGAACAAGGGTGTTCTATGCCAGGCTCTTCTCGACAAGCCAACCCGCAAGTTCCAGCAAGAGACGCTCGAAATCCTCGGAAACACTCGGAAGGTACCCCTCGAAAAGCTGGACCTCTTCCTGGACGTTCTCGTCCGATTTACCGACGAAAACCTCGAGCTTCTCTACGGTGGACACGAGACCCTCTGCGGCGCCGACCGGCTCGCCCGCTTCACCCATCCCGCCCACGACTGGCTCCGCTGGACCGTTCTCGGCCTTCTCAGGGAAGCGGCCCGAAACGGCGAGTTGGAAGATGGCCTCGACCTGGAGTATCTGGCCGCCGCCCTCCTGGCGCCCCTCGACATAGAGCTCTACTACCATCAGAGGCGGGTACAGGAACTGTCGCCCAAGCGAATCAGCGCCGGCCTCCGCTCACTGGTTCCATCTTGATACCGGGCATCAACGGAGATGCGCCGGATGGAGTGTGGCTTGGCTGGGTCAAACGTCTCCAGGCAATCGCCCAGGACGGCCTCACCTACTCCGAAGACCCTTACGACCTCGGGCGCTACGAGATGCTGCGCGAGGTGGCAGCTGAGATACTCGCCGCCCACTCGCGAGGGAGTATAGAGAACGCCCGCGAGCTGCTACAGCTCGAAACGGGACCAGCGACACCAAAAGTAGATGTCCGGGCGGCGGTCTTCCGGAGGGATGAAATACTGCTCGTCAAGGAACCCGCGGACGGCGGCTGGTCGCTACCCGGTGGATGGGCCGACGTGGGCGAGTCACCCGCCGAATCAACGGTTCGGGAAGTACGTGAGGAGTCCGGCTACCGGGTGCGGGCGACGAAGCTCCTCTCCGTCTACGATCGCGACCGGCACGGTCATCCGCCTATCCCGTATCACGTCTACAAGCTGATCTTCCTCTGCGAGATCCTTGATGGGTCTCCATCACGAGAAGTAGATACGGACGGTGTTGCGTTCTTCGGCGAGGCTGCGGTTCCGGAGCTCTCCACCTCACGGGTGACAAGGGATCAGATAGGACGCCTCTTCGAGTGCTACCGCCGCCCGGATCTGCCGGCGGACTTCGACTAAGATGCGTCCGACGGTCTCTCGACGAAAGGATCGACGTCCTGCTAGCTCAGGAGCAGCGTCGCGTAGGCGGCGAGCCAGTGTTCCAACATGTAGTCTTCACCGACGACGTGCGGGAGTGACGCGTCCGCGTGCCGCTCGGCGGCGTCGAGCAACGAGCTTATCCGTGGATCTTCGGCGGGGAGGCGCCCGGCGAGGGCGGTGAAGGCCCAGGCGCGACTGAGGTTCAGGCCATGCAGGTGGGCGATCTGGCCATCCGTGGGATCCGAAACCACAGCCGGCCTGAAGAGCGTCTCGGGCTGCTCTTCGGCAATATCCGGCAAAAACCGTTCCAACCAACCCGGAAACTCCGAAGGTCCAAGGACTCGGGACATCAGCTCGGCTTCAGAGAGGGCGGGAGAGAGGAAGTCCGAACCGGAAGGCTCGTATCGGGCCGGGTAGTCTTCGTCGCCGGTGAACCAGCGATCGGCTGACTCGTGAATCGCGGCGAGCAAAGCGTCGTCACCTCCTTCAGCAAGCAGTTGCGCGTGGTCGTAGGAGCGTGAGAGGCCGAAAGCGGTATTCGGATGAACGCCGATCCTCTGCGGGTACGTCAGTTTGGGCAGCCAGCCGACTATGTTGCCGGCCAGGAGGTCGGCCAATGGTTTCAGAGCCTCCGCCCAGCGCCTGGCGTCCGGATCGTCCCACGTCGCCAGCTCGTGGTTCAGCGTCAGGAGCCATCCCCAGCCGTAGGGACGCTCCAGCGTACGGTGGTTGGGCTCCCTGAAAAACTCGCCCTCGGTCGCGATATTCTCACTGGTCAGCAGACCGCCGAGCGTGGAGCGGGCTTCATCAGCTAGGTCTTCGGGGAGGGCGTCCGGGAAGCGACGGAGCAGACGGACTACGACCCAGTGCATCTCGACGCACGAGTGCCAGTCGAAGCAGCCGTAGAACGCGGGATGAAACTCCCGGTGCGTCGGATATGGTCCAGGCCCCGTCGCCACGAAGTAGGGCATATTCGGGTACTCGCGGTTGATACCGTCGAGCGCGACCCGCACGTAGTCGGCGGCCCGTTTGCGCAGGATCCCAGTACGCTTTTCTTCGTCAAGCATCGTTCCCTCCCCAGATCAAAAGGTGTACGCCGTCCTCTAACCGAGGTGAAGAACGGCTTTTCCGGTGTAGGAGCGGTCTAGCAGCTTGCCGGCAGTCTCCCCTATCTCCTCCCAGGAAGCTTCCAGGCCGATGTGCGGCTTTAATCTACCCTCCGCGATGAGGTCCGCGAGCCGGGCAAGACCTTCGGAGGCCGGGTTGGCGAGGACCTCGTGAAAAAGTATGAAACCGTAGAGGGTGGCGGCGCCCGTCCCGAAGAAGCTCCGGATGTCGAAGGTCGTCTCCGGCGCGGCAGAGACGCCGAAGGTCACGCAGGTACCGCCGGGCGCGATCATGGAGAGCGCCTCGCCGAGCACCCGCCCACCAACCGATTCGAGGATCACATGGTACGGACCGTACTCCTCAGAGTCGGAAGCCCCCTCGCCGATTGCGACCTCGTGCGCCCCGGCCTCCCGGATGAGCGACTCTTGCTCCGCCCGGCGCACCAGCCCGACGACCTTCGCGCCCGCCATCCGAGCTAGCTGCACCGCGAAATGACCCGCCCCTCCCGAAGCGCCGGTTACCAGTACTGTACGTCCCAGCAGGTTGCCGCCCTTCTCCAGGGCGTACAACGCCGTCAGCCCAGCCACGGGTAGGGTCGCCGCGTCGGCGAAGGAGACTTCGTCCGTCAGGGCGGCCAGCGCGTTCGCCGGCACGGCGGCAAGCTCCGCCCAGGCCCCGGAAGGCAGGAACCCGACAACACGGGCTGCCTCGGGCGGTCCGGAGCCGTCCGAGGCAGCCTTTTCGACCGTCCCCGAGAGGTCCCATCCGGGGCGGAAGCCCGGTTCGGCGTCCTGGGACCTACGGATCTCACCCCTGTTCAGGGAAATCGCCGCCACACGTACCAGTGCTTCCTGGGGAGTAGGAGACGGGTCATCGACCTCCCCGAGCTTCAGACGGTTGGGAGAATCAGAATCCACGACTACAGCGCGCATCAAGCCACCTCTTCTCTTTCGTACACTATAGAGGGCTAGATTCTATCGGTGCGTCTCGGATCCTGCCTCAGCCTTCCTCCCTGGCTTCTCCATAGTTGCCAGCCGTGAGTCCTCCGACTATCATCCACGGCGAACAGCACTTTGACAACCCGGAGCGAGGCGGATGGGATGAGACTCTTCAGGAGGCGATGGTTTCAGATCTTCGTCAGCGGGTTGGTGCTGCTCTACCTGGTGGAAAGGACGCTAGTTCAGACCGGCAACCCCAACTACGTCCCCTCGGTGATCCTGCTCGGCGCGTTCCTCGTGCCGGTTACCTTCGTCACCTACCTCTACGAGCGGCTGCCCAACTGGGACGTGCCGCTGCCGCCGCTGGCAATCTGCTTTCTGTGGGGCGGCATGCTCGGCACGGTGGTCGCAGGTACCCTGGAGTACGATACGGCGCGCTCCCTGGGTTTCTTGCCAAAGCTGCTTATCGGCCTGATAGAGGAGAGCGCCAAGCTTATCGTCCCGCTCCTGTTCTACTTCCTCGGCAAGTACCGCTCCGAGGCGGCGGGTATCGTGCTTGGCGTCTCGACCGCGATGGGCTTCGCCGCCCTCGAAACCATGGGCTACGGGTTCGTCACCCTGCTCCAATCCCAGGGCAACCTGGCGGCCCTCGACAGCGTGCTGGTCGCCCGCGGCCTGCTCTCCCCCGCCGGGCACGCGGCCTGGACCGGCTTGGTCTGCGCCGTCCTGTGGCAGGAGAGGCTGCGCGCCGGACACATCACCTTCAACCGCAAAATAGTCGGCGCATTCGTGACGGCGGTCGTCCTGCACGCCCTATGGGACACCTTCAACAGCCTCCGCGGACAGACTTTCAGCGCGTTCCTGGACATAGAGGGCCTGAGCCTGCTGGTGGCCCTCATAAGCCTCGTGCTGCTCCTATTGAGGGTCCGTGAGGCCCGTCGGGCAAACAACGCAGGTGTCCGCGCGGCATAGAGGACCCGACACCGGATCGGGAAGACGAGATGCTTGATTCTTCATCGCAGGGAGATGGTAGGGCTTACTGCCTGAAGGATATGGAGTCGCTAGCGCTTCTTCTTCTTTTTCCTTCTCCGGCTAGGACCGCTCTTGCTCGTTTTCTGGGCGGGAGGTTTAGTCTGTGTTTTGGCGCCCACGGTGGTTTTCTCCGTCGTGCGGCTGGCTGGTTCCGTGGCGGTTGTGGCTTCGGGGGACGCCTGAGAAGTTTGGGTGATCGGCGGGTGCTTGCCGGGCCCGCGGTGGTAGATCAGGTAGTTCTGGACCAGGGTGAACGAGTTGGAGGTGATCCAGTAGACGAACAGGCCGGCCGGGAACTTCGCGATGAAAGCGGTGAACATAATCGGCATCACGCGCATCAGGTTCTTCTGGGAGCCGCTGACGTTCTTTGAGGCTATCTCCTGGGCCCCGACGAGTATGGATGCGGATAGGATCGGCAGTATGAAGTAAGGGTCGTGCTGCGTCAGGTTCTGGAACCAGAACAGACCGCCGCTGGAGAAGCTCTGGACCGTCTCTTCGAAGTTCCGGATCACGTGGTACATGACTATAAAAACCGGCATCTGGATCAGGATCGGCAAGAAGCCCGCCATCGGGTTGACGTTGCGCTCTTTGTAGAGGTCCATCATCGCCTGCTGCTGTTTCTGGCGGTCGTCCTTGTAGCGGGTGCGGATCTCATCCATATCCGGCTTTAGCTCCTGCATGTTACGCATGTTCTTGACCTGCTTGACCGTCAGGGGGAAGAGCAGCCCGCGCACTATGAGCGTCAGGAATAAGATACTGAGCCACCAGGGTGCGCCGAGAGAATGGAAGGCCTGGAGCACGTTGCCCATCAAATCGGTCAGCGGTCTAAATATTGTTCCGAGAAAGTCGAGCACGAGTATCCTTTGTCTTCTGCTTTATCTTTCAGAGGATAGCACTAGAATGGTGACCTCGCCGATAATTTCGCTCACGCCTTTACACTATTCACGCGGGGCGGCGGCCTTTATACTTGCGGGCATGAATTGCTCAAAGACGGTCTCCCCGCAGAAAGAGAGTCGGCACGCTTGCCGCGCTCTCAAGGAGAGAACTTGAGACGCCCGGCGGTACTTCTGTTGCTACCGTTCCTTCTCTTTATATTCGGCTTCACCTCCGGCAATCAGATGAGCGTGCAGGGGGTGATCTCGAAAGTAGACAACACCCCCAGTCTTGCCGACATCGTCTCGAAGCCGACGGTAGAGACCTCGGCTTCCTACGTGCCGACCACCGACACTTGGCAGGCCGTCCTGACGGAGTCGGCCTCCGGGACTCCCGTGGCCCGCGCCACGGTCGCCGACGACACGGGCAAAGTCGGGCAGGTGAAGATCCTCCCGGAAGGCAAGACCATTAGCTATCCGACCCTGACCAAGGGAGAAGCCGAGAAGCTCGCCGCCGCCAACCAGAGGATAAGACAGGAACTCTCGCAGTACGGAACCTACATCACCAACGCCGAGTACGCCAACGGCCAGTGGACGGTCCATTTCTGGATAAAGAAGAACGGCGCGGACCAGGAAGTCGCCCGCGCGGGCATAAACGACAATACCTGGGTCTTCGACTACGTCTACACAGGGGATCAGGTGAGCTGGCAACTGGCCCGCGGCGACAACGGCGCCTACGGCAAGGAGGCGAACTACTGGTACATCTGGGGGCCCCTCGCGCTGGTCTTCGCGCTCGCCTTCTTCCGCAACGACAAGGTCTTCTCCCTGCGAAACCTGGATGTCCTTGCGATGCTCGGCTTCCTCGTCTCGCACTACTTCTTCCGGAACGCCATCCCGCAACCGGCGGTCCTGCTATGGTACCCGCCCTTGATCTACCTGTTCTTCCGTACCCTGCTCATGGGATTCGGCATCGGCGAAAGGGTCGAGAGAACGAGCAACTTCCCCACCCCCGTGCTGTTCGTTCTCGCGGCGCTCGCCGCCGGCCTGGTTCTCTACCTGAACCTCGATTCGCGGGTGATAGACGTCGGATACGCCGGCGTCGCGGGCGGTCAGGATATCTTGAACGGCCTTCTACCATACGGCAACATGCCCCCCGACGTAGGTACAGGAGACACCTACGGCCCGCTCAACTACCTCCTATACATACCGTTCATCTGGCTGTTTGGATACTCGGGCCAATGGGATTTCCTCCCGGCGGCCCACGCCCTGACGGACTTCGCCTTCGTAGGCGGCGCCATGGCCCTCATCTTCGCGGGCTGGCGGCTCGCCGGACCAAAGGGGGCGGCGGCGCTCGTCTTCGCGTGGTCGGTCTTCCCCTACACGCTCTACACGACCAACAACAACGCCAACGACATCGTGGTCGCAGCCGTGCTGGCCGTCGGGCTCGCGCTGGCCACCTCGCCGCTCGGGCGCGGAGCAGCGGTGCTGGCAGGGTTTTCGGTAAAGCTCTTTCCCCTGCTTCTAGTTCCTCTGTGGATGTTCCATGACGGACGCAAACGGTCTTCCCTATACGACTTCGTGCTCGGCGGCGCAGTAATTATTGCGATCTCGTTCTGGGTGCTGTTCCTCAATGGACATCCCATAGAGTCCGCGAAACTCTTCTACGAAAAAACCCTCGCCTTCCAGGGCCGCCGCAAGACCCCGTGGACCATCTTCACCCAGCTCCCCGAGCTAGAATTCCTCAAGCGACCCCTCCAGGCGGCGACCGTAGTCCTCGCGCTCGTCGTCATCGTCTTCCCCCGCAAGCGGACGGTCCGCCGTCTCGCCGCGCTCTCGGCTGCTATCATCCTCATCTTCCAGCTCACGACCAACTACTGGTTCTATACTTACATAACCTGGTTCGAGCCCTTCATCTTCCTCGCCCTCCTCCCCGCCACCAACGAGAAGACCCCACTCGACGGCACGAGCGACGAACAGAAGAAAAAGGCTAAAGAGCAGCATCCGATCGAGCCCGCAAGCTAGGCTCGTACGTTGTCCGTAGTACTGGGGACCGGCGTTCAGGCCGCTTCTTTTGCTTTCAGCTCTCTGAGAAAGTCCAGGAGCTTCTCGCGGTAATCCGGGGCCGTGTAGGAATCGACGTGTTCGTAGCCTTCGAGCTTCCAGAAAGCGGCTTTCGGGTCTGCTTTCCGAAACAATCGGGCTTGCTCGAAGGGGACGGTTTGGTCCGTGGTCGAGTGGATGATAAAGAGCGTAGTTCCGCTCTTCGCTAGCTCGGAGGCTTGATGGTACGGGACCACCGCCCACGCATCGAAGTTGAGGAATACTTTCGCCATCAACATCGTTCCGAAGTTGAAGAAAGAGGGCAGGCCGCTGTTCTCCGGCAGGGACCTGTTCAATAGGAGGGGCAGGTCGGCGTATCCGGAGTCTTCCACAACCGCCGCCACCCCCGTACCCGGTGCGCTCCTCACAACCGTCGCGGCGCCCATCGACCAGCCGTGCAGGACGATCTCCCCCGGCCCGAAGCCTTTCTTTTCGAGCCAGCCTAGCGCCCCGCGCACGTCGCGCGTCTCCTGGTAGCCAAGGGTGCGGCGGACGGCTTCGGACTGACCGTGACCCCGAAGGTCCATCATCAGGACGTTGTAGCCGGCCCGGGCGTAGATCGGGGCGGTCTTCAGGATCTGCTCGTTCGACTTGTTCCCACCCCAACCGTGAACCAGGATAACCGCCCTGGATGCGCCTTTCTTGGGGACCCACCACGCCGAGAGCCTCACCCCGTCCGTGCTCCGCAAACTCACCTCACGGAACTTCAAGCCAACCGACGCCGGGGTGGCGGCCATCGGCTCGTTACTCGGCGCCGTCAAACGCGTCGCCACGTACAAGCCAAGCCCGAAGTACGAGACGATAAGGATCGCCAGCGCGAGTAACACCCAGGTGAACATCCGCCTTACGCTCCGGCCACGTTTCACGGCCACGTTAGAGAACGGTCTCTGCAAGAAGAAATCCTCTAGGCAGGGTCGAAGATCTTCCTATACCAGGTGAAGTCAAATGTAAAGGTTCCACGGATGAATATTAGACCATCAGGCGCGTCAAATGATACCGCTAATTCTACTTACTAGAGAGGCAAGCCCAGGGAGTAAGCTTAGTTCTCTCGTTCTTCACGCTCCCGGCGCCACCTTTTGATCCGCTCCCTGATCTCCGTCTCAGCACCCCGCTCTTTCGGCTCGTAGTAGACGCGCCCGGCCAACTCGTCGGGCAGGTACCGCTGGTTCATTCCTTCGGCCCCGGAGGAGTGGAAGTACTCGTAGCCCACCCCGTACTGTTCGTCTTTCATGAGGCCCGTGGGGGCGTTGCGCAGCCGCAGCGGGACCTCGGGAGCCGGGCCGCGCCGCACGTCTTCGATTGCCTTGCCGACGGCGGCGTAGGCCGCGTTTGATTTCGGCGCCGAGGCGAGGTAAGTCGTAGCCTGGGCGAGCGGTATGCGTCCCTCCGGCATCCCGACGAGCCGGACAGCTTCGGTTGCCGCCACTGCCAACGGTAGGGCGCTCGGGTCGGCGTTTCCAACGTCCTCGGAGGCCAGTATCACCAAACGCCGGGCCACGAACACGGGGTCTTCTCCGGCTTCGAGCATCCGGGCGAGGTAGTGGAGCGCCGCATCCGGGTCGCCGCCGCGCACGCTCTTTATGAACGCGCTTATGACGTCGTAGTGCTCCTCCCGCCCGTAGCGGAGAGACCTCTCCCCTACCGCCCCCTCGACATCTGCTATCTCCACTTTTTCCTTGCCGCCTCTCGCGGCGGCCTCCAGCGCGTTGAGCAAACGCCGCCCGTCTCCTCCGGCCAGCCGCGGCAGATACTCACGGGCCTCCGGTGAGAGCTTTACGCCGAGCTCCGAGATCCCCCGCTCCAGCAACGCGTCCAGGTCCTCCTCGGAGAGCTGGCGGAGTCGCAACACACGAGACCGGGAGAGGAGCGGCGCCGTCACCTCGAACGACGGGTTCTCCGTGGTTGCCCCTATAAAGTCCACGAGCCCTTCTTCGAGCGCGGGCAACAGCGCGTCTTGCTGAGTCTTGTTGAACCGGTGGACCTCGTCCACGAACAGGAGCGTCCCGCGCCCTTCGTACTTCAGGCGCTCGCGGGCGCCGTCGAGCGCGGCCCGCAGGTCCCTGACACCGCTCGTCACCGCGCTCAGGGGGACGAACTCCTCTTCGACCGCACCGGCCACGACCCGCGCCAGGGTCGTCTTGCCGGAACCTGGAGGCCCCCACAGGATGAGGCTGCCGGTCCGTCCG
>JBBPZT010000073.1:0-6275 GCA_038198625.1 Rubrobacterales bacterium
AGGCGGAATTTTCTCTGGAGTCAGGCTTGGTATGCGAAGTGTTCCTGCGCTAAAATGGCTCAACATTGCGCCTGTAGCTCAGGGGATAGAGCACCGGTTTCCTAAACCGGGTGTCGGAGGTTCAAATCCTTCCAGGCGCACGTCATCATGTTCGTCGCTCTGTTCAGCCTTCGGTCCGATGCACATGCTCCACTTCTCCCTCGAAGATCTCTACCATCCCTCCTTTTGTATTTAGAAGCAAAGCTCCTTCCGGGCTGAGGTCTACCGCCTCTCCCTCTAAAACCTTTCCAAACCTGCGGACCCGTACCCACCGTCCAAGGGTACAGTTGAGCGCCCGCCAGTCGTTTAGGATGGTGTCGAAGCGGTCGATACGCCCCAACTCCGTCTCCAGGTTGCGGAGAATCGTGTCGAGCAGTTCCAGAAGGTCAACGTCGTACCCTAGTTCGGAGCGAAGGGTGGCGACCTGACGATCTGTGACACCGAGGTCTTCGGGGTCGAGGTTTGCGTTGAGCCCGACGCCGAGAACGATGAAGTCCAGCCGTGGGCTCTGCTGGGGTCCGGTGCTCTTGAGGTGTGATTCGGCCAGGATGCCGCAGATTTTGCGGTCTCCAACCAGCAGGTCGTTGGGCCATTTTATGCGGGCCTCCACCCCGGCCTCCCACAGAGCCTTCGCGACGCCGACCGCCGCGGTTTGGGTAACGCGAGCCGCCGACGCCGCCGGGATGTCGAGCCGCAGGACGAGCGACATCCAGAGCCCTCCTCGCGGCGAACCCCAGCTCCTACCGAGACGGCCGCGGCCGCCTTTCTGTATCCCGGAGATCACGAGCGTACCGTGCGGCGCTCCAGCGTTCCGGGCGAGCTCGCGGGCGCTTTGCTGGGTAGAGGATGTTTCTTCGTGACACTCGACAACTCGCGCCAGCGGACTTTCGAGGCCTTCGATCTCCTCTCGCCTCAACCTATTCCCATCTCCTCCATCGTCGCCATCTCCCCGAGTACACGGGCGGCGGACTGCACGATGGGTACCGCGAGAAGTCCGCCGGTTCCCTCCCCGAGGCGCATGTCCAGGTCCAGCAACGGCTCCAGGTCGAGATGTTCGAGTGCGGCCTTTGCCCCTGGCTCCACCGAGAGGTGTCCGGCTACCATGTATCCAACGGAATCCGGCGCGAGGGCCTGGGCCACGAGTGCCGCGGCATTCGACACGACGCCGTCGAGGATGACCGGGACACCGCACACGGCGCCCATCAGGATCAAACCGACCAGCGCCGCGTGTTCCAGCCCTCCCACCGCCGCCAACACTCCTAACGGGTCCCCAGGATCCGGGCGGTGGAGGTCCAGGGCTTCGCGCACGATGTTCGTTTTTAGCTTCAGGGTCTCATCGTTTATTCCGGTGCCGCGCCCGGTCACCTCTTCAGCGGAGCGCCCAGTAAAGGCGGAGATCAGGCACGCGGCGGGGGTGGTGTTACCGATGCCCATGTCCCCGGTGACGAGCAGGTCCACGCCGCTCCCGACGAGCTCCTCCGCGGCACCCGCGCCCGCGAGCGCCGCCCGCGCCGCCTCTTCCCGGTCCATCGCGGCCTCCCGGCTCAGATCACGCGTCCCGGCGCGGACTTTCGCCGAGCGCAGCAGCGGGTGCCGCTCCAGGTCGGTGGCAACCCCGACGTCCAGCACGCTCACGCGCGCCCCGACGCCACGGGCTATGGCGTTGGCCGCCGCCCCGCCCCCGCAGAAGTTGCCGACCATAACAGCCGTCACCTCTTTGGGCCAGGGAGAGACGCCCCGGTCGAGCACCCCATGGTCCCCGGCAGCAATAACAACCGCGGGATTCTCAGGAACCGGCGGTGGACACTCGCCCGACATCCCCGAGAGCCAAACCCCGAGATCTTCCAGACGCCCCAGACTGCCCGGAGGTTTGGTCAGCCCGACGTGCCGCTCCAGCGCATGCTCAGAAGCCGCTCTATCGAGAGGAGGTACGTCAGACGCGAGCTCCAAGATCCGGTCTTCGAGAGCCACTCAACCCTCCTGGTGATGATGCCCATTGTTATGGCCGTGGCCGTGGCCGTGACTGTGGTCGCTACCTGGTTCGTCAGGATGGTAGTGGGGAGTAGCGGGCTCGCCCACTTTCTCCTCGAAGCCGGGGAGGGCGACCCGGTGGACGCACACGTCGCAGTTCATCCGGATATCTCCGTCAACAGCCTCCCGGTAGCGCTCCACGACGAGATCCGCCACCCGCTCGTGCGGCCCGAAGTAACCTGCGTACCGTACTTCTAGTTCAGGGTTATGCTCAGCAAATGCCTCGCTCTGCTCCCGGATGCGCTCTTCCAGGATGCCGGTGAACAGGAAGTAGGAGAAGACGACGACGCGCTTCGCGCCGAGCCTGCGGCAGCGGTCGAGGCCAGCTTCTACATCCGGCGGGGTCATGCTCACGAAGGCCGGTTCGACCATCGGATAAGGGCGTCCTTCCCAGAACAAACGGCAGATCTTCACGAGATCCGAGTTCGCATCCGGGTCCGAGGAGCCGCGCCCGACCATCAGCACGGCTGTTTCCTCTTTCTCACTCTCCGGAACGACCGCCGAGATCTTTTCGTCCATTAGCTCCAGGAGCTCCGGCCTCACTCCCAGGGCGCGACCATATTGAAAGGACAGGTCCGGGTGGGAGTTCTTTTCGCGGACCAGTGTCGCCGGGATGTCGTCCTTGGAGTGTCCGGCGGCGAGAAGCATCATCGGTACGGCGGCGACGCGTCGCGCTCCAGTTTCCGCCAAACGGCTCACACACTCGGAGATCGGGGGGCGCGAGAATTCTATAAATCCACCTTCGACCGCAAGCTCAGGGTTACGGTCTCGGACAATGCCGAGCAGCTCGTGGAACTCTTCGGCTCCTCGCGGATCACGGCTACCGTGGCCCACGATCAGGAGCGCGGGCGCTTCCGTAGCTTTGTGAGATTCGTTCTGTACAACAGCGAAACTTCTCATATCAATCCTCCTCGTAGTAGATCAGGGCGTTCAGGGCTGCCGACGCAACGGCGGATCCACCTTTGGGACCCCGGTTGGTAGCGGCGGGCAACCCGCTCTTCGTGAGCGCCTCCTTAGACTCGGCCGCGCCGACGAACCCGACCGGAAGCCCGATCACGAGCGCCGGTTCCGCGCCGAGGTCCATCAGCTCGTAGAGCGCGGTCGGGGCGTTGCCAACCACCCAGACAGCTCCCGAACCCGCCTCGGCGGCCGCCAGGCGAAACCCGGCGGCGGAGCGGGTGATACCGTACGCTTCAGAGAACTCGCAGGCGCGTGGATCGGAGATGTAGCAGAGGGTCTTTCGAACGGTGATGCCGGCTGCTACCATCTCCACGTCGCAGACGATAGGCGTGCCCCGACGAAGGGCTTCGAGTCCCTGTTGTAGAGTCGCTTCGTCCAGGATCAGGGTGTCGGCGTACTCCGGGTCGGCGGAGGCGTGGATGACGCGCTCGGCGACCGCCCGGCCAAGAGGACCGAGGTGTGAGAGGTCGACCAGCCCGCGCAGGATACGGTAGCTCTCGGTCTCTATGGGGTGGACGCGCCTCATCCTTCCTCCAACAGGACTTCTATACACGCGCTAACGGGGCAGACCTCGGCGCACTCGGCGCAGGCGGTGCAGCGGTCTCCGAGCACGATCAGGGGCGAGGGGTGACTCTTGGGGGCGGGTTGGATCGCCTTCTCCGGGCAGGTTTTTATGCACGCCCCGCAACCGGCGCACGCGTCCGTGACGGCGAAGACAGTATTCGACTTGGGGGACAAAGTCATTCGGGCAACACCAGAGTTCCATCCGGGGCGAATGGGAAATCGGGGTTCCAGGCAACCTCCCACAAGTGGCCGTCAGGGTCCGCAAAGTATCCGATGCGCCCGCCCCAGAACACGTCCTCGGCAGCTTTTACGAGCGCCGCCCCTGCCGCGACGGCTTCGTTCAGAGCCAGATCCACACCTTCACGTTCGGCGACGTTGTGCGCGAGCGTAACTCCCGAGAAGCCCGTTCCTTCGGCCGGCACTCCGACGTCTCCTGCCAGCAGGTCCCGTCGATAAAGGGCCAACACTACGCCGCCGGTGCGAAAGAAGGCGACGTTCTCATCACCCACGCTGGAAACCGGCCAGCCCAAACCGTCGCGGTAGAACTCCAGCGCACGGGATAGGTTTTCTACTCCCAACGTCACAAGACTTACACGAGCTTCCATTGACCCTCCCTCATACTAGATAGCCACGGGGCGTGACCATCCGGCCCGCCCGAATCTCCGTCTGGGAACTGCCCACGACGACGACCGTCAGCATATCCACGTTCTCCGGATCTAGAGAGGCGAGTTCCGTCAGCGTGACCCGCTGCCCCTCGCGATAGGCGTTTCTAACAAGGCCGACCGGGGTCTCGGGGGAGCGGTGTTCCAGTAGGATGGCTTTTACCTTACCAAGTTGCCAGGTGCGGCCTCTGGAGCGGGGATTGTAGAGCGAGACGACGAAGTCACCGAGGGCTGCGGCCCGTACCCGGTTCTCTATGACCTCCCAGGGGGTAAGGAGGTCGGAGAGGCTGATCGAACAGTGGTCGTGGCCCAGGGGTGATCCGAGGAGCGCGGCAGCCGACTGGGACGCCGTAATGCCGGGGATTACATCTATATCGACATCCTCCCCGGCGAGTTCCAGGGTGGGAGAGGCCATTGCGTATACGCCGGCGTCACCGCTGCTAACCAGGGCGACGCTACCACCGGCGCGGGCTTCCGCCAGCGCGATCTTCGCCCGCTCTATCTCGTCTCCGAGCGGAAGCGTCACGATTCTCGTACCCGGCCGAAGAAGATAACGTATGCGCTCCACGTACTGATCCAGGCCGACAACGACCGCCGAAGCCGCAAGCGCCTCACGGGCTAGCGGTGGGATGAGAGATTCGTCTCCCGGACCCAGGCCGACCAGCGAGAGCCTTCCACGTACCGGTAACCGGCCGACCGCGACCGTCGCGTTCGCCGATTTTCGCTTCTCGACTACGAGATCGGCGCCGGATAAGAGCACCGCCGCCTCCGCGACGCTCGGCGTCCCGACCGCGTCCTTCACGATGTTCGAAGGGTTGGGTGTTTCCGCCTCGGCCAACTCCGCTGCCGGATAGAAGTGGAGCGGTACCCCCAGGGTCTCAGCCGCCGCGAGAAGCCCGGCTTCATCGGATTTAACGTCGATTGTCGCCAGGGCCGCGACGCTCTTCGCGGAAAGATCCGCTTCCCATAGAGAGGAACGCACCAGGCCCAGTATCTCCTCGGCCTCCGCCCCCCGGCTGCAGCCGACCCCCACGACGAGGGACGGCGGCCGGTAGACAACCTTCGGACGCGGCATGACCACGAGCCGGTCAGAGACGAATATTAGCGGCGTCTCCGGCATCTCCGAAGGCGTTGCCGAAACTACGTTCTCCGGCAACGGTCCGAGCGGCCAGCGCTCCTCGGAGATGAGTCGTACGGGCTCCCCCGAAACGAGCGCCGCGCCAACGGCGGCAACGTCTGCGTCTTCCTCCAGTTCGAAGCCGAGCTTCTCACCGAGCGCATCCAGTGCCGGCACACCCAAGGAGTCGCTAGCTGTGGTGACTACAGGCATGGCTCCCAACGTTTCGGCGACCTGTCCGGCGAGCGCGTTCGAGCCGCCGCCGTGGCCGCCACACAAGGCTACGGCGAACCTGCCGGAATCATCCACCGAGACCACGCCGGGGTCGTGATGTTTGTCTCCGAGCAATGGAGCGATTAGACGGACGGTGGCGCCGGTAGCTAGGAATACGACTATCGCCTCGCACTCCTCCCACGCCAGGCGCAGGGCATCTTTGGGTCTCTCTTCGTAGAGGTGGGTGTCGTTCCATACACTCGCGAGATGGGTGGCGTTGCGGCGTCCGTTGGCGGTTGCTGCCACCAGCCCGATCATGGTCGCCGCCCGACGACTACGAAAACGGGCGTCTCGGCGGCGAGCCGGTGCATCTCACCTATACCTTTAACCTTCGATGCTTGTAACAGGGTCGCCTCGACTTCAAGCCCACAACCTTCGAGCAACTCCACGGCTGGTGCGACTCGTTCTAGTGTGATCAGGGTGAGCACGACCGTTCTGAGGGCGCGCACAGCGGCGAGCTTGACTATCTCCTCGAAGCCACCGCCACTGCCCCCGACAAATACAGCATCTGGCTCGGGCAAGTCGTGCAGCGCCTCCGGAGCTTCGCCTTCGACGACCCGCACGTAAGAGCCGTGGCGGGCGGCGTTTTGGCGGATACGTCCGCAACTCTCGGGGTCGCGCTCGACAGC
>JBBPZT010000074.1:0-3466 GCA_038198625.1 Rubrobacterales bacterium
CTTCGGCTGGCGTACGCTGTTGCACGGAAGGGAACATCCTGGTTATTGCCCAGACCACGAGCGCGATGAACCCTACGAGGAAGAGCGCCGGGACCAGCATCCACAGAAACCCGAATCCTTCTATCATGGTTCTCTCACCTCCTCTCCAAACGGGTCGTTTCAAGCTACACCCGTAGTGTAGGAGACGGGTCTCAAGGGGGGATCAGGGGAAGATCAAGATTGGATCAAGTTCGCCCGGACTCCGGAGCCGACGTGGGCAATGTAAAGTAGAAGGTCGCTCCCCTGCCCGGTCCTGGGCTCCGGGCCTCTATCTCCCCGCCCATCGCTTCGACGAGCGCACGGGAGATCGCCAACCCCACGCCCGCGCCGCCACCCTCGCGCGACCGGGAGCTTTCCGCCCTGTAGAACCTCTCGAAGACGTGCGGCAGGTGCTCTGAGGCTATCCCTTCACCGGTGTCCGACACGCGGAAGGTAACGTGCCTCCTACCTTTGCCGGTCTCCGCCTCCACTGTGACATGTCCCCCGGCCGGGGTATGCCTGAGGGCGTTGGAGAGGAGGTTGGTCAGGATTTGCGCCACACGATGGAGGTCCGCCAGGACCGGCGGCAGGTCTCCGGAGACAGCTATCTTTAAGGATACGCCCTTTTCGGCGTAGAGCGGTTCGAGGCGTCCGGCGGTGAGCCGGACCACAGTTGCCGGGTCGAGGCGCTCCGGTTCTAGGGTGAGTCGGCCTGCTTCGGCGCGGGAGAGTTCTTGCAGATCTTCGACCAGACGTTTGAGGCGTTCGGCTTCACCGTGTACGAGGGCCCAGGTCTCGTTGGTAGGTTCTATAACGCCATCGAGGAGACCCTCCATGTAGCCCTCGATGGTCGAGAGCGGCGTGCGCAGCTCATGGGAGACGTCGGAGATCAGGTCGAGCCTGCGTTGCTCGGTGTCCTGGAGCGTCTTCGCCAGGGCGTTGAAACTGCTGGCGAGGTCCCCAATCTCGTCGTCGCTCGTGGCCGGCACGCGCTCTTCGTAGCGGCCCGAGGCGATGCGGCGCGTAGCCCCGGCCAGCCGGCGTAAGGGACCGGAGATCCTCCGGGCAACGAACAAACTCGCGAGCGTCGCCGTGACGCCCGCCGCGAGCGCCGCGGCGAGCAGAGAGTACAGCAGCGTCTGCATCAAAGCCCTCGTGACGCTCCCCACCATCTCCTCCATGGTCATCAGGTGTCCCGGCCCCATCATGCCGCCCATCAAACTGCCGAAGATAGCCGGCGCGCTGATGGAGACGGCTATCAGAAAGGTGGCTGTCCCCACGAGGGTGACGAGCATGTGCGAAGCGAAGAGCCTGGCCCCGAGACCGCGCAGTTGCATCCGGAGGCGTGTTTGAAGGCTCTCTTTCATCGCCGGATGAACCTGTAGCCCACCCCGCACACGGTCTCTATGTAGCGCGGCCTGGACGGGTCCTCGTCGAGCTTCTTGCGGAGGTTGGCGACGTGGACGTCCACGACGTGATCGTCGCCGAAGTAGTCCTCGCCCCAGACATGCTCCAGAAGCCGCGAACGGGAGAAAACGAAGCCCGGCCGGGACGCCAGGGTCGCGAGTAGATCGAATTCCAGGGCGGTCAGTGCAACTTCCTTGCCATCCAGGATGACCTCACGCC
Organism: Rubrobacterales bacterium; assembly: GCA_038198625.1. GTDB lineage: Bacteria > Actinomycetota > Rubrobacteria > Rubrobacterales > Rubrobacteraceae > JBBPZK01. The sequence goes on from JBBPZT010000074.1 coordinate 1,645, forward strand.
AGCCCGAGTCTATAGTCAGTTCCCTGAAACACAGTGGCTCTTCACCCGCGAAGTCGTCTTGCCCTACAGGTCCTCCTCTCGGCCGACGGAGCATCGCCTTCGCGCGGGCCACGAGCTCTCCCGGAGAAAAGGGTTTGGTCACGTAGTCGTCAGCCCCGGTCGAGAGGCCTACGATACGGTCTGTTTCCTCCGTGCGGGCGGTGAGTATGATTACGTACGCCTCCGAGAAACGCCTCAGCTCTCGCAACACCTCCATGCCGTCGAGGCCGGGCAGCATCCAGTCGAGGATCACGATATCTGGCTCCACCCGCCGCGCCATCTCCAGGCCCGTCACCCCGTCAAAAGCCTCACGCACCTCATATCCTTCTCTTTCGAGGTATCCCCGGATTAAGCGGGCGAGCGGTTTCTCGTCTTCGATAATAAGCACCCTTACCGCCATCTCTACATTCTAGATGCTCGGAACGATAACAATGCCGAAAACGTCGCCCAGTGTTGTGGCACGGTGAAAGACGTTGAAATTGGTTGGTCTTTCGTACGACACGGCCACGTTTGACAGCCAAGCGTATTCACGTAATCCTCATAGGGTCTTCCAAATCTATATTGTTCAGTTTGTCCGGGATCATGCGTTGTTCCCCAAAGCAATCTTCCGCGTATGTCGATCGTGGACCAGAAGCGCGTGATCGAGAATTATCTTAGGGCCTCGTTCTGGATAGAGTGATCTACCATATACCCCCGGAGCGTATTATTGAAGAAACGTTAACGTTGCGAGAAGAGACTGTTAGAAGACTTCGTCGGATGGAGGGTACTAGTGAGTCATGCGCCGAAGAACCGCCTGCAAGGACTGAGTCGCAAGGATTTTCTAAAGGTTGCGGGTGTTGGAGCCGGGGCTCTGGTCTTGGGCAGTTGTAGTCCTCTGACTTCTCAGAAATCTCGTAAATCCGGCGGGCGCTCGAACAGTACCTCGGCGACGAGCCGCATCAAAGAGTACGCTCTTACCGCTGCTCCGATGAGCTTTGATCTCGGCGGTCGCAAGGTCTCTACCTGGGGGTTCAACGGAAGTCTGCCGGGGCCGGAGATAAGGCTCAAGAAGGGCGATACGTTGCGCGCCAGGGTGAGCAATAATCTTCCCGCCGGCACCACCGTGCACTGGCACGGTCTGCCGATCGTAAACAAGATGGACGGCGTCCCGAACGTTACCCAGCCCCCAATCGGGAAGAACAAAGACTTCACCTACGAGTTCAAGATCCCGGTCTCAGGCACTTACTGGTATCACTCTCACGTCGGTCTTCAGCTAGACCGGGCTGTCTACGGACCCTTGATCCTCGAACCCAAGAAAGAGACTCTCTCCTACGACAGAGAGTACGTCTTGATGCTCGACGACTGGCTCGACGGAATCAAAGGAACTCCCGATGATGAGCTAAAAAGCCTCAAGTCCGGCGGTAGCGCGATGGCCGGCATGGACAACATGGGCGGCATGGGTGGAATGAATGGTACGGACGGTGGTAAAGGCATGAAGGGGATGAAAGGGAAGAGCATGGGCGGGATGAATGAGGCCCCGCGCCAGTGGCAGCCGGATGTCATCTACCCTTACTACCTCGTAAACGGTAAACCGGCCAAGTCGCCGGAAGAGCTGAAAGTAAAGAAGGGTGAGAAGGTCCGGCTGAGGTTCATCAACCCATCGAGCGCCACGATCTACCGGGTCGCGCTTCAGGGACACCGCATGAGCGTTACCCACACTGACGGCCAGCCCGTGGAGCCGGTTGAGGTCGACGCGCTCAGGATCGGCATGGGCGAGCGCTACGACGTTCTGGTCGAAGCCAAG
>JBBPZT010000075.1:0-2650 GCA_038198625.1 Rubrobacterales bacterium
ATGACGGAGAAAAAGAGTTCAAGGTCAAGGCCCGCGTAGACTCGCCCGTCGAGGTAGAGTACCTCAAAAACGGCGGCATCCTCCAGACCGTCCTGCGCCAGCTCTTGCAGGAGGACGACTAGAAAATAAGGAGGCGCAAGCCCGTGCCGGAAAAGGTCCTCATAACCCGTGAGATCCCTGACGCCGGGCTCCGTCTTCTCGGGGACTTCGACGTAACAGTCCTCTCCGAAGCTCCTCCCGAGCGTGGAGAGCTGTTGGAGGCTGTCCGGGGGGCGGGCGGCATCCTCTCCGTACTCACTGAGAAGATAGACGCAGAGGTCATGGACGCCGCCGGAGAGAGCCTGAAGGTCGTCGCGAACATGGCTGTCGGCTACGACAACGTCGACCTTCAGGTCGCCGGTCAGAGAGACATCGTCGTCACCAACACCCCCGAGGTCCTCAACGAGACGACCGCCGACACCGCTTTTATGCTGCTGCTCGCCGCCGCGCGCCGTCTCGGGGAGGGCGAGCGTCTCTTGCGCTCCGGCCAGTGGGACGCCTGGGGTCCTATGCAGCTCACCGGACCCGACGTGTGGGGGAAGAAGTTGGGGGTGCTGGGGTTTGGGCGGATCGGCCGCGCCGTCGCCCGCCGCGCCTCGGGCTTCGGCATGGAGGTTCTCTACCACGACCAGTACCGGAACGAAGACGCTGAAGAGGATCTCGGGGCGAGGTACCTGGAGCTCGACGACCTGCTGCGCGAGGCGGACTTCGTCTCCGTCCACACCCCGCTCACCCCCGAGACCCGGCACCTGATCGGGACCAGAGAACTCGACCTCATGCAACAGACCGCCGTCCTCGTCAACACCTCCCGTGGCCCGGTTGTAGACGAATCAGCCCTGGCTGACGCCCTCGAAAACAAGCACATCTTCGCCGCCGGCCTCGATGTGTACGAAGAGGAGCCGGAAGTCCACCCGAAGCTCCTGGAGTTAGAGAACGCCGTCCTGGCCCCACACATCGGCAGCGCCTCCATCGAGACCCGCAACAAGATGGCTGCCCTGGCTGCCGAGAACCTCGCGGCGGTCCTGCGCGGCGAGCCTGCCAAAACCCCGGTCGGAAACGGCCGGTAGCAGGAAACCCGGATGGTGAGTGCGGCAAGGGACAGATGGGCGCAGTGGCTGCTGGAGCGGCGGTTCGGTGGGGTTGATCCCGAGCGGAAAAAGCATTCGTGGATTACCTGATCCCGGTTCGCGACCGGGTACTTGATAACGTCGGGCTCCCCGAAGCGGAAACCCTTCTCGACGTCGGGGCGGGCGATGGGCTCATGCTTTCGGCGCTCTCGACCGGCTTGGCGAAGACGGGCGCGTCATCTTCGCCGACATCTCGAAAGATTTGCTGGACCACTCGGAGGAGTTGGCGGAGGAAGCTGGCGTCGCGGGCCGTTGCTCTTTCCTGCAGGCTCCCGCTGACGATCTCTCCGCGCTCGAAGATGCTTCGGTGGGCGCGGTGACGACGCGATCCGTCCTGATCTACGTGGCGGACAAGCGGCGTGCCTTCGAGGAGTTCCATCGGGTCTTGAAGCCCGGCGGAAGGCTCTCTATCTTCGAGCCGATCAACCGGTTCAGTTCCCGCTCTTACTCCGCTGAAGGCGGTTTCTTCGCCGGTTACGACGTGACACCAGTCCGGGACCTTGCCCGGAAGGTGTGGAGTGCATACGAGCAGCGCCAGCCACCGGACACGGACCCTATGCTGAACTTCGACGAACGCGACTTGCTAGAGTTGGCGGAAAGCGTCGGTTTCGAGGAGGTCCATCTGGACTACGAGGCGGAGGTCACACCCGGCTACCGGGCGACCTGGGGCAAAATCCGCGACTGGAACACCTTCCTCGAATCCTCCGGAAACCCGAAGATTCCCACCATGAAGGAGGCCATGAACGAGACATTGACACCGGAAGAGATCGAACATTTTACCGAGTACCTCCGCCCGCTGGTAGAGCGAAACGAGAGGACAGCGCGCACGGCCAGCGCCTACCTTTGGGCCGTAAAAGGAGATGCCTGAGTGTCCGCCGAGAGCCGGGTTGCCCTCGTAACCGGAGCCGGGCGCGGCATCGGTCGTCGGGTGGCGCTGGAGTTAGCCGGACGCGGTTACGCGGTGGCCGCCAACGACCTTCGCGAACCGGAGGATGTACTTGAGGAACTTCAAGGGTCCGGCGCCGAGTCGCTCTCCGTTACGGGCGACGTTTCTGACGAGTCGACGGTCAGGGAGATGGTTGGGGCGGTGATGGACCGGTTTGGCCGGATCGACGTACTCGTCAACAACGCCGGGGTGAGCTCTATCACGCCCGCCGAGGAGACGAGCCTCGCCGACTGGAACCGGACTCTCGCCGTGAATCTGACCGGCCCTTTTTTGATGTGCCGGGAGTTCGGGAAGGTGATGCTCGAACAAGGGCAAGGGAGCATCGTGAACATCAGTTCGGTGGCGGGGTTGCTCGGGATCTCGGATCGGGCAGCGTACAACGCGAGCAAGCACGGGCTCGTCGGCCTCACGCGCACCCTGGCCGCCGAGTGGGGCGGGCGTGGCGTGCGGGTGAACGCCGTGTGCCCCGGATGGGTCAAGACGGAGATGGACGAGGAAGACCAGGCGGGCGGCGGCTACACCGACGCGGACATCGAGG
>JBBPZT010000076.1:0-15936 GCA_038198625.1 Rubrobacterales bacterium
CTTTGGATAGAGGAGCGCACCGGGGACGTAACCGCGCATCCGGACCAACGCGACTCTTTCTCATAGACGACGGTAAGACCTGATAACGGTCCCGCGTATCGGCTGCCTTCATAAGGCCTCAACACTAGGGTAGAAGCGGCGGTTGGTGACAAAGAGGTTCAGCGACGTTACTGACCGCGCCAATCTTCTTGATCGTCCTGCCCTCGACGCTGGTGTGTATACGTGGAGCACAGAGTCGTTAAACTCAAGCTAAGGTCTCCTATACTGGGCCCACTTTGGAGTTTTGAAAAGCCCAAGGTCGAGAAGATCGTATTGTGCTCCAGATCGGGGTTCGCGCGGCACGTCGGGACCGTACCACATCGGGATCCAGGCCCGCCCACGTTGGCGAGCGGGATCGTGCCAGGGACCGAGAAGGTTCTTGGGCAGACCGAGGATTCGTAGCGTCAATCTCCTGCCCTTGCTCGCGTCCACGCGGACACGATATGGTGGCTCCTGAAGCTGCGCTATAGTCTTACTCTCCTGTTCGAACAATAGGAGCGCCCCTTTCCAGTCCTGGCTATCGAGGGAGAGGATACCCTCGTCCATTTCAGGCAGCTCGAAGATGTAGGAAACGGCCCGTTCGTAGAATGGGCAGCCCTGACGACGCCAGGAACCAAGGCCCATTCCTGACACGGGTTCCAGGGAGAAACCCGTCGCGGCCTCACGGCACGCGAACTCGCCCAACAGATAGATCTGGTCTATCTCCCGGCGCACGTCGAACGGACGGCCTTCGAGCCTCACGGTATTCACGCCTCCTCGCAAGAACTCGCCGATCTCGACGGTCTGGATGTGATCGTCGAGCCAGTGCTCACCAGCGGTCAGGTCGACGAGATGCTCATTTACTTCAACCCTCCACAGTTCCGGGGTTTCGATGCCTAGCCTTATACTGTCCACGACTAGAGCTTCGGAGATATCGAACCTGTAGTAGACCGCGCACCCGCTGTCCGGCGCTACAAACCGGTTGTGGGCCAAAACCTGATCCCGGTACTGAATCACCGCCATCCAGCCGTTCGTGTCCATGCCGTGAGCTTTCCAGAGTCTCTCGTTCGCGGCGTAGACCCTCTCGGAACCAAATAGTTCACCGTTCAACTCGAGCTCGCAATGGTCCACGACCAGAACGTTGGGACCATCGCGTTCTATTTTCTCCGGTTCGAGAGATACTGTTTCGCCCATGATGCGTACGTCTGGCGGGCGTTCCTTAACCGGAACGCTCTCATTCGTAGTCCAGAGCACCGTCGCGCCTCGGGCTTTTATCTTTAGATGACCGGTCAGATAATGCCCTTCCCGCGCCGATTTCAGTTCATAGCAGGTGCCATCCTTGGGGTCCAGTTCGTAGACGTTGCGGTACCCGGTCTCCAATTCGACAGGACTGTGGACCGGTTCCGAGGAGGAGTTGACGACGACGAACGTTTCGCAATCCGGGAGCACCCGGCGCATGTGAGCCAGGCCTGTAGCTGGTGGTTTCGCGAAGCGCAAGCGCGGAGGAAAACTTTCGACCACTTCCCGCACCAACTCACCGGTTGTGCCGAACCACCGGCAACGCCCAGGATAGCGCCGCTCGCATCCCTGCAAGAAGTCGGAGGTGCGTCCATCTACAGTTATGTCACTGGGACGGACGCCGAAGAGGAGCCCACCGCTTGTCAGGTACTCTTCCAGCATCTCCGCCGTCCTGCTTCTCAAGTTGGTCATGCCTTCGGGCCAGACGAGGATCCCGTACTCTTGCTCACCAACGGTAAAGCTTCCGTCGCCTATCCCACCGAACTCTTCGATCACGTACTCGTCGCCCAGGTCAAAGTCGACCTGCGCGTCGCTCATCGCTTGCGCCAGCTCACCGAACCCTCGCTGCAACTCGCCGACGCTGGCAAGCGCCCGGACGAACTGATCCTCGGAGGGAGGAGCGCCGGCATTATGAGAGGTTCCGAGGTTCGCGGCGAAGGTGTCTTCGGGAATGCAATCCGCCTTTCTGGAGACGCAGAAGCCGGTGGTCAAGGGATCCAGCACGAGGACTCGTTGTTCCATCTTGCCCTGGTTGCTCGCCCAGCACAGGCGTGACAACTCATCGTTGAGAGGACGCAGGTACTCGTACCAGGGGCTGTGATCGCTGAAGGTTTGAGGGTGGTCGGTCTTCCTGGTACCGCGGATGGTCAGGAAGGAGAGGTGCGGGACGAGCAGGTTCACCCCATGCACGATGAGCCACCGCCCGATCCTAGCCCAGTCCGCAGGGGTCGAGTCGTGCCCGCCGGCGCCCCAGCATTCATCCAGTACCCTTTCTTTACCTAGCTGGTTGGCGATAGAGTGAACCTGCCGCAGGTAAGCGAGCCCGTGTGGTTCCCTACCGTCGCCGGCAGGGTGGAAGTTTTGAATGTCGTGAAAGTCGTGGCCCTTGAGGAGGAAAGTTTCTAGCATATCGGTACCGGGCCAACTCATGTGGGCGAGCATGTGCGCGTGCCCCGGAGTGGCATACGGGCAAGGCCAATCGTGTTCCAGGTAGTGGCCCGTGAGGGCTGTGCTGTTCTCTTCGCACCATCCCTCCAGCGGCAAAGCCCAGTTCTCGATCCAGAGCTCGTGCATGAGGTCGTACAGGTCGAAACGTACCCGCCGGTAGTCGCCAACGTCGTAGAAGATACTGGAGAGATGTTCCGTCAAGTCATAGCCTCGACGTTGGCGGAACTGTCCGAGCAAGTACGGTGTAAGGTGCAGGCCCATGCTCCACGGGCCGTGTCCTTCGGCGGGGAGATGTGGCTCGTCGGTGAATACTGCAGGGATTTCTTCCCAAAGATCTCCTAGCTCCCGCCGGTAGGCTTCGTAGATGCTCCCGATAAAAGCCTCCGTCGTGCGCGGGTCCAGCAGGCTCGGATAGACGGTGTTCCCGTGCCAAGCAAGCGGCTGCATGGACCGCATCACGAACGCAACCCAGGGTTGCCCTGAAATGATGTCCTCTCCCTGTATTCTCGGACCGGGTAGCGTGCCGTCCCACTGATGAAGGGAGAGTAGGTCTTGAGGGACATTGTTGGGCCCTTCGCCGAACACGGCGGCCGCGTACCTGCTGCGGGCTTCCGGTACGCGGCCGCCGACGTGTCCGCCGGCGAACCCGCTGGGATAGGAGTTTTCGTCGTAGAGGTATGGCGTCAACCCCAACCGGCGACACTCTCGCACGGCATGCCTTACGAGATCGAACCAGCGCGGCGAAAGGTACTCAGTGATTAGACCAGGCCGAGGATGCAGAAAAACTCCGCCATATCCTACCCGCCTATGACCCTCTAGAACCTCCGAGATCCGGCGCTCGCCCGCCCGTCCCTCGTGCTCGTCGTTGAAGACCAGCAGAGGAGCGGGCCTGTAAGCGGTCGGGGGCGATGAGAAAACTCTCGGCAATGCTCGTTCAACCATGCCATCCCTTTCACAACCAATACCCACAATGCTCCGTGTTCTTTTCCCTCGAACGCCATATTAACCGACCTCCGAGACAGAATGAAAGCCTCGCCCAACTCTTGCGTCAAAATGCAGTACCTGTTACAGTATGCGCGGGTAAAGAAAGGAGTTGAGCAGTTTACCTAATAAATTGCTCAAACAATCATTAAATGGTCGAAAATCGCTCAAATATACCGGAGCAACGTCAGCAGCGGATAGCAGAGCTCGTCCGTGAGTCGGGAAGTGTGACGGTAGCTGCGCTGGAGGGGGAGTTCGGTATTTCTCCGGCTACTGCCCGGCGGGATCTGGGGGTTCTGGAGAGGCAGGGCAAGGTCAGGAGAACCCATGGTGGAGCGATCCTTCCGGGGTTCACGCAGCATGAGGACTCCTTCCAGCAACGACTGGGTGAGGCGGTGGAGGAGAAAAAGCGTATGGCTCGTGCCGCGTTGGCGCTTCTGGAAGCGGACGAGACCGTGTTCGTCGACTCATCGACCTCGGCGTACTATGCCGCAAGACGCGTATTGGCCGAGGGGTTGAGCTTTACGTGCCTGACTCATCTGGTGCCGGTCATGGACCTTTTCTCCACCGCCGATCCGGCCAACGCCAGCATGGTGGGTCTCGGAGGGATCTTCAGGCCGCTCACCCTTTCGTTTGTGGGGCCCTGCACTGTTCGCGCGATCGAGTCTCACTTCACCGACAGGGCCTTTATAGGCGTTAAGGGGATCACGCCGGAAGGATACCTTACGGACGTCAACCCCCTGGAGGCCGAGGTCAAGCGCGCCATGATTCAGCAGGCTGAGAAGCCCGTGCTGCTGGTGGACGGTAGAAAGTTCGAGCAGCGAGGGTTCAGTGTGGTTGGGCACGTATCAGAGGTCTCTCTCGTGATGACCGCCGACGCTGACGAGACATACGTGGAGGCTTTGAAAGATTTGGGGGTAGTAGTGCAGAGCGTATGAGAGGAGGGTGTTCGCAGGGTCGGGGATCGGGAAAGGGTCGTTGACGATACGACGTACAGGAGGACTAAGTCGAATTATGGCTGATACGGAATCAGACAACAACAGATTCGAGGAAGACGACGGTACTGTCACCGGTCAGCAGTGGCGCTGGACCGTGCTGGCATCCATGGCATCGTACCTCGATGCTGGCTCCATCGTGGCACTCGGTGTCGGGCTCGCGCTGTGGCAAGAGTACCTCGGCTTGAGCAGTTCAGCACTCGGATTGCTCGCGGCCATAGGGCCGAACGCCATCGGGGCGGCGATCGGCGCTTTTATAGGTGGACGGCTCGGAGACCTCTTGGGTCGTAAGCGCATCTACCAGTACGATCTTCTCGTCTATGCTGCGGGCATCCTTTTGATAGCATTGTCGGTGAATATACCGATGCTCTTTATCGGGACCGTTGTGGTGGGGGTGGCCGTGGGCGCCGATGTGCCGACCTCGCTTGCCTTGATCGGGGAGTTCTCGCCCAGCAGAGCTCGCGGCAGGCTCATGGGGCTTAGCCAGGTCGCTTGGAGTCTCGGTCCGATCATAGTATTTGTGGTGGCTTTCGCGCTCTCTTCTTTGGGGCTGCTTGGAATCCGGATCGTATTCGCCCACCTGTTCGTGGTCGCAATAGTGACCTGGTATCTCAGGCGTGGCATGGTGGAGTCCGCGCGTTGGACCGCTGCATCCGGGGCTGCTTCCGCCGAGGCCACATCCGACCCTGACCGCCAGCCGGAAGATGCTCCGGTGCCGGCCAACCCACTCGCCTTGAGCCGCCTGGGCGACCTATTCAGCGGACCTAATGTGGCGGCTCTCTTGTTTACCGGTACCGTGTACCTGTTCTGGAATCTGGCCGCTGGGACCTACGGCATCTTCTTCCCTTACATCCTCAGGACTATCGGGACGCAAAGTCAGGCGGTAAGCGTCGCTCTGTCGGCCTTGAGCTTCGTCCTCACGGCTCTGGCCGTCGTTCTGATCTTCATGCCGTTCAGCGATCGCAGCCATGGTGCTCGACGTCTCATATTTGGTGTCGGGGCCGCCATGCAGATAGTCGCCTTCGTACTCTTGCTCATATTCCCGTTCACCATCCCGGTGATATTCGTCAACATCGCCCTCTTCGGCATCGGAGGAGCGCTCGCGGGAGAGCCATTCTACAAAGTATGGAGCCAGGAACTGTTCCCAACCCTGCTCCGGGGTACGGCGCAGGGTATCTCTTTCGGCACAGCCCGACTCTTCCTCGGCATCTGGAGCTTCTTTGTTCCCGTACTCGCGGCGACCGGTATTAAACCCGTTGCCCTGTTGCTTGCAATATTCCTAACCGTCAGCGGGGTGGTTGGTTTCGTATTCTTGCCGAACACAGCCGGAAAATCGTTGGAAGAAATCGAAGACGAACGCGGCCGCCGTCCGGCTCCCCAACGGGTGACAACCTAGAAAGGGATTGTGTCGATCAGGCACAACGATGGGAGAGAAGACGCCAAGCGCGGCCAGACTCATTCAGCTACCGTCTCCTGGTTGCTCGCGAGCAACCAGGAGACTCTTGAGGCAGAGGAAGCAGGGAGAGACCAAGTGCCAAAGGTGATGGCCGACTGGGAAAAACGCGACCGAAAAATCGTCGGAGAGAACATAGACCGAACTTTACGGTCTCCAGATCCACAGACGATTCTACGGGGCACACATACTAACGGCAACGAGGGGAGTAAGAGATGAGCACTACCGGGATCCAACCTGTCGAGTTGAGATGCGAGTATCGCGTGGACCCTCTGGGCATTGACGAGAGGTCGCCGAGGCTGAGTTGGATACTGGAATCGGAGGGGCGTGGCCATGTGCAGTCGGCCTACCGGGTATTGGCTGCCGGCAATGACAAGGACCTCGAAGCGGAAGAGAATCTACTGTGGGACAGTGGCAAGACCGAGTCCGACCGCTCCGTGGGCATCCCCTATGGGGGTGAGGAGTTGGGCTCGGCTTCGCGCTGTGTGTGGAAGGTGTGCGTATGGGACGGGGCGGGAGATCCTTCCCCTGACAGCGAGCCCGCCGTCTTCGAGATGGGGCTTCTCGACGGCTCCGATTGGGGGGGGACCTGGATCTCTCCCGGCGAAGTCCCGTCCGGAGATGTGGATCCTCCGACCGGAGATGAGTATGACGAGTTGAGTAATGGCGTTGCTCCGAGTCCATACGTCCGGAAGGCCTTCAACCTGAGAGGAACGATCCGCAGCGCGCGATTGTACGCGACGGCTCGCGGAGTCTATGAGGTGCTCGTGAACGGCATCCGGGTAGGGGATGAGGTACTCTCCCCCGGCTGGACGGACTACAACAAGCGCATCCAGTATCAGTCCTACGATGTCACGGAACTGCTCGCCGCGGGCCAAAACGTTATGGGTGGCATCTTGGGCGACGGTTGGTACGCTGGATTCTTTGGCTTCGACCCGAAACGAAGGGGTGCCCACTACGGCGCTCGGCCGCAGCTTCTGGCGCAGCTCAACATCGAGTACGAAGACGGTACAAAGGAGAGCATAGCGACCGACGAGTCCTGGAAATGCTCCACCGGGCCGATACTTTTCTCGGACCTGCTAATGGGTGAGACCTATGACGCCCGTAAGGAGATGTCCGGTTGGGCCGAGCCCGGCTTCGACGACTCGGCATGGTATGGGGTAAGTGCAGGAGAGATTGGAGACACCCAGCTCGTTGCCCAGCCAGACGAAGGCGTCAAGGTCACCGGAGAGGTAGAGGCAAAGAGCGTCACCGAGCTCGAGGGCGGAGTCTATGTCTTCGACATGGGCCAGAACATGGTCGGGTGGGTGCGTCTGAGGGTACGAGGCGAGGCTGGAACCACCGTGACACTTCGCCACGCCGAGGCGATCAACCCGGACGGAACCATCTATACGGAGAACCTCAAGGCAGCCCGCCAGACCGACACATACGTACTCAAGGGCGAGGGAGAAGAAGTCTACGAGCCGCACTTCACCTTCCACGGCTTCCACTACGTCGAGGTAACCGGCTATCCCGGTGAGCCGTCGCTTGACGCGATCACCGGCCAGGTCGTTCACTCCGCCACGCCTCCCACCGGGTCCTTCGAATGCTCGAGTCCGATGGTTAACAAGCTCCAGAGCAACATCGTCTGGGGCCAGCGAGGCAACTTCCTCAGCGTGCCGACCGACTGCCCGCAGCGCGACGAACGTCTGGGTTGGATGGGCGACGCGCAGATCTTCGTGCGCACCGCCTCCTACAACATGGACGTTTCCAGCTTTTTCGAGAAATGGATGGTCGACGTGGAGGACGCCCAGTCCTCCGAGGGAGCCTTCCCTGATGTGGCGCCCCTGCTCCGCGGCTCGGGCCTGATGGACTTGAGCCGGGGCGCACCTGCCTGGGGAGATGCCGGCGTCATAGTCCCCTGGACTATATTCAGAGTCTACGACGACACGCGCATGATCCAACGGCACTACGGTGCCATGACCCGCTGGATGGACTACCTGCGCGAGGCCAACCCGGACCTATTGCGAAAAAACAAGATGGGCAATAACTACGGAGATTGGCTCTCACCGAAAGGCGACTATACTCCCAGGGATCTGCTGGCAACGGCCTACTGGGCCTACGACGCGAAGCTCATGGCCGAGATGGCGTCGGCCATTGGACGCCACGAGGACGCGAGGGGATACGAGAAACTCTCCGAGAGAATAAAGGAAGTTTTCAACCAGTCCTACGTCGCATCCGACGGGCGGATCAAAGGCGACACCCAAACCTGCTACGTCCTCGCTCTACACATGAACCTGCTGCCCGAACAGCTCCGCCCTGCTGCCGCGCAACACCTCGTCGAGGCCATCGAGAGGGAAGACTGGCAACTCTCCACGGGTTTCGTCGGGGTTGGCTACCTCTGTCCGGCGTTGACGGAAGCCGGGCACGCGGACGCCGCCTACCGCCTTCTGAACAACGAGACCTATCCTTCCTGGGGATACACCATAAAGAACGGAGCAACCACCATCTGGGAGCGCTGGGATGGCTGGACGGAGGAAAACGGTTTCCAGTCGCCGAATATGAACTCCTTCAACCATTACTCTTTAGGCTCCGTAGGCGAGTGGTTCTACCGCTACGTGGCTGGAATCGACGCCGAGACACCAGGCTACAGTGACATCATCATCCGTCCACATCCGGGTGGAGGTCTGACGCACGCTAGGGGAGAGTACGACTCGGTGCGCGGCAAAATTTCAAGCGGGTGGACGAACGAAGATGGGATGTTCCGTCTGAAGATCGCCATCCCGGCAAACACCTCTGCCACCGTGTACGTGCCCACCAAAAACAACGAGGAGGTTATTGAGGGAGGTGAGCCGGTGGAGCGGGCACCAAGCGTCAAAGCCCTCCGTCGCGACGACAGCGAGGCTGTCTTCCAGGTAGGGTCTGGAGAGTACGAGTTCGTTGCTAGTGCGCGTATCGGCGAGTAGTAGAGGTCCGTTGCGATCGGAGGGATGGGCAGAGGGTGCCGACGCGTTTCGGTCTTTGTCTATCGACGAGGCCGCTGGAGGTATCTTCTCGATCGAGAGGACCCGGATATTCTGCTCTTTAATATACGGTGGTGCGTGAGCGTGGAGTGTAGGAGGTAACGGATGGCCGGTCGGACGACATTTCTGGCTGTAGACCTCGGCGCTGAGAGCGGGCGCGTGCTGTTGGGCCGGTTCGACGGCGAGCGTGTGGAACTGGAAGATATACACCGCTTCCCGAACGTGCCCGTGCGGCTACCCACCGGGTTGCACTGGGACGTTCTGCGGATAATAAGCGAGGTGAAGGAAGGTCTTGCAAAGGCCTTGCGGGAGGAGCGGATCGAGAGCGTCGGGGTAGACTCCTGGGGCGTGGACTTCGCCCTCCTAGACGGCGATGGGGCGCTTATCTCGAATCCTCATCACTACCGCGACACGCGCACGGAAGGCGCTGTGGAGGAAATGTTCGCGCGGCTGCCGAAGGCGGGGATTTATCGCGTGACGGGCATCCAGTTCCTGCACATAAACACCCTCTACCAGCTCCTCGCCATGCAAGGCTCTCCTCTCCTGGAGGTTGCGGAGACGCTGTTCCTGATCCCCGACCTCATGAACTACTTCCTGACAGGCGAGAGGGCCTGCGAGTACACCAACGCCACGACGACCCAGCTCTACGACCTCGAGTCAGGCGGATGGTCCCGGGAGCTCCTGGAGGGCGTCGAGGTTCCGGCCTCCCTCCTCGCACCCATCGTCCAACCTGCGACCGGACTAGGTACCCTGCTTCCCGGGGTCGCCGAGGAGGTTGGTGCAAGTACGGAACCGGATATCGTGACGGTAGCCTCGCACGACACCGCCTCCGCCGTTGTGGCCGTTCCCGCCAAGGGTGGTGACTTCGCATATATCTCCAGCGGTACCTGGTCTCTGGTGGGCGTGGAGCTCGCCGCACCCGTGTTGACGAGGGAGGCCATGGAGGCAAACTTCACCAACGAGGGAGGCTTCGGCGGTAAGACGCGCTTTCTGAAGAACGTCATGGGCCTGTGGCTTCTGCAGGAGTGTCGCAGACATTGGGCCGGAGAAGGTCGAGACTATTCCTACGAGGAGTTGGCCCGCCTCGCCGAAGAGGTGACGACTGGCGGGCCGTTGATCGACCCGGATCACCCGGCCTTTTTGGCCCCGGGGGACATGCCGTCGCGCATAACGAGGTTCTGTAAGGCTACCGGACAGAAGCCTCCGAAGGAGCCTGGGCAGTTTGCCAGGTGCGTGTTCGAGAGCCTGGCGCTCAAGTACCAGTACGTCATCGAGCAGGCCGGGGACCTGGCCGGACTCTCCATCCGTGAGATCAACGTGGTGGGCGGAGGCGTGCGCAACACGCTACTTTGCCAGATGACCGCCGATGCGGCGCGGCTTCCGGTGGTTGCCGGGCCGGTCGAGGCTACCGCTATCGGAAACGTGATGGTGCAGGCGTTCGCGCGGGGCCTGGTAGGGTCTCTGGAAGACATCCGGGCCGTCGTCCGACGCTCGTTCGAGGTATCGACCTATGAGCCGGGCGGTAGTGCGGAAGATTGGTCTGCTCTCCGGGCAAGGTTCCGGCGGGTCATGGACGTCTCTGTCGAGTTGGATCTTTTGGAAGGAGGATAGAGCTTTGAATAACACGGAAAACCAAGCCTACGAGGTTCTGGTCGAGCTTCTGTCGGCACGTGGGGTAGAGGTGGCGAACGTGGAGGAGAGACTCCGGAGTCAGAAGGTGGAGACGCCGTCTTGGGGCTACGGGAACTCCGGAACCCGCTTCAAGGTCTTTCCCCAGCGAGGTGTGCCGCGCGACCCGTTCGAGAAGATAGCAGATGCCGCCGAGGCGCACCGCCACACCGGCATCTGCCCGTCGGTTGCCATCCACATCCCATGGGACAAGGTTGACGACTACTCGGAACTCAGCGAGTATGCTCAATCCTTGGGAATGGGGATTGGGGCCGTCAACCCCAACCTCTTCCAGGAGGAAGAGTACAAGCTCGGCAGTGTGTGCCACCCGGACGCGGCGGTCCGCCGCAAGGCCACGGATCACCTGATCGAATGCGTCGAGATAGGACGCGAGGTCGGCTCGGGTGTGCTCTCTCTGTGGTTCGCTGACGGGACTAACTACGCAGGCCAGGACTCCTTTATCGAGCGCCGCTACCGCATGCGGGAGTGCCTCTCTGAGGTCCACGACTCGATGCCCGATGGGATGCGGATGCTTCTGGAGTACAAGCCGTTCGAACCGGCCTTCTATCACACGGACCTCCCTGACTGGGGCGCGGCGCTCACGATGTGCCGGAAGCTCGGGGAAAGGGCCGAGGTGCTCGTGGACCTCGGGCACCACCTTCAGGGTACGAACATAGAGCATATAGTGGCGCTACTCTTGGATGAAGGCAGACTTGGAGGCTTTCACTTCAACAACCGCAAGTACGCCGACGACGATCTCATTGTGGGATCCGTCAACCCGTTCGAGCTGTTCCTGATCTACGTGGAGCTTGTCGAAGCAGAGGAAAATACCCGAATCGACTACATGATAGATCAGGCGCACAACATTGAAGCCAAGATAGAAGCCATGATACTTTCCGTAACGAACCTCCAGGAAGCTTACGCGAAAGCTCTCCTGGTGGACCGCGCCGCACTCGCGGAAGCGCGGCGTGCGGGGGATGTCCTCGGGGCTCATCGCGTCTTGCTGGACGCATACGCCACGGACGTGCGGCCGTTGTGCGCGAAGGCGCGAGAAGACCTTGGCGCCTCGGTGGATCCCGTGTCGGCGTTCCGGGAGAGCGGTTACTCGGAGAGGGTGTCGGAGGAGCGTCTGGAGGGCGCCGGGGCCGGGTGGGGATAAGCCTGCCAGGTTGAAACGTCTGGGCTCCCACGACATGTCAGACCTACTATAGACAACAACGCGGCCGTCGAGAGAGAGGAAGTGTAGAGGTGGATACCAGAGCGGCGGGGATAGTGGACAATTTTTGGGATGAACACAGGGCGGAGGGTCGCCCGGAGCTTGAGAAGCTGGCATACCGTTCCAACCTGCTAGGTACCGATCGTGCGGTGGCGAATTATGGAGGGGGTAACACCTCGACCAAGTCCAAAGAGCGCGACCACGCTGGACGCGAGGTGGAGGTCCTGTGGGTCAAGGGGTCCGGGAGCGATCTCGCAACCATAAGGGCGGACCAGTTCACCGGGCTCAAACTAGACGAAGTCCTGCCGCTCATGGAGCGCGAGGAGATGAGCGATGAGGAGATGGTCTCCTACCTCGCTGCCTGCCAGCTCAAGCCCGACATGCCACGCGGCTCCATAGAGACGCTCCTGCACGCCTTCGTGCCCTATCCGCACGTCGACCACACTCACCCGGATGCGATCAACATGATCTGCTGCGCGAGAGACGGCGAGGAATTGGCCAGTGAGTGTTTCGGTGGGGACGCGGTCTGGATCCCTTACATAAGGCCGGGTTTTACCCTTTCCAAACAGGTGGGTGAGGCCGTAAGGAACAACCCGAACGTGAAGCTCATCTTGCTTGCCAAGCACGGTCTTGTCACGTGGGGCCAAACGCACGAGGAGAGCTACGGTCGCACCATCGAGGCCATAAACCGGGCCGCCAGGTTCGTCGCGAGCAAGGGTGGAGAGCCGTTTGGCGGAAGGAAACCGGAGCCGCCCGCCCCTGAGAGGAGGGAGGAGCTTCTCGCGGAAGTACTGCCGGTTCTCCGGGGCGAGCTCTCTTCGGGGACTGAAGAGGCTTCCCAAAAGATCCTGCGCGTCGACTACGCTTCCGAAGACGTCATCGATTTCGTCAGCGGGAGTGATTCGAAAAAACTCTCCCAGGTGGGCGCGGCTTGCCCGGATCACCTGGTGAGGACGAAGGTTAAACCCCTATGGGTGGACTTCGACCCGGAAAGCGAGGGAGTCGAAGAACTAAAGGTAAGGGTCCGCGAGGGTCTCGAAGAGTATCGCCGGGAGTACGAAGCGTACTTCTCACGTTACCAGGAGGCGGACGAGCAGATGTTCGACCCGAACCCGAGGATCGTCCTGATAAAAGGTATAGGGCTCGTCGCCGCGGCGAAGAACGCCAAAGAAGCCGACCTCTCCCGCGACTTTTACCACAGAGCCATAGCCGTGATGCGTGGCGCCCACTCTCTGGGCGGCTACGTCTCCTTGACCGAGGAAGAGTCATACGCGGTGGAGTACTGGCCCCTGGAACTCTACAAGCTCTCCCTGGCTCCATCGCCCGGTGAACTCGCCGGAAGTGTTGCATTCGTCACCGGAGGCGCCGGCGGCATCGGGAGCGCCGTAGCGAGGTCCCTAGCCTCACAGGGAGCATGCGTCGTGACCTGTGACCTCGACGAAGAGGGTGCTAAAAATGTCGTAAACAGCCTTCCGAAGCCGGGGATCGCAGTGAGGGCAGACGTAACCGATGAAAAAGAGGTAGCCGGCGCTTACCGGCGGGCGGTCCTGGAGTACGGTGGAGTGGATATCGTAGTTTCTAACGCCGGGCTAGCCTCCAGCGCTCCCATAGAGGAGACGAGCGTCGAGCTGTGGGAGAAGAATTATGCGGTTTTGGCGAAAGGATACTTTCTGGTCGCGCGTGAGGCCTTCAAGATCATAAAAGAGCAGGGGGTTGGCGGCAGCCTGATCTTCGTGGCTTCCAAGAACGCGCTCGCGGCCGGGAAGAACGCATCAGCCTATTCTTCGGCCAAGGCGTCGGAGCTGCACCTGGCCCGGTGCCTCGCTGAGGAGGGGGGATCGAGCGGTATCCGGGTCAACACGGTCAATCCGGACGCGGTGTTGAGCGGGTCGCGGATATGGGATTCTTCCTGGCGCGAGGAGCGTGCCCGCTCCTACGGTATAGAGCCGGAAGAGCTCGAAGAGCACTACCGTAAGCGCAACGTCTTGAAGGTAAACGTGTTGCCCGAGAACATAGCAGAGGCCGTGTTGCACTTCGCCAGCGAGCAAAGGTCATCCAGAAGCACGGGCAATATTCTCAACGTGGATGGTGGGGTGAAGGACGCGTACCCCAGATAATGGTGAGGAATAAGCAAGGAGGGTGGGAACCCTGATGAAGCAGCATGCAAACACCGCGAAGGTAGGGCTGTTCGGCATAGGGCTGGAAGCCTACTGGACCCAATTCCCTGGGCTCAAGAAACGCCTGGAAGGGTACCTGCGTCATGTGGAGGAGCGGATCGGGCGGCACGCTACGGTTGTCTCCGAGGGGCTCGTGGATACCGCACCGAAGGCCCAGGCCGCCGGCAAGCGGTTCGCCGCGGAGGACGTGGATCTCATCTTCTGTCACGTGGCGACTTACGCTACCAGCTCGCAGGTTTTGCCGGCGGTACAGAGGTCGAACGCGCCTGTGGTCTTGCTCAATCTACAGCCGGTGGCCGCACTGGACTACGAGAATACCGATACGGGAGAGTGGCTGGCGAACTGCTCGGCCTGCTGCGTGCCGGAGATCTCGAACGCATTCGAGAGGGCGGGCGTGGATTTCAACGTCGTCTCCGGGATGCTCTACGAGGATAAGGTGGCCTGGCGAGAAGTAGGGGAATGGTGTCAGGCGGCTAGTGCTGTTAACACGTTGCGTGGTAGCCGCTTCGGCTTTCTCGGGCACACTTATCCGGGGATGCTGGATATGTACTCGGACTTCACCATGCACCACGCCCAGCTCGGTTTGTACGTGGAAACCCTCGAGATGGACGATCTGAAAGACCGGGTCGACGCCGCCACTGACGAGGCCGTAGCTGCGAAGCTAGCGGAGACTCGCAATACCTTCGAGGTGGACGAGAGTGTAAACCGGGGAGACCTCGACTGGGCGGCCCGGGTGGCCGTCGGGCTCGATAGCCTCGTGGAGGACTTCGAACTCGATGCTCTTACCTACTACTATCGGGGGACGAACGGCAGCGTCTACGAGAGGATCGGGGCCAGTTTTATACTTGGTAACTCGCTGCTCACCGCAAGGGGCATCTCCGCCTCCGGCGAGGGCGACCTCAAGAACGCCGTCGCGATGAAGATCATGGATTCGCTTGGCGCCGGGGGTTCCTTCACCGAGTTCTACGCCATGGACTTCAACGACAACTTCTTGCTAATGGGCCACGATGGTCCGGGTCATCTTGCGATCAGCGATCGTAAGCCGATCTTACGCGGCCTGGGACTCTACCATGGCAAGGCTGGACACGGTGTGTCAGTTGAGTTCAACGTAAAAACCGGTCCTGTGACCATATTCGCTGTCACCCAGACTTTCGAGGGCAAACTGAAAATGCTCGCTGCAGAAGGGGAGTCACTGCCGGGTCAGACGCTGAGGATAGGCAACACAAATAGTCGTCTGCGGTTCTCGCTGCCACCAGCAGCGTTCATGAACGCCTGGTGCGCACATGGCCCCACCCACCACTGTGCCCTGGGTACCGGTCACAGGGCCGAAGATCTGGAGAAGGTGGCGAGGATGCTGGGTCTCGAGTTCGCCTCTGTACGTTAGCAGTGCCGGGTATGAACGGATGGCCTGTAAAACGCGATCACGGATAAAAGGTAGGAACAGATGAGCAGCTACGCGTGGGTTCTTGAAGTCAGACCTGGTTACGAGGAAGAGTACAAGCGTCGTCACGACGACATATGGCCCGAAATGGTGGACACCTTGCGTCAGGCGGGCGTCCGTAACTACTCGATCTTCCGCTACGGATTAATCCTGTTCGGTTACTTCGAAACCGACGACCTCGATTACACTCGGAACTTCCTCGCCGACAGCGAAGTCAACCATCGGTGGGGGGAATGGATGGCCCCGATAATGCGGGCGGAGTCGGATCCCACTACGGGCTTTCCGTACGTACTGCCGTTACAGTGGCACCTGGACTAGACTATGTCCGAAAACCGCCAAGTCGAGCAATGAATAGGCGCTGGCCAGTTGAACGAGTGCCAGCCGGTTCCCGATTTTCTTTGACCTGTGTGTGAAGACTCCGACTCTTGGCTGGTGAGCGAAACGGAAGAGCCCTTGAGAAGGCCGCGGCGGGTTTTCATGAGCCGGTTTCTTGCCCAGAGGAACTGTTGCCAATCTTGC
>JBBPZT010000077.1:0-10257 GCA_038198625.1 Rubrobacterales bacterium
CAATGCCCGACCCGAAACGCGTAGTCCTTGACCTCGCCAAGCAGCCCTTCTTCGTCCAGCGCCGCGACCACCGCGACGCGGGCGTCCTCGCGGCTTAGACCGTCGAATTGGGCTCCGTTGGCGTTGATGGTCCCGTCCGG
Source organism: Rubrobacterales bacterium (assembly GCA_038198625.1). GTDB lineage: Bacteria > Actinomycetota > Rubrobacteria > Rubrobacterales > Rubrobacteraceae > JBBPZK01. The sequence goes on from JBBPZT010000077.1 coordinate 141, forward strand.
GTTCATGACGTTGATGGGTGCGAGACCCAACCTCTGGGCTATCTCGAAGTCGTTCGCGTCGTGGGCCGGGGTGACTTTCAAGACACCAGTCCCGAACTCCGGATCCACATATTCGTCGGCCAGCACTTCTATCTCCCGCTCGACAAACGGCACCCGCACCCTGCGGCCCACCAGATCCGTGTAGCGTTCATCCTTGGGGTTTACGACGAGCGCCACGTCACCGAGCATCGTTTCGGGGCGGGTGGAGAAGACCTGGACGTAGTCTTTGCCGTCGGGACCTGGACCTCTTCCATCCGCGAAAGGGTAGCGGATGCCGTAGAGCTTGCCGTTGACCTCCTCGTAGGTAACTTCGAGGTCGCTGATGGCGGAGCGGTCGCGCGGACACCAGTTGGTGATGCGGTTGCCCCGGTAGATGAGGCCGGACTCGTACAGCTCCGTAAACGTGGTCGTCACCGCATCGACGTACCTCTCGTCCATGGTGTAGCGGAGGCGGCTCCAATCCACCGACGCGCCGAGACGCCTGAGCTGGCCGAGTATCTGAGACCGGGCTTCTTCGGCGAAGATCCGGCACCGCTCGACGAACTCCTCGCGGCCGAGGTCCCAGCGGGTCTTGCCCTCCTCGGCGGTCAGCTTGCGCTCTACGACGTTCTGTACGGCTATGGAGGCGTGGTCCACCCCCGGAAGCCACAACGCCTCGTAGCCCTTCATCCGTGCCCGCCGGACGAGGGCGTCCTGTATGGTCCCGTTCAGGGCGTGCCCCATGTGCAGGGCGCCCGTGACGTTGGGCGGCGGGAGCACTATACAGTACGGTTCCTTGCCGGCGTCGGTGTCGGCCTCGAAGACGCCGTGACGCTCCCATTCGGCGTAGAGCCGCTCTTCGACGGCGTGGTGGTCGTAGGTTTTCGGGATATCGGTTTGGCTCAAAGCAGAGGAAGTTTCTAGGCGGTCTCTTCTTCGTCGTAAGAGTACTTGGAACTGCCGGAGCTGGTCGTGAGGGTCGGTTGGACGCCGTCCTTGACGGTGTCGGCATCAACCACGCACTTGGCTACGTCCGAACGGCTTGGAAGCTCGTACATCGTCGGAAGGAGCGCAGTTTCGAGGATGCTCCGCAGGCCGCGGGCGCCGGTCCCGCGTTCGAGCGCCAGTTCCGCGACGGCGGCCAGAGCCTCGTCGGTAAAGGTCAGGTCTACCTTGTCGTAGCGGAAGAACTGCCGGTACTGGCGGACCAGGGCGTTCTTCGGCTCGGTCAGGATACGAACCAGGTCTTCCTCACCGAGAAGCCTGAGCGTGGAGATCACCGGCAGCCGCCCGACGAACTCGGGGATCAACCCGTACTTCAACAGGTCCTCCGGCTGGGAGTGGCGCAAGAGACCGCTCGCATCCTCCTCGACGCGCCTGGAGCTATCGCCGCCGAACCCGATGCTCTTCTTGCCGATGCGCTGGCGGATGACGTCTTCCAGCCCGCCGAACGCCCCACCGCAGACAAACAATATGTTCTTGGTGTCTATCTGGAGGAAGTCCTGGTGCGGATGCTTGCGTCCACCTTGCGGCGGCACCGAGGCTACCGTTCCTTCGAGTATTTTCAGGAGCGCCTGCTGGACACCCTCACCTGAGACGTCGCGCGTGATCGAGGGGTTGTCAGACTTGCGGGCGATCTTGTCTATCTCATCTATGTAGATGATGCCCGTTTCGGCCTTTTTCACGTCGAAGTCGGCCGCCTGGATGAGCTTGAGCAAGATGTTCTCGACGTCCTCCCCGACGTATCCAGCCTCGGTGAGCGCGGTTGCATCCGCGATAGCGAAGGGTACATTCAGGATCCTGGCGAGCGTCTGGGCAAGAAGAGTCTTGCCGGAGCCCGTCGGACCGATCAGGAGTATGTTCGACTTCTGCAGCTCGGTGCCGTCGTTCGGCTCTGGGCTCATGCTTATGCGCTTGTAGTGGTTATAGACGGCGACGGCGAGGACCTTCTTGGCGTCCTCCTGTCCTATAACGTACTCGTTGAGGATACGGTTGATCTCACGTGGCTTGGGGAGATCGTCGTCTTTCAGGACCTCGGGACCGGAGAACTCCTCGTCTATGATCTCGTTGCACAGTTCGATGCACTCGTCACAGATATAAACGCCGGGGCCGGCTATCAGCTTCCTCACCTGACGCTGGCTCTTCCCGCAGAAAGAGCACTGCAGCTGGTCTGAAGGGTCTCTCATAAAAGCCTCCCCGGGATGTCTACTGCTTCCACTATCAAGCGTCTACTCAAGAGATTCAGCCGCCTAATGACTACGGACGATGCTGTCTATGACGCCGTACTCGACGGCCTCTTCGGGACCCATTATGTAGTCGCGGTCGGTGTCGCGCTCGATCCTATCGTAGGGCTGGCCGGTCCTGTCGGAGAGGATCTCGTTCAGGCGCCGCTTGGTCCGGACCAGCTCCTCGGCGTAGATCTCCACGTCCGAGGCCTGTCCGCCTATGCCCTGGGTGCTCGGCTGATGAAGTAGTATCCGCGTGTTGGGCAGCGCGTATCTCTTGCCCTTCGCCCCGGCGGCCAGCAAAAAAGCGCCCATCGAGGCAGCCATACCGAGCGCGGTCGTGGAGATATCGGGCTTGACGAACTGCATCGTGTCGAAGATGGCGAGTCCGGCCGATACACTGCCGCCCGGAGAGTTTATGTACAGGTTTATGTCCTGCTCCGGGTCTTCGCTTTCGAGGTGCAGGAGCTGGGCCATTATCGCGTTGGCGACCTGGTCGTCCACCGGTGTGCCGAGGAAGATGATCCTATCCTTCAACAGCCGCGAGTAGATGTCCATCGCCCGCTCGCCTCGCGGGCTCTGCTCTATTACGTACGGGATAACTCCCTGCGGATCAAAGCTCACTTCGACTCATCTCCTTCTGTTGTCTCGACTTCCACCGGAGCGTCTTCTTCGGCTACGTCTCCTTCGACCAATTCTTCCTCGGCCATGATTTCCTCGGCCACGGCTTCGGCCTCGGCAACCTCTTCCTCTTCGGTCATCTCGACGGCGACGGCGTTCTCGACCAGCAGGTCCAGCGCCTTCTGGCGGGCCAACTCTTCTTCGAGCAGCACGTATGTACCGTTCCTGCGCATCGTCTTGATAATTTCTTCGGGCTTACGGCCGGAATCTTCGGCCAGGTGCCCGATCTCGTGCATGACCGTCTCTTCATCAGCCGCGAGACCTTCTTTGGAGGCCACGGCGTCGAGGACCAACTCCTTCTTGACGGTATCCACGGCGTCGGGCCGGACACGCACCTCAACCTCGTGGTGGCTCGACCCTGCAAACTGGTAGTACTGCTCCGGCTCGATGCCCTGCGACCGGATGCTCCGCTCGAAGCTCTCGACCATCTCGTGGGCCTTCTCGTGGACCATCACCTCGGGGACTTCGACCTCCGCCTTCTCGGCAACCGCGTCGAGCACCCGTCCCCGGAACTCGCCTTCCACCCTCTGGCTGGTGGCCTGTTCGAGTTCCTCCCGGACGGCGGCGCGCAGTTCATCCAGCGTCTCGAACTCGCTCGCCTCCTTGGCGAAGTCATCGTCGAGAGGCGGCAAGTCGCGCTTCTTGATCTCCTTGGCGTGGACCTGGAACAAGACCGACTGCCCTCGCAGCGACTCTTCCTGATAGTCCATCGGGAACGTCACGCCAAACTGCTTGCGCTCCCCGGCGTTCATGTCTACGAGGTTGTTCTCGAACTCCTCCAGCATTTCGCCGCCGCCGACCTCTATCATCTGGTCCTCGGCCTCGCCGCCTTCCAGCGGCCCGCCGGTCATCTTCTCACCCTTGTAGTCCAGGATGACGAAGTCACCCTTCTGAACCGGACGGCCCTCGACGGCCGCGAGGGTGGCGAACTGGCCGCGCATCTCCTCGACCCGGGCTTCGATCTCCTCATCGGAGGTGACGATCTCACGTTTCGGAACTTCCAGGCCCTTGTACTCGCCCAAAGTAGCCTCCGGCCGGACGGCGACAGTCGCGGAGAACTTGAAGCCTTCCTCCTCATCCAGAGATTCATCGAAGTGGATCTCCGGTTGGTCTATCGGGCGCAAGTCCGTCTCGACAACCGCCTCCGAATACCAGTTCGGGAGCCGATCCTGCAGAGCTTCCATGTAGATGTAGTCGCGTCCGAGGTGGTTCTCGACTATGCGACGGGGCGCCTTGCCCGGACGGAAACCAGGTACGCGCACCTTGCGCCCGAGCTCTCGGACCTTCGCATCGACGCCCTCCCTGACAGCCTCCGGAGAGACCTCGACCTCGAGCCGGACCTTGTTTTCTTCGATCTTCGTAACGTTTGCCGTCATAAACTCCAACTCTTCTCGACTTGCCAACCACACGTCCGGACCCGGCGCCAGAGCCGGCGAGGCCAGGTGCGAGAGGCGGGACTTGAACCCGCACGCCCTGAGGCACTAGATCCTAAATCTAGCGTGTCTACCATTCCACCACTCTCGCTCGCCTGAAAACCTGAACGGAATTATAACAGCCACCCCGCTTCCACCCCCTTTATAACCCGGTTCATGCTCCTGTTTACGCTGAGGGCGTAAGCTCTCCCGCGATGCGCCCTCTCGCAGGAATGCATGTACTCATCCCACAGGAGAAAATATGCCATGCGCGAGTACGGATACGCTACGGGTGCCGGCAGCAAAGCTGGCAGCGGAGCTAGCGGCGGAAGTACCGTAGGACCACGTCGTTCTCCTGGCGGTCGGGAACGAGTACCTCATCCCCGTTCTTTCTGGTCTCGGGCGTGCCTTTGAGTTGAACGGCCGTCATGGGCGCGCCGCGCCCCTTTTCTATGAGGGCCTTGCCTACAGTGAGCGCATCCGCTGGGCCCATGTCCGTCTGGACGCTCTTCTCCATGATGCCCACTATCTTCGGCAGTTTGGGGATGCTGCTCCACTTCAGCACTTGGCTGCGCAGTGCGGCCACCATCTGCTGCTGGTGACGGATCCTATCGAGGTCGCCGCCGGGGGTGCCTCTGTACCGGGCATAGAACAGAGCTTTGTTTCCGTTAAGCGTCTGGATGCCGGGCGGCATGTGCCACTTGGCGGGGAACCCTTTCTCGACGTTCAGCTTCACCCCGCCCATGGCGTTGACTACTTCTTTGAATCCCTTGAAGTTCACGACCGTGTAGTGGTCTATCGGTATTCCGGCGAAGTTCTCGACCACCTGTACAGCATTTCGGGCGCCGCCGTGTTCGTAGGCAGTGTTGATCCGGTCCTTTTCCCCCGGTGCCACTTCCACCAAAAGATCTCGCGGGATAGAGAGCAAGCGTATCCCACCGGTTCCGGGGTCCACCTGTACCACCATCATCGTGTCCGTCCGAGTATCGCTGATGCCGACCTTGCTTCCGGTTACCTTATCCACCCCGAGCACCAACACGTTGAATGGCCCACCCGCCTTCGCCGCAGGCTGCGTGGAAGCGACCCGTGCGGGGTCCAGGATGCCGTTGCTACCGGACCCAACCACCCCCGCGCCGGTCTCACCCTGTGAGAGGACCTTTGCCTTCAAAAAGAAAATCCCCCCGGCACCCAGGGCGAGGAAGATCAGGACCAAGATGATGATTGCCAGTAGCGGCAGTCGTACCCTTGATTCCGCCACATTCGGTTTTTTGGTGGCTGTCCGGAAATCACGCATATCAGAGAAGTTTAATCCGCCCCTGATGTTCCATCAATAGCAAGAGAAGATTTTGTAGGCGATCGCTCTCCACGCGACATCCTTCCGGTGCCGGCCATCGCTTCAGGAGCGCCAGAAAACGGGGAGCACGAAACGCCATTCGAGAGCACTATCCAGTGCTTCAACTGTTGCCGCATTGCTGACATTGGCTCCCGGTGAGAATGTCGGGGACTTCGGGAAGGCCCCGTCTCCTATTCCTCTAGCCAATTCTCTATCTCCAATTCGGGAACCCGCCGGAAGTGGCGCTCGTTACCGGTGACCACCCTCAACCCGCGCGAGAGGGCGATCGCCGCTATGCGCATGTCGGCGTCACCTATGGGGATGCCCAGCCGCTCCAGCTCTGCCCTGATCTCACCGTAGCGCCGGGCTGCAGTGGAGTCGAAGGAGAGTACGGGCAGGTTGGGCAGGAGGGAATCCTCGATCTTTTGAATGAGGATGGGGGTGCGCGCCCTCAACCGGTGCGCTCCATAGACAAGCTCCCCGAGCGTGATGCTCGATGTGAACTGTTGCTCTGGTGGGACTCCAGCTACCTTTGCCACCAGCGCGCTCGATGGGGAGCGTTTCATCAGGTTGCTCAGGATGTCGGTGTCGAGGAGGTACATTAGGCTCCAAGATCCACCGGACGTCCGGTGTCGCGCTCACGCTCCGCGTAGGTCTCGTCGAGCACCACCTCCAGGTCTTTCTCCTCTGCCTCACCCCACGCTCCCACCAAGGCTATCGCACCCAGGGGCCGGGAAGTAGCGGCACCGCGCTCTTGTTCCAGGCGCTCCAGATCCTCCACGCCCACCAGTGCGGCGAGTGGTCTCCCCCGCCTCTCTATAACGAAGCGTTCCCCTCCATATCCAACTCGCGCCATCAGCGCCGAGAGCTGGGACTTCGCCTCTGTAACTCTTATCTTCTCCGCCATTTCCACCTCTGTCTACTGAACAGGTCATCTTGACCATTTTAGCATCAGAATTCGCATAAAGAATTGGGAGTCAAGAAGACGCGAATCTTCGCAAGCAGCTAGACATACGCCAGCGTACAGGTTGGCCTGAACGGAGCTTTCGACTAGCTGATTGCAGTACGGTTGCAGTAAGAGAGGGTGACCGACGGGGCTCGAACCCGCGACCTTCGGAGCCACAATCCGATGCTCTGCCAACTGAGCTACGGCCACCACGTATGAGACTGGATTCTATCAGGAACGATCCAGGGTGAAAACTCGGCGCGCCCGGCAGGACTCGAACCTGCAACCTGCGGATTAGAAGTCCGCTGCTCTATCCAGTTGAGCTACGGGCGCATCGGCATATCTATGCGGATTTCTCCGCGTCCGGGGTTAGCCATAAATCCCGGTGGCAGCAATGCGGCAGCAATAGAGATCAAAAGACCGCTCATAGCGTCGCTCACAGCGCCTCGTCCATCGCGTCTCCTAAGCCCCCGTCCATTCCCTCTATCACGTGAGAGTAGGTGTCCAGCGTGATGGAGATGCTGGCGTGTCCTAGAAGCTCCTGGACGTACTTGGGATGCTTGCCTGCCATGAGAAGTATTGTAGCGCACGTGTGCCGGAGGTCATGGAGCCGGATGGGTGGAAGATCCGCCCGCTTGAGGAGCGGCCGGAAGTATCGCCCTAGCAGGTTCGTACCGCTCGTGGTCGTGCCGGTGGTACTCGGAAACACAAGCCCGTTATCCCGCCACAGAGAGCCGAGCCGGAGCTTCTCCTCGTTCTGCCGCGCCCTATGGCTACGGAGGGCTTCGACGGCCTTACGAGAGAGCTTTATGGAGCGTCCCCTACCGGACTTGGGTAGCTCGAACTTGTGGCCGGTCCTGGTCTCCGAGAGCGTGCGCCTTACCTGTAGGGTAGGAGTCGCCGCTTCGAGATCGAGGTCTGCCCACTGGAGCCCTAGTAGCTCGCCTTCGCGCATCCCCGTATGGAGCGCCAGGACGTACAGAGCGGCGTAGCGGGCTCCGGTCTCGTTGGCGGTGGCTATGAGCTTACGCGCCTGCTCCGGGGATAGCGGGCGTATCTCCGGCTTCTCCGGTCTCGGAGCCTTCACCTGCGCGGCGTTGCGCTGTACCAGACCGTCGCCCACGGCCTGCGAGAGCGCCTTGTGGAGCGTGACGTGTATGTAGTTGACCGTGCGCGGTGAGAGCCCGGCGTCGAGCTTCTGACGGTACAGGGCGCGGGCGTGAGCCGGTGTTAGGGCCTTGAGCTTCACCCGGCCGATGGCGGGCTTGATATGCACCCGGACGATGGACTCGTACCGCTCGTAGGTCCTCTGGCGGACCGTGTCCTTCACGCTGTCGGTTAGCCAGCGGTCGAGATAGTCGGAGAGCGCCAGCTTCCCGGCGTCGAAGACGAGCCCGGCGTCCGCGTTGGCGCGCGCTTCCCGGAGAGCCTTACGCGCTTCCTCTTTGGTCCTCCCGGAGACGTAGCGCCTCTTTCCATCCGGCCCTACATAGGCTCCCCGGTAGCTCGTGATCTTCCCTTCCTTGTTCTTGCGTGGGTACACATCCCCGTCGCCGTTCGCCCGCCCCTTCGTCCTAGCCATCCTTCTCTCCCTTACGCTTATGCTCTTCCCATTCCCTTACGCTCGCCTCGTACCACACCGGCCCCATAGCCAACTTCCGATTAGGTCGCGGTATCAGGTGCCACCAACCGCGCGCCATGTACGCCTGTACGGTCTGTCTCCTGAAACCCAGGCGCCGGGCCAGGGCATCGGCGTCGAGGACCTCGAACTGCTCCGGTACTTCCACCTTGTTTAGATCCGCCTCCTTTACCATCGCCATAGTTTAACGGGTTTCCCGAGATTATATCAAATATCCCTTGACTAATCAAGTGTTCTTTGATAAGATAAGGGTAGTTGATAAAGAAACGGCCCCGCGAGAGTTAGCGCTCTCCGGGACCCGGCCACAGGAGGATAATTCCCGTGACGAGCAAGACTCTATCGAAAGCCCGGACCATCTACAAGGCTGGCGGCGTGGAGCGCGTGGCGCCCACCACCTACCACGTAACCAGCACATCGGGCGAGACCTACGTCGTCGAGCTTACCCTGGACCGCTGCACGTGCGCGACTCCCAAAGGGATGATGTGCTCTCACAGGGCGGCCGTCGAGTTGGCGAGGAGCGCACGGCGGAAAGCCGCCGCGTAGCAAGCGGCGACCGGGCCGGGGCTCTTCAGGGCTCCGGCTTTTTTCATCTCCGCTACGCTAAGTTTCGCTGTTACTGGAGAGTGCCCTGTCCGGTGTCTACTTCCACCTTCGGAGGCTTACGCTCTTGTTCTGTTGGCTCCGGCAACTCGTCGGCGGTGAAGACTTCGGAGGATGTGATCTCCGTCAGAAGTTCCGCAAGCTCTGGCTCTTTTCCTACGGTGGCTTCGAGTACCCAGAGTAGTTCCAGCAGCTCGCGGGTCATGTCTCCGGTCCAGCGTTCGGGGCGGATGTCGTCCAGCGGAGAGGACTTTCTGCCGGTCGGGTTCTTCTTGCGGTAGCCGAGCCAGGACTTGACCACTTCGAGACCGGAGACGCTGTAGCCGTAGACTTCCGGCTGTACGGGACGGATCTCACCCTCGCCTACCTTGAGCGTCTTTTCCGCCGGGTCATACGAGTAATTTTCCGGGTAGCCGTCCGGCGTGTCGGGGATGGCTTTCTCTATGCGGGCCGTTCCACGCGGAACGGAGCCGCCGAAACGCTCCCCGTAGGTGTGCAATCCGATCAACCACCGCCCTAACTCTACGGCCCGCCTGAACAGAGCGTGATCTTTCGTGATCGGGAGACGAGGATCGGGGATGGATAGCTCTTCCGCGAACGACTCCGTATAGGCCGGAGAGCCGAGCACCGCGTAGGCGTAGGCGAAGAGGTCTTCCGGGGCGACGGTTTCACCGTACTCCTGCGAGAGGGCGTCCAGCAGGCCGCCGGCTACGTTCGGAACGGTTGCGGCGGCGTCACGCCAGAGCGGAATCACGTCCTTACCGCCGCGCCCGGAAAAGTGATCCAGATCCGGCACATCATCGGCTACGGTCGCCGCCGGTCCAACGCCAAGAATTTTAGTTAGCAAGCTCGTCATGTAGACTTGATCCGGGCCGTGCGCCCGCCAGAGTTCCGGTCTCATAAAGTCTCCAAGCCGGGCGTCTTTGATAATCTTCTGCCGGTCGAAGGAACGGTAAGCGTAGGGCGCAACTTCGGGGATCGGAGTGTCTCCCGGCAGACCGGAGATCGGCTTCAACCTCTTCGACGGATCTCCGAGATCTTCGTACCGTTTGCTGATTTTGCGATCCCGGCTCTCCTTGTACGCTTTCACCCGGTCGCTTGCTGCGAGGAGATCCCGCCAGCCGTGCACCAGAACCACCCGTGTTTCCCCGAATGGCCATTTGAGCTTCATCTGGACGCCGGAGTGCTGCCAGGGAAACACGTCCGTAAGCTGCGGCCAGGCGTAGTAATCTCCCTCTCCCGCCGGCAGCATCGGTTTCCACC
>JBBPZT010000078.1:0-6094 GCA_038198625.1 Rubrobacterales bacterium
ATAGTGATCCAATCCTCTGTTATCGGCATCTCGGCCGTGGGCATGACCTTCGTTATCATCACGGCGGGCATCGACCTTTCCGTCGGCTCGGTCGTGGCGCTGACCGGGATGCTCGCCGCCCTCTCCATGCAGAGCGGGGCGCCCGGTTTGATCGGCATCCTGGTGGCCCTTGGCGCCGGTTTCCTGATCGGCGCCTTCAACGGCTTCTCGACTACGTTCTTCGGCATAACACCTTTTATCGTGACGCTGGCGATGCTCTCCATGGCCCGCGGCCTGACGCTGGCGGTAAGTAGCGGCCAAACAGTCTACGGCTTTCCAAGCAGCTTCACCTTCGTCGGACAGAGCAGCTTTCTAGGATTGAACCTTCTGGTCTGGCTCACCTTGATCGTCTTTATAATCGGCTATTTCGTGCTCTCCCAAACGGTCTTCGGACATCAGGTATACGCTGTCGGCGGCAACCGCGAGGCGGCGCGCCTAGCCGGCATCCCCGTTCGGCGTGTCTCGTTTCTCGTCTACGCGATCTCTGGTCTCTGCGCCGGACTTTCCGCGGTAGTCCTGACTTCTCGCCTCAACTCGGCGTTGCCTTCCGCGGCCCAGGGGCTGGAGCTCCAGGTAATAGCTGCAGTCGTTATCGGGGGAACTTCACTCTTTGGAGGGCGTGGAACGATGGGCGGCACGCTCGTCGGCGTGCTTCTGATCGGCACCCTCAGCAACGGCCTTACCCTCCTGAACGTGGCGCCTTTCTGGGTGCAGTTCGTGCAAGGCGTGGTCATCTTCCTCGCCGTCCTAGTTGACGCGCTCAACCGGCGTAGAGAAGGAGTAACTACTTGACAACAAACAAGCTTTCGAGTTCCTGAACGAATTCGTGGTCTCTCGAAGAGCCGAGAAACCACCTGGTTATCGAGCTGCCCTACCGAACGTCGGATATTTGGGTAAAATGCTGAACACTGGAGCTTTGGGAAAGGAGCTGTGTTGGAGTTGCCGACGAGTATATCGAGGGTCGTTGACCTCTCTCTAACGGTTTCCGAGCGGTTGCCGGGAACGTGGCCGGGGCACATGATCTACGCCCACCACAACTGGAACTGGTTCGCCGAGGTGGACGGCCCGACCGGCGCCACCCGGAGCTCGGCTCCCTACCAGACGAACTTCTTCGTCATGGACGAGCACTGCGGTACCCACTTCGACGCGCCGACCCACTTTATCCCGCCGGGGGACTCCGGACTTCCCTGGGCGAGCCCGCTCGGCTCCGAAGACGGAGACAGGGTGCCCCCGGAGGATCTGATGGGCCCGGCTGCGGTGATCGACGTGCGATTTCTGGCTGGAGAAGGAGAACCTGGTGTGAGCCCGTTTATCACGGCGGACCACGTGCGCGACTGGGAGGAAGAGAACGGCGCGCTCCGGGAAGGGGAGGTGGTGCTGTTCTGTACCGGGTGGGACCGCTATTACGTCGAGGGGGACGAGGGCCTGAAGTACATGCACGGCTCGCTGGTTACGGGAGATTTCCCCGGATGGCCTGCCCCTGCTCCCGAGACGGCTGTCTACCTGCACGAGAAAGGGATCAAAGCCATAGGCATAGACGCCCCGAGCATCGGGTCCGCCCACGACGGCGTCCCCGTCCACCAGGAAGGCCTGAGCCGCGGCCTACGCTACGTGGAAATCTTGACGAACCTCGGGGAGCTCCCGACGCGCGGAGCCTACTTCATCTTCCTGTCGGTCAAATTCGCAAACTCCTCCGGCGGTCCGGGCCGGGCCATAGCTCTCCTACCGGATGGAAGCGGTTAAAAGACTTTACGACTCGTGTTTTCGTACGTGTTTTCGAAAGGGGGATGAGATGTCAGAGGTTGCTGGTGAAGGGGTCGCTCGTCACAGAGGACAGGAGGGAGACCGGCGGTACACGATCTACCTCATAATAGCGGCGCTGGCGGGATGGGCGCTCGCTTCTTACGACCTGAACCTGCTCACGCTCACCCTCCCGGATATCCGGCAGGGCCTCGGCCTGTCTAACTTTGCGGTCGGCGCCCTCGGGTTCATAGTCTACGCCGCGCAGTTCACCCTCACCATGTTCGTCGGCTACGGCATGGACACCATGGGGCGCAAGTGGATGTGGGTACTCTGTCTGTCGGGGGCGGCTATCTTTACCGGGCTTACGTTCTTCGTCCAGAACTACTGGCAACTCGCCGTGGTCCGGGCGCTGGCTTCCGGGCTTGCCTTCTCGGAGCTTGCCGTCTCGATCACCATCGTAAACGAACAGGTCACCGCCGCGCGCCGGGGACTCCTGTATTCGATCGTCCAGGGAGGATGGCCGCTCGGGGTGTTTCTGGCATCGGGTGTCTACCTGGCCTTCAGCGGCTTCGGCTGGCGCTTCGTCTTCCTGCTCGGCGTGATCCCGATCCTGGTGGTCATGATCGCCCGCCTATTTATCAAAGAGTCCGACCGCTTTCAGCACGTTCAACAAGTGAAGGAGGCCCGCGCGGCGGGAGACCAGAGACGGGTAAACGAGCTACTCGAAGAGTACGACGTGGACGTCGGGGAGCTTGAGGATGTTACGGTAAAGCAACTCTTTGCGACACCAGGAATAGTGAGGCGTCAGCTAATCCTGCTCACTGTCACGTGGATGTTCTACGGCTGCTCGTTTGTCGCGACCAACTTCTACATTGCGGACTTTCTGACCCAGGACAAGGGCTTTTCGGGTTCTCAGGCGGGCACGTTGTTGCTCGTTTCCGGGGGTGTGGGGTTCTTCTTCTACGTGTTAGGCGGCTGGCTCGGGGAGAAGTGGGGGAGACGTGAGGTTATTATAGGGACCGGGCTTTTGGTGGCTCCGCTCAACCTGATCTTCCTGTTCGTCAACCAGTACGCCCTGGTCGTGATCATCTACTTCTTGATCTACCAGGTCACCAACGGCACCTGGTCCGGGGCGGGCTACGCCTACCAGGCGGAGAGCTTCCCGACCCGCGTCCGGGGCACGGCCATCGGGTTTCTGGGCGGGATGCTCACGGGTGGCTTCATCATCGGATCGGTACTGTGGACCATCCTGACCAGCGTCGCCACCCCCACCGTGGCCTGGCTGGTCGTCGCGGTAGGGCTGGCCCTGGGCCAGTGGCTGACGCTTCTCCTGCGCAAGATACCGCCCGGCCAGGAACTAGAAGCTATCAGTACCTGAGTGAAGCTATCTGGTCTCGCCGGGACCGGGGGAATCAGGCAGTAGCGGCTGCCACACCCCGGTCCGCGGGTCCGTGATTCCCACGCCGAGCGTCACGCCTCTGGTGCGTTCGTAGTAGTGGGCGAGTCGTGCCTGGGCTTCCTCGGGTAATGACTCGTAGTCCGGCTCCGGCGTCCGGCGGGTGATGAGGTGATCGTAGAGGATCTCCCGAAACTGCTTCTCGGTGAGATCCGGGGAAGGGGAGAGCGTCGCGTACAGGTCCTCCCGGCCGGTCGACAGCAGAGGGACGTCGAACAGAGCGGGCTGGGCGAAGCCCAGGAACAGGCTGAGGTCCGGGACGCGAAGCCCATAGTACGCTTCGACCAGTTCCCTCCGGTCTGGCGGCCGGCCGTGCTTCCGGGCGAATCCGACGCTCAGGCGGGCTATGGTAGGATAAGGGTCGTCGGCGAACAGGCCGATCAAGAGCAGAGGACCGCTGCCGGATGCGGTGGTGGCGGCGAGCTCAGCGCAGGCGTCGAGCATCGGGCGAAAGTCTGGGGTATCGAGCACCTCCTCGTAGTCTCCGTAGAAGCGGAGCCTCGCCCCGGTGGCGAGCATCTCCCTGTAGACATCGTCTTCGCCCAGTCTCAGCAGGCCCCCGAGAACAGCCCTCGTGTAGCCCGGCCCCCGTTCGAGAAGCTCCGAGCCGAAGCCAGGAGCGAGGATCACGCCGACGCCGTGGTCGAAGATCATCCGGTGAAGCTCCGCCTGACGCCTTATCAGGGTGGTCACATAATCGTCTCCTCCCTGGTCTCCATCCCGGTGCAGCGTGTGCCACCGGCGAGTCCCGTTGAAGGGCCAGCCTACTACCACCGGCTTCGCGCGGGAGGAGACCCAGCGGGCCACCCGCTGCGTGGGCCAATCGAGCCACCCGGAGAGCGACGGTGTGTCAGCGGGGTAGATGACCTCGTCCATCGTTGCTCCTTTCAGCCATTATTCAAGAAGATTCTCTAGAAGGTTCGAAGACCGTCGAAGGTGCGCGAGCCGGAAATTAGATTACCAAACTTGTTATTACAAGAGCAATAGTGTAAAGAGTGTCTATGTGAACGATCAAGTGGTCCGTAGCCAGGATTGAAGGTCGTTCGTGGGTTCTCAGGGCTGTATGTGGGCGTGGAGTTAGAGGAGGGGGATCGCTATATGCGTCTGTCCGCGTATCTGGAATTTGCAACGGAAGAGTTGTTGAGAGAAGACTTCTCCCGGCTCTCGCAGGCTACCGACTATGATACTTGTTGGGCCGCGCGGCTGACGAACGAAGACGGAACCCTGACGTACCCGCACCTGTTGCAGGCTCTCGCTGACCGCCAGCATCAGGACGGCAGCTGGGGAAGCCGGGCTCCGTGTGTGCACGACCGTCTGCTCAGCACGCTGGCCGTGGTGTTGCTGCTCCGGCGTTTCGGACATCGTCGCAGCGACGCGGAGCAGATAACAGCGGGTGAGCGTTACATCTGGCAGTATGCTGATGGGCTGGAGAACGACACCCACGCCACCGTGGGGTTCGAGATGATCCTTCCCGCCCTTCTCGCGGAAGCCAGGGAGTTCGGGTTGGATCTCCCTTACGCCCAATTGCGGCACTACGAAGAGGAGCGGAACCAGAAACTGAGCCGTCTTCCAGCCGGCCGGATCTTCCAGATCAAGACAACCGCTCTGTTCTCTCTCGAAGCTTTCGGCCGCGGCTTCGATCCGGACGATGTGACGGATCTCATCCTGGAAGACGGCTCGATGGCCGGCTCGCCCTCCGCAACGGCGTGCCTGCTGGATCTGGTCCCGGACTGGCGGTCGAGGTTGCCGCGGAGCGCCGGGTACGTAGAAGGTCTGCTGGAGAACGGAGCGGCCGGGTTGCCGGTAATGTCGCCTTGCGGCATCTTCACGCGGACCTGGGTACTCTATTATCTGCACGTGGGCGGGCTGCTCTCCGGTGGCGGCGAGCTCCTAAAGACCCACTACGACTATCTTCTGGAGCACTGGCGCCCGGATGGGGTAGGTTTCTCGTCCCACGTGCTTCCCGACTCCGACGACACTTCGATGACGCTGCTCGCGCTCCACCGCGCCGGATTCGAGGTAGACGGAAGCTGCCTGCTCGCCTATGAGCGAGACGAGCACTTCGCCGTCTACGACTACGAGATGGACCCTTCGATCAGCGCCAACCTGCACATCCTGGAAGCTATCGAGACGCTCCCGGAAGGAGACCGGGAGAGGGTGCGCCACAAGATCCTGCATTACGTGCTCGGTGCCCGCCGGACGGGAGGATATTGGGGCGACAAGTGGCATGCTTCGACTTACTATCCGACCAGCCAGGCTCTCATAGCCCTGCTCCACCACGCGCCGGACCAGATGGACGAGACGCTCGGATGGCTCCTCGCTACCCAGCGGCCGGACGGTTCCTGGGGCCAGTACACGCCAACCTCCGAAGAGACCGCGCTCGCCCTGCTCCCTTTGCTGCTCTATTATCGGGCCGGACATTCCATCCCCGAAGAGCCGCTTCGCCTCGCCGCCGGGTACCTGCTGGCACACGAAAACCCGTTTGGGGAGGACCACCCCGAGTTGTGGACCGCGAAAGTTCTGTACGCTCCCACCACCGTTATCAGGAGCATCATACTCGCCGCGCTGGCGCTCCACCGGGATACCTTCGAGGATAAAACGTGATCCGTATGCCGGAGAAAACCGTATAGAAACCGTACTTACTTACAACCGGACATTAGAGTATCTACAGCTAAAGGTTTGCTAAAGGCGTGACGATAATCTTACAGTAGACACGGATAGGAAAAGGATAGGAAAAAGCATTCGACCGACGGCGCTCACGGACCCTAGAACAAAACAGTTCCACGCGCCGGGCGGGCGAGCGGCCCCAGGCGCAACAGTGGGCGCTGACTGATGCTTGAGGTGAGACACAAAGAG
>JBBPZT010000079.1:0-3783 GCA_038198625.1 Rubrobacterales bacterium
ACAATCCCGGATCAAGCACGCTTACCGGACGGGATGCCGCGAGAGCGCCGCCATCATCCCGGAGAGCACCCGTGAGGCGTCCAGGTCCGTGACCGCCTCGACCTCCCGTCCCCGGTTCGCGAAGTCGTGGGCCGCTGCCGCATCCAGCGTCGGCAGGGCGAGCTTTTCGAAGGTCGTGGCTACCGGGTCCGCGACGGCAGCCACGCACGACACGTCCCAGATGATCTTCTGCTGCTCCCCTTTCTCTCCGCCGCGTTCGTCGACCCACGCGAGCAGTATCTCCGCCAGGTAGTCGGCGACGGGCCTTTCGAGAGAACGTAGCTCCTTCGCGAACGACCCTGCCTCCACCGTGATCTTCGCCGGCGCGGGCCAACCGGGTACGAGCAAAAGGTCCACGTCTGTCTCGAAGAGCGCCCGCCAGGCGGCGATATCCGCCCGGCCGTTTAGCTCCCCCATCCGGTATTCCCACCGCCCGTAGGTCTCCTCGTCCCCGAAACCACCGAGCCAAACCACCCGCAGGTTCTCGCGCGCCTCGGGCGCTGTGAGTAGGAGCGAGGCCACATCCGTCGCCGGGCCGGTTGCCATTATGGTTAGTGGACCGCGCCGGGCTTCTTCTACCAGGAAGTCGAGGCCGGGGCTCCCAACCGGTTGATCTCTCACCTCCATCGGATGCTCCGCGCCGGGGATGCACGAGACTTCTTTGCCGCAGAGGGCAACTACCCGCTCGGCCTCCTCCTGGTACATGTCTCTCGATTTGGAGCCGTGGGCGGTCGTGTTGTGTACGGAGACGACGCCGCGCACGTCGAGCGTGCCTTCCGGCAATCCGAGGGCGTGGGCGATGGCGAATTGGTCGTCGATCTCGTTTGCCGTGTCGCAGTCCAGGACCACGCGGAGGTGGGACTGATTCATGCCGCCGTCAGCACTATCGGGCTGCCCTTCGTGATGACGAGGGTATGCTCGTGGTGGGCCGCCGGGCTGCCGTCGGCGGTCTTGATGGTCCAACCATCGTCCGCCGTAATGGTTTTAGACGAACCGGCGGAGATGATCGGCTCGATGGTAATAACGAGTCCCTTTGTGAGCGGGGCAGTGAGTCGCCGGTCGTAGTAGTTCGGGATGGTCGGAGATTCGTGGATGGTCTTTCCGACGCCGTGGCTGCTTAACTCGGGTAGGACGGTAAAGCCTCGTTTGCGAACCTCCGTCTCGATGGCGCGTCCGATCTTGCCGACGGAACGTCCCGCCCGCGCCACGGAGAATGCCCGCCGGAAAGCATGCTCGGCGCAGTCTCGCAGGTGCTCGTGGACGGAAGAGGAAGGTGGGAGGGCTACCGTTACCGCTGCGTCTGCGATGTAGCCATCTAGTTCGGCCGTCACGTCGATCTTGACCAGGTCACCGGGCTCTATAATCCGGTCTCCGGGGACGCCGTGGACCGCCTCATCGTTCACGCTGATCAAGTTGATGCCCGGAAACCCGTACACGAGCTTCGGCGCCGAACGCGCCCCGAACCTCTCGAAGACCCGTGCCCCGACCTCGTCCAATTCTCCGGTCGTCATCCCCGGCTCCAGGCTATTTTTCATCTCGCGGAGCGCGAGCGCCACCACCCTCCCGGCCTTGCGGAGTCCCGCGAGGTCTTTTTCGGATTCGATGGTCAACGCTTGCTCCTTCACTGGTTCTTCAGGCTGGAAGCATCCTAGCACGCCCCGACGATTGCTCTCCCGATTCTTCCTTACGATTTGCTTAACCTTCGAAAAGCCGCTCCAAGAACTCCGGCTCCAGATACTCGCGGCTCTTGCTCAAGGTCTCTTCGTTGGTGATGGGGCGCGTGTTCCGGGCGGTCTCTTGCAACGCCCAGGCGCACCAGGAGACGGCACGCAACGAGACTATGGTTCGCATAGCTTCGAGCTGCGTCAGGAACCTGTCTGTGTCAGGTACTTCTGTGTGTGAGAGGTAGGTCTCGATAAACGCCTGCTCTTGCTCTCCGGAGAGGAGCGTCGCCGAAGCGTCCCGCCAGAGGGTTGTGGTTGGGAGCAGGAAGTGGGCCAGGTCCTGGGTACCCGGGGCGATGCGTGCCTTCTCCCAGTCGAGCAGTTTCGCCTCTCCACCGGCTCCGCCATCCTCTACCACAAAGTTGTGGGTGTTCAGGTCGTAGTTGACTATCTGCAGGTCTTCTTCCTTAAAGAGACCTTTCTGCTCCAGGAACTTCTCTATCTTCCCGAATCCTTTACGGAGGGCTGCTTTGCTTTCAGCGGAGGCAACTTCCCATTCAAGGTACGGGGCGGCAAGCTCTCTGGACTCTTCGAGGATGGAGGGAGCCGGGTCCGGGTGGATCTGGAGTTGTTCTCTTGCTCCTTCCGGCACACCGAGGCTGTGGATGGCGGCGACGCAGCGGGCGGCTGGGGCGAGGTCGGTTGCGTAGTTTAGGGGGCGTCCCGGCAGGTACTCTTCCAGGATTAGGGGGTAGGGGAGACCCGATGGTTTCGGGTCCACGAGGTAAGGCTTGGGGGTGACGCCGGAGGGAACAAGGAGACCGAGGGCGCCGAACTCGTAGACGGCCTGCTCCCCGAGCGCAAGACCGATCTGGGTCCCCGTCACGAGTCGCGCCACGTAGCCGGAACCTCCGTTTCGGACAAGGTAGTTCAGGCTGTACTCGCCGCGCGCCAGGAAGCTCACGCTCCCTACTTCCGGCGGGGTCTTCCACGGCGCCTTATTGAGTGGAAGGCTCGACAGGTATTTTTGGACCTCCTCCGGTTCCGGCTCTCTGTGCTCATCGTTCGGCATCACTGTGAATATTTTACAGAGGGGCACCTCCCTTGTGATGGCGTGATGTAAAATATGGGTCAAGGAGGTTGTTGGAGACATGCCCGATCTATACATCATACTGTGGGCCGTAGTGGCAGCGGTTGCGCTCGTTGGTGAAGTTTTGACCATATCTTTCTTTCTGGTCTTCTTCTCGCTTGGGGCTCTGGTTGGTTTGCTGCTTGCTTTCGCCGGGCTCGGGCCTTTCTTGCAGGTGGCGGGGTTCATCGTAGCGTCCGTACTTAGCATGCTCATCTTGCGTCCGGCGTTGTTGAACAGGCTGGCTCTGCGCGGGGGAGAGATGTACGTGGGCCAGAAAAGCATCGCGGGGCAGGGGGGGGTCGTCACGGCGGAGATCGAACCAGGCGGAAGCGGCACCATACGGGTGGGAGGAGGAGAGTACTGGACGGCGAGGTCTCTTGATGCGGAGGAGCGGATAGAGCAAGGCTCGCGGGTGCGGGTCCTGGACACGGACGGTCTGACCGCGCTGGTCGAGACCGTGGACAGCTAAACGGCCAAGGAGGAAACATGACTGGTTTGATCATTCTCGGAATACTGGCGTTCGTGGTGCTCGTGGTTGCGGCGAGGAGCATCCGGATAATCCCTCAGAGCCGCGTCGGGATCATTCAGCGCTTCGGGCGTTACCATCGCACGGCCGAGAGTGGGCTGACGGCGATAATACCGTTGGTGGACCGGATGCTACCGAAGACCGACCTTAGAGAGCAGGTAGTCTCCTTCCAACCCCAGGCCGTTATTACGAGCGACAACGTGGGCATCCAGATCTCGACCGTCGTCTACTACCGAATCATCGACGCGAGGGCGACCGAGTACGAGATCGCGAACCTGAACGTGGCGCTGGAGCAGATCGCGCAGACCACCCTTCGGAACGTCATCGGCAACCTGACCCTGGACAAGACCCTGACCTCGCGTGATGAGATCAACGCGAAGCTCCGTGCGGTCCTGGACGAGGTAACCGAGCAGTGGGGCACC
>JBBPZT010000080.1:0-4835 GCA_038198625.1 Rubrobacterales bacterium
GAGCCGGACTTCAGGCGGATGGTCCTGTCGCCGTGATCCGCAAGCTCCGCTTTACCTACCGGCTCGTAGTCTCCGCCGGTTCTGGGCGTATCCTCGAAAGTCTCCGTCAAAGTTCTATCCTCTTTCTCTGTAGCGGCCCGGCCTACCACCTGGACCCGTGATTGTAGTCCAACCCCTCGCCCACTACTCAGCTCCCCTGATGCTTATGGACACGGATTGTCCGCCAAAGCAAGACAGCGAGAGAGATCAGGGCAAGAACCGTGGCTCCCTGGCGCATCGCGGGACGTGTACTGGCTTCGATAAGTGACAAATAGACCTCCGTGACACGGGCGACTACGTGCTGCGGATGCAACGGTGAGTCTGTGACGACCTCAGGGGCAACGCGCGCGGCTGCCCGCATGCCTTCCCGAACGACGGTACGCTCTATCTCCAACACGGCTCCGGTGCGGAAACGCAGAAGGTCGTGGGCCCATCGGGGAAGACGATGTGCAACGCGTCGGGCAATCGGGAGGCCATGTCCCGGTGCAAAAATGCGGGCTCCCTGGTATCCCTGGCTCCGCTGAAGAGCACGACCGGCCATGAGAAGCCGGGTAATTCTTTTGCAGGGTCGAAAGGTTCTCCCTCAAAAGGCGGAAATTCCCCGGCTTTCTTTGCGAGTGTCTTGGCGGGGTCGAAGGGCAAACCATCGAGGGTGGTCGGTACGAGTTCGCGGAACCAGATCGCCCCGGCGAGGTCGAATTGGAATATGAACGGGTCGGACTCGTCGTCAAGCTCCTTGGCGAGTTGGCGTTTGAGGAACTCCCACTCAGTCCTGCGCCCCGCTTCCACCAGGGCGAGTAGCTTTTCGAGCACCCGCGTCCCCAGGAACTCATAGACTGGCGGCACCACCTCGGTTACCTCTTCATCGGTTGCCTTTCCGGAAGCGATGAGACTCCGAACTTGCTCCGCTATCCTCGCCGTTTCCGGCGATTCTCCACGCAAGAATAGCCTGCGATTATATTCCCTTATCGTCTCCTCGTCTTCGGAAGAAGTCATCGTGGTGTCCAGGAACATCCCGGCCATCCGCTCGGGGGCGAGCACTCCCAGGAGTTGTGCCAAGTAACCGCCGTAGGAGGTACCATGTAACCATACCTTCTCAAGCCCGAGATGTTCCAACACTGCCAGCACGTCACGAGCAGCGTACTCGGCCCACATAGAAGCTACCGGCAGGTCTTCATCTTCCGTGTCGGGCCGGGAGAATCCAACACCACGATGTTCGACTATCACCACCCGGAAGCCTGCGCGGGTGATACGAGAGCAGTAGAAAGAGTAAGGTAAGACTGAGGCGAAGCCAGGGCCGCCAGGGCCGCCAGGGATGACCACAAGTGTCGGCTTCCCTTCCTCCCGCATGCCGGAGTCCGTATAGGCGAGAGGAAACTTCGGGCTGCCGTCCCGGCCGGGAAAGACCGGCACCTCCACAGTCTGAACGTTGTGTTTTCGACGCAGTTTCCTACGTCGGCTCTCCCTGTCAGTCTTGCGCATACTACGCCTCCTTGCGAGCTTATTGTTGAGCGTAGCAGGTGAACATCGCCTCGTCCTATTCGTACCTATTCCTTGTATCCTCGTCCGGCGGCGCCCGCGAGCGGCACGATGGCGGCGCTCAGGAGGACGACTACGTAGAGGGCCGCGCCGAGGCCGAAGAGTTGCGCGAGGAAGCCTATGATGGGCGGCCCCGCGAGAAAGCCTGTGTACCCGAGGGTCGAGACGGCGGCTAGCGCGGGACCTGCGGCCGTCTCTTTCGTGCGTCCGGCGGCGCTCAGGGCGAGCGGAAAGACGATGGAGAACCCCGCGCCGGCCGAGGCGAACCCAGCCAGCGCCACGAGAGGATGCCCGACCGCCAGTGAGAGCCCGAGCCCCACGGCGGAGATCGCTCCCCCGAGGCGGACGAGAAGAACCGGACCCAAATATTCGGTGAGCCGGTCTCCGGTGATCCTCCCGGCCACCATCATCAAGGAGAACGCCGCGTAACCCGCCGCCGCGAATCCTGGGCCGGTTAAAAGCGTATTCCGCAGGTATACCGCGCTCCAGTCCCCTATTGCCCCTTCTCCGAGGAGGACGCAGAAGGAGATCACACCGAGCCCCAGTAACGCCCACGTCGGCCTCGCGAACGACGGTCCTCCTCCGCTCCCGCCGGCGTCTACCTCCGCAGGCAACATCGCTTGGCGCGACACGACGACCGTGAGCGCGAGGAGCGCGGCGATACCGAAGAAATGGGGGCCCACACCGACGCCGAGAGAAGCGATCAGGCCTCCGGCCCCGGCTCCGGCAAGACCCCCGAGGCTGAACGATGCGTGAAAAGAAGCCATGATCGGCTTGCCGTACTCTTTCTCGATAGCAACTGCCTGGGCGTTCATCGAGACGTCCAACGCCCCGTTCGCCGCTCCCAACAACACCAGTGAGAGCACCAACAGCGGCAGGTTCGGCGCCAGGGACGGCGGTACGAGCGCCAACGCGAACAGGAGCGCTACCGTTCCAACCACCGGACGGCTTCCGAACCGGGCGATGAGCCAACCCGCGACGGTCATCGACGCCAGTGCTCCAACCGCGACCCCGAGCAACGCGATGCCGAGCAGCCCCGCGCTCAGGGAGAGCTTCTCCTTCACCGCCGGGATGCGCACTACCCAGGTCGCGATCCCGACACCGTTCAGGAAGAAGATTGCCAACACCGCCAACCGTGCCATCCTCGCAGACCTTGCCGGGACTACCCCTTCCGTCAAACGAACTCCCCTCTAAAACGCTATGGACCGGGGCTAAACTTCTATCTCGCGTCCCACGTCCTGTTCGACGGCTCGGTCGTAGACCAGGCGGGCGGCGGCCATGTCTTCGAGGGCGAGGCCCTGGCTGGCGAAGACGGTTATGTCTTCCGGGCCGCGGCGGCCACTTACCTGTCCGGCGATTACCTGTCCAAGCTCGTAGACGGCTTCGGGGACTATGAGGCCTGTCTCCAGAGGAAGCATCAAGTCTCCCGCTTCCAGGCCAAGTTCCTCGCGGGAGTCCACGCAGACGAAGCTGGAGCGGCGGACCACGTCGCGGTCGATCTCGCTCTTGAACAGGAAGTTGGATCCAGCGACGTTTACGTGTGCTCCCGGATTCAGCCACTCACCCAAGAGCACCGGCTCTTTCGAGGAGGTCGCGGTCACGACGACGTCCTGGGCGGCGGGCTCTTCCGGCGCGGCGGTCGTCTCGACTTCCATCCCGAGTCGCTCGCCCATCTTGTCAGCGAACTCCTTGCGGGGCTCCTCGTTGCGGCTATGGACTATGATCCGCTCCAGCCGATCACCCATGACCGCTGCTATCGCCTCCAGCTGGCTCTCCGCCTGCCAGCCAGAGCCGTAGATGCCTAGAGTGGTAGCGTCCTCGCGCGCCAGGTATTTCGTAGCCACGCCGCTCGCCGCCCCGGTGCGGAGTTGGCCGAGCTTGTCGGAGCGGAGGATGGAGAGTAACTCCCCGCTCTCGGGGTCGAAGAGCATGGTGAAAAAGCGGGCTCCGGTGCGCGAGATCGTATAAGCTTTCAAGCCCAGGGCGCCTATTTCCGGGGCTCCGGCGAACATGACGTTCAGGCCGCCGGTCGGCAGGGAGACCCGGCGGCGGGCGCGGTTGGTGGCCAGTCCCTCGGCCTGTTGGCGCAGTATCTCCTCTACTGCGTCGAGGGTGGAGGGCATATCGAGCAGTTCTTCCACCTCACGCTCGTTCAGGATAAGGGTCACGGCTTCTCCTCTCTGTGGATTGTCGTTGCGCTTGCTAGAATCTCTCTACTCATGCGGGTTCTCGTTATAGACAACTACGATTCTTTCACGTTCAACCTGGTCCAGTACCTCGGCGAGCTCGGGGCCGAGGTCATCGTCCGGCGCAACGACGAGGTCACGCCCGAAGAAGTAGAAGAGATCCATCCGGACAGGATAGTGATCTCACCGGGCCCGTGCACCCCCAACGAGGCAGGAATCTCGGTCGAATTGATCGAGAAATCCCCTGAAGAAGTTCCGATACTCGGCGTTTGCCTCGGACACCAGTCTATCGGACAGGCTTTCGGGGCGGAGATAGTGCGCGGTGAGCCGGTCCACGGCAAGACGGCCCGCATCCTCCACGACGGAGAAGGCGTCTTCGCCGGGCTGGAACAGGGCTTCGTCGCGACCCGCTACCACTCGCTCGTCATAGACCCTGACTCCGTGCCGGACCACCTGGAGGTCACCGCGAGGACCGAAGACGGCGTCATCATGGGCGTCAGGCACCGCGGGCGGGCCGTCGAGGGCGTCCAGTTTCATCCCGAGAGCGTCCTGACCGGCTCCGGCAAGCAGCTCCTCAAGAACTTTCTGGAGCTGTAGAGACGTGCTCCGCGATACGCTTAGAAAAGTCGCGTCTGGAGGAACGCTCTCCGACGGCGAGGCGGAGCGGGCGCTGGAGGAGATCATGTCGGGTACGGCAGCCCCGGCTGCGACCGCCGCGCTCTTGACGGCGCTCCGGCTGCGGGGCGAGTCGGTCGAGGAGATCGTCGGTTTTGCCCGCGCGATGCGCCGCTTCGCGGCGACCGTCGAGGCTCCCGAAGACGTGGTGGATACCTGCGGCACCGGGGGAGACTCGAAGGGTACGATCAACATCTCCACCGCCGCCGCTTTCGTGGCCTGCGGGGCCGGGGTCAAGATCGCCAAACACGGCAACCGGGCTGCCACCAGCCGGGCCGGTTCGGCCGACGTACTCGAAGCCCTTGGTGCTGGTATAGAACTCAGCCCGGATCAGGTCGGCAAGTGCATAGCCGAGGTCGGCATCGGCTTCATGTTCGCCCGGACCCACCACCCGGC
>JBBPZT010000081.1:0-9791 GCA_038198625.1 Rubrobacterales bacterium
CCCCCGCTCGCGCTTTCTTCCGGATCAGTTACAGATCGGACTATACACCGAGATCAACGCGACTCAAACGCCAATATCCGAAGATCTTCCAACGGTCGTCTATCCATACTTTGGCAGACATTTTACCTGTGTTTAATCATATTCGCGAGCACTGAGCAACCTTTTCTCCAGACACCGGCTTCTATAGCAATGTTCGTCACCAATAGCCTGGAAACTCGAGCGGCGTTGCATAGCAAACATACCGACGGACGAGACATATTGTTACCGTGACAGGCTAGTTATCCTGGTTCACTTTAGAAGAGGGTTCGTTTGGTATGGCGGCTTTCAGGGGAAGGTTTCCAATCCCGGTCAGACGTGCGACAGTGTACGGGCGCCGGTAACCGATGAGCGTCTTCGCCCTGTACCTGTTGTCTTTCTTTCTCGGCGTGACCTACGTCTTCTTCGCTTACCAGAGGCGTCGAGGGCGCACCGTCTTGATGGCGTGCTCCCCCGGGCTTCCGTGGAGCATGTTCCTGATCTTCCTCGTAATCCTCGTAATGTCATCCGCGCTGTAAGCGCGAGCTACCCGCTCCTCGGATCCTCCCGTTCCCCAAGCTCCGCCAGCAACCCTTCCACGTCCAGAGGACGGGTAACCATGTTGATACCACCGTCCGGGGTTCGCGGCCACTGTTCCTCGGGACGATCGACTGCTAGCTCCACGCCGTTGCCATCCGGGTCGTTCAGGTAGAGCGCTTCGGAGACACCGTGGTCCGAAGCACCGTCTATGGGGTACCCGGCATCCACGAGCCACCGCAGCGCCTGCGCCAGATCCCGTCGTTCGGGGTAGAGGATAGCGAGGTGGAAAAGCCCGGCGGCGTTCCGGGGAGCGGGCTCGACGCCCCGTCCGGACCAGGTGTTGAGTCCGATGTGGTGGTGGTAACCGCCCGCTGAGAGGAAGACCGCATCCTCCGCGTACCACTGCGTGACCTCGAACCCGAGGATGTCCCGGTAGAAGCCGAGGGCGCGATCAATATTAGCCACCTTCAAGTGTACGTGTCCGATGCGCGCCCCGGCGCTTATCTGGTTCTGCTTCTTCCTGGTCTCCATCAGCACCACCTTGTAAATTTTCCTGTGTTTTCCGTTTACGAGATTCTACCGCCCGGCGCTACCGGCGGTATCCGTTAACCACCAAAACACCCGCCAGCGCGAGCAGGCCGCCCACGATCGAGACCGGGTGCGGCGTCTCTCCCAGCCAGACCCAGGCGACGAGGAAAGCAAGCGCCGGGATCAGGTAGAGGAAGCTGGCGGAGACAGCGGCGGTCATGCGCGAAGAGACGTAAGCGTAGGTCACGTAGGCTATAGCCGTCGGGAAGATGCCGAGAAAGGCGCCGGAAAAGGTAGCCCCAGGGGTCGCGTCCCGTACCTGAGACAGCAGGCCGGGCAGGAAAAAGAGCGCCGGCACCGTCCCGGCCCAGATGGCGTAGGTGGTAAACGCCAGCGAGCCGTACTTTCTTAGGTAAGGACGCTGGACAACGAAGTACACGCTCTCAGATAGGGCGGCGAGAAGTATCGGCAAGGCGTTGAAGTCGAAGCGGTAGCCGCCTCCTTCCCCGAAAGAAATAATAGCCGCCCCGGCGAAGCTCAACCCCATCCCGGCCCAACCCAGGACCTTCAACCGCTCTCCCAGGAAAGCTGAAGCGAGCAGGGCAATGAAGATGGGCGCGGTGGATATCAGCAGGCTCGCCGAACCCGCCTCCACCGTCCGCTCCCCGAAGGTGAGGCCCACGTGGTAGACAGTGAATCCAAAGAACCCGCAGAGAAAGATCACCGGCAAGTCTCGCGCCTCGGGCATCCTCATCCGGGTAAGAAGCGCGTAGCCGGCCAGCGTCACGGAAGCCACGAGCAACCGGAACAACGCCACCTCTCCCGGCCCGTAAGAGACGAGCGCCGCCCGTATACCGGCGAACGCCGCCGCCCATAGGACCACCGTGATCACCAGGGCAACCAGTACCCGCTTGTCCAGAAGGAAGCTTTTCACCCGGCCATTCTAAACTTCGTTCCTCATTCGTAGGGTCGAACTCTGGCACGATGGGACGTTACTTCCTATACTCTCCCTTATCCAGCCGATCCGGATCCAAGGAGAGATATGCAGACCACCGACAGCCGCCGCAAGAGCCGTACCATCCTGGAAGGTCCTGACCGGGCGCCGGCCCGTTCCTACCTCAAGGGGATGGGCTACAGTGAGGAGGATCTCACGAAGCCCATAGTCGGGGTCGCCCACTCCTGGATCGAGACGATGCCTTGCAACTACAACCACCGCCACCTCGCGGAGAAGGTTAAGGAAGGCATCCGGGAAGCGGGTGGCACGCCGATGGAGCTAAACACAATCTCCATCTCCGACGGCATAACGATGGGCACCCAGGGGATGAAGACCTCGCTCGTGAGCCGGGAGGTCATAGCCGACTCCATAGAGCTGGTCGGGCGTGGACACATGTTCGACGCGATCGTCACCCTCGTCGGGTGCGACAAGACGATTCCGGCGGCAGCGATGGCCCACGTAAGGCTCGGGATACCGGGCACCATCGTCTACTCCGGTTCGATCCAACCAGGCCGCTTCCGTAACCGCGACGTAACGATCCAGGACGTCTTCGAGGCGGTCGGGGCGCGCGCGGCGGGCAAGATGAGCCAAGAAGACCTCACAGAGTTGGAAGAGCACGCCTGCCCCGGCGCCGGAGCCTGCGGCGGCCAATATACGGCGAACACGATGGCGATGGTGCTGGAGTTCCTCGGCCTCTCACCGCTGGGCTCGGCCGGACCTCCGGCCCTCGACGGCCGTAAGGACGAGGAGTGTGTGGCGGCGGGCAGGCTGGTAATGGAGCTTCTGGAGCGCGACTTGACGCCGGAGAAGATACTCACCCGCGCCGCCTTCGAGAACGCCATCGCGGCCGGTGCGGCGACCGGCGGCTCGACCAACATCGTCCTTCACCTGCTCGCCATAGCGCGTGAGGCCGGTATAGAGCTCGACATAGACGACTTCGACCGGGTCAGCGAGCGCACCCCGATAATCGCGGACCTGAAGCCCGGCGGCCGCTACACCGCCGTCGACCTGGACCGGGCCGGGGGATCCAGGCTTCTGGGCAAGCACCTCCTTGACGCCGGAATCATAGACGGAACGCAGCTAACAGTAACCGGGAAGACACTCGGCGAAGAGATGGAGAGCGCCGAGGAGGATGAGGGACAGGACGTGATAGCGCCGGTCGAGCGTCCGCTCAAAGCAACCGGTGGCCTGGTCATCCTGAAAGGCAACATCGCCCCCGAGGGCTGCGTGGTAAAGGTCGCGGGCTACACGCGCCTCTCCCACACCGGCCCGGCCCGCGTCTTCGACTCTGAGGAGGCGGCGATGGAGGCGGTACAGGCGGAGCGCGTGGTCGAAGGAGACGTGGTCGTGATCCGCTACGAGGGACCGAAGGGCGGCCCCGGCATGCGCGAGATGCTCGGCGTCACGGCGGCCATCGTCGGCCAGGGACTCGGCGAGTCGGTCGCCCTACTAACGGACGGGCGTTTCTCCGGGGCGACCCGCGGCCTGATGGCCGGTCACGTCGCCCCAGAGGCGGCCCACGGCGGCCCCATCGCGGCCCTGCGAGACGGCGACACCGTGACCCTGGATATAGAAGCCCGCACCCTGAGCGTCGACCTCCCGGACGGCGAAATAGAAAGCCGCCTCAAAGACTGGACCGAACCCGAGTCCCGCTTCGAGACCGGCGTCATGGCGAAGTACGCGGCCCTCGTTTCGTCCGCCTCCAAAGGCGCCGTCACGACCCCGAGGACGTCCACTGGAGACTGAGAGGTACGTCGGCGCCACGCCATGAAGATAAACCGCACCCACAATGTACGGGCCACCTTCCCTATGCATACGGGAGGTGGCCCGTACCGTACAGAGCATGTAGAGTGATACGGAAAGGTATGGGAAGACTTGCCTGGCTAGTAGGTGCGGAGGAGCCGTAGCCTGAACCGGAAAAAGCCGGGAACAAAAAGTACAGTGCGGTAGTCCGGTTGCCACAGGGGATAGGTGTATTTTGCGACGATTTCTCGTGGGTGCGGCATTGATCATAGGCGTCGGGATTCTGGCGATCGAGGGATACTACGTCGTCCAGTTTTACAGGGGCGTCTCCGTCTCCGGTAACTCCAGTACCCCCGACACGAAACAAATCGCCTCGGGCGGAGGAGGGACTACCACCTCTCAGTTCGTCAACAGTTCATCATCCGGGCAACCATCCGTTACTGTGTTTGTCCACCGCTCCACGCCCTCCAATACATCCGCCAATAGCACCTACATCGACAGTCCGTTGATCAACAATAAACCAGACGCCCTCCTGAGCATCACCCAGAACTGGAACCCAAGAGGCAAAAGCGGCGTCTACAACAACCATCCGGTCGGCGTCTGGTACGACGCGACTCGCAAGAAGTGGGCCATTTTCAATCAGGATCGGGCAAAGATACCTCGGGGCGCCTCCTTTAACGTGCTCGTCTCCGGAGACAGCTCTACACCGAAATAGCCGGCAGTTCGGCGCAATGTAGCGGATGTCATGCCGGCAGAGGGTCCCAACTCTCCTCCGCGAAGCCCTGCACCAATTGCGTCCTAGCTCATCATACGCCGCCGGTCTCGGAAGACTCCCGCCGCGCCGGGCCCCTGACGTCTCGTGGACGGAAAGCAACCAGCCGCACGCCCTCCACGAAGGTGCGGAGTGCCGCTTCCGAGCCGTCGAGAGGTCTGGACAATAGCCGGGCGAACGCTCTGATGGCGTAGGGATGGACATGCTCGTAGGCGGCTAGCACGGCGTAGCTTTCTTCCGTGGTCAGGAAACGTTGCAGCGGGACGTATCGCTCGCGCGCTGTCTGGACCTCCAGGGCTGGACTCTCTGAGATATTCCGGTACCACTGAGCTTTCTCGCCCCACGCGGAGACCACGAAGCTTTCCCCGGCAACCGGGTCATGAGAAACCACCTCCAGCACCGTCTGCCGCAACAGTCCACTCTTGCGTCCCTGGTGGGTCAACATCAGGCACCGATGGCCGAAGATCCATCCGAGTTCTAGGTGGTACAGATACACTGGCAGCCGGAACGAGTACCTGAGCAACCCCCTGGGCCCTGACTCGAAACGGGAGCGGAACAGGTTCGTGAGTCTGCCACGCACTATAGCCTCCCGGCTTTGCTTGTAGCGATTCTAACTTTTTCTGTATCCGCACCGCTCCGGCGAAGCTTTCTACTCCGGCATCCGGATACCGAGATGACCGTAAGCGCGGCGGGTGGCGATTCGTCCGCGTGGAGTACGTTGGATCAGGCCGCACTGAAGCAGATACGGCTCGTACACGTCCTCGACAGTGTCCCGCGCCTCGCCGAGAGCGACGGAAACGGTGCCGAGCCCGACCGGTCCGCCGTCGAACTTCTCGATAACCAGCCTCAAATATTCCCTGTCCACCCGGTCGAGACCCAGGTCATCCACACCCTGCATGGCGAGCGCGGCGTTGGCCGTCTCCTCGTCTATCTTTCCATCCCCGACGACCTCCGCGTAGTCCCGCACTCGTTTGAGAAGCCGGTTGGCGATGCGCGGGGTGCCGCGGCTGCGGCCGGCGAGCTGCTCAGCGCCGGGCTCTGTTGTCGGGATGTTCAAGATGCCGGCGTTGCGGACCACGATCTTCTTGAGGTCCGCAGCCGAGTAGTAGTCGAGGCGGCTGGTAAAACCGAACCGGTCGCGCAAGGGCGAAGTTATGAGGCCCGTGCGCGTAGTCGCCCCGACCAGAGTAAAGCGCGGCACGTCCATCCGGATGGTGCGGGCCGAGGGTCCCTGGCCGAGGACTATATCCATCGCGAAGTCCTCCATCGCCGGGTAGAGGACCTCTTCGATCTGCCGGTTGAGGCGGTGGATCTCATCTATAAACAGGAAGTCACCCTCTTCGAGGGAGGTCAGGATCGCCGCTATGTCCCCTGCGCGCTCCAGCGTCGGGCCGCTGGTGATCTGGATCTGGACCCCCATCTCTTGCGCCAAAATCCGACAAAGTGAGGTCTTCCCGAGCCCCGGGGGTCCTGCGAGCAGCACGTGGTCCAGGGGCTCGTTTCTCCGCCGGGCAGCCTCCACGAAGATTCTCAGGTTCGCCTTGAGGTCCTCCTGCCCAATAAACTCATCCAGCGTGCGCGGCCGGAGCGTAAGCTCATCATCTCCGGGAAACTCCTCCGGGTCGAGTGGATGGTCCTCCGGCGGCACCTCGGAGCCGTCGCCTCCGAAACCACTCCGCACGGTGAAATCGTCCATCTCTTCCACGCCTAGCGCCTGCTCCCTATCCGCCGCAACGCCTCCTTGACGTACCTCTCAACCGAGTCCTGTGGCGGCACCTCGTTTAGAACCATTTCGGCCTCCTCAAGCGAGTACCCTAAAGCGGCGAGCGCCTCCCGCGCCTCCATGTACGCCCCCGGCGCCGCCCGCCCGTTGCCGGAAGCCACGACCTCCGGCCCGAAAGCCGCCACCAGGTCCTTGCCCCGCAGCTCCAGGACCAGCCGCTCGGCGGTCTTCTTCCCGAGCCCCGGCACCGAGGCCAGCTTTATAACATCACCACGGGCGACCGCCTCGGAGATCTCCGGCGGCGCCATCGTAGACAACACGGAGAGCGCCAACTTCGGCCCAACCTTGCTAACGCCGGTCAGGGCATCGAACGCCGCCCGCTCGTCCCTGGTGGCGAACCCGAACAAGAGCATCGCGTCCTCGCGCACCACCATCCGCGTGTGCAGCACGCACTCCTCGCCCGGTCCCGGCAACAACCGCAGCGTAGCCGCCGGGGTCGCCACCCGGTAACCAACACCGCCCACGTCCAGGACGACGCCATCGCCGTCTTTCTCGATCAACTGCCCTCGAAGCCTGTTTATCATGGGCTAATTATCCCGCACGATGGACTATTTCCCCACCCCGACCTTACCCGACATGCGGGACGTAAACGCGTGGCAGATGGCGATGGCGAGCCCGTCGGCGGCGTCGTCAGGTTTTGGGATCTCCCTCAGGTTCAACAGGGCTTTCACCATCTCTTGTACCTGACGCTTGTCCGCCCGACCGTAAGACGTAACCGCCTGCTTCACCTGCAGCGGCGTGTACTCGGCGACCTCGATACCCGCCTTGTACGCCGCCAGAATAGCCACCCCTCGCGCCTGCCCGACCGTGATCGCCGTGGTCGTATTCGTGTTGAAGAACAACTCTTCGATGGCGACGGAGTGCGGCCGGTAGCCGCGTACAAGCTCCGTTATCCCATCGAACAGATGCCCCAATCGCCGGGGCATCTCCCAGGAGGAAGGCGTCGTAACCGCCCCGTGCTGAACGTAGCGAAGACGGTTCCCCTCCTGGCGTACGACACCCCAGCCCATGGTCGCCGTTCCAGGGTCTATCCCGAGTATCGTCTGCCCTCTAACTCCGGTGGTGAGCATATGTTAAGGGTACTCTCTGGGGCACGCCCTTGCAGCGCTTTCTATATGTGGTGCCTATCAGCCTCACGCTATCCGCCTGATGGTAGCGGCGGACCGTCCGGAAATCGCCTGGCGATTCGACGGGATGTTCGGTTGGTTCGCTACCCTGGGTTCGTGTCAGCCGCTATCAGCCGGCTTTCTGCTCCGCCCCGGACTTCCTCCGGAGCGGCAACGGCGGAAGGGCAGGAGAATCGGTCGTCGGCGGCGGTAGCGTAGCACTCATCCTCCGTGTCAAGCGCCCTCAAGAAAACCCGTACGACGCCGCTGTCAAGAGACTTGCCGATCTCACCCACCATCCGCCTGCGAGCCTCCAGCGCGGACACCCTCGCACTGTGGGGTCCGTCGAGGATCAAGGCAGCATACTCGGAAGCGACGGCCAGGATCTTTGCCTCAGTTGGTATCCACTCACCCCTGAGTTTGTCCGGGTAGCCAGTGCCGTCCACCCGCTCGTGATGCCAGCGGACCCATTTCGCAGCCTCTTCGTAGCCGGGGGCCGCCGAAAGGATGCGCTCGCCGTGGTAAGGGTGCTCCTCCAAGTGCATTCTGCCCACGGAGTTAAGCTTCTCGGGTGTGGTCAGGAGCACCTCCTCGGGAACGCTTATGAGGCCCGCGTCCTGAAGAAGGGCCGCGACTCGCAGCTTCTCGGTCGTAGCGGGCTCCAGGCCCAGTTCCCGCGCCACGTCAGCCGCGTAAACGGCGGACGCCGCCGCATGCCTGGCCGTGTAACCGTCCTTGCGCCCGATACTCTCCACGAAGCGGTTTGCGAGTTCCAGGTTGGAGGCGAGTAACGCTCCTTCGAGGCGGGCGGCCCTCGACTCCGCGGCTTCGAGCTTGGTCTGACGATCGTGTAGCAGGTAGAGCAGCGTCAACGCCCCAGCCGCACCCGAGAAGAGCACGATCGCGGCGGCCGGCCCAAAGACCACGGTCGCATAAGAGGCGCCCAAGACCGTCAAGATGACCACGATGTTTGCTGGCACAAGCGGTAGGAAGGACTCTTCAAGAGTGCGCACCAGCGGAGTACCGTACTTGAGCCGCAGCAAAGCCGAGTTCATGAGCGTGTCCGTCACGTAGTAGACGAGGGCCGCAACCAGAACGCCGTACACGAAACGGGCATCGAACCGAGAGCTGAACATCAGTGGGGTACTGAAGGCTGAGAGTGCCCACCCTGCGGCCAAGACCTTCAGCGTGTCGACAGAGGACACGAAGAGCGTACGCAACCGGTCCCGGTAGAAAGTAGCAGGTATAGCGACGAGAAGCGCCCACATAGGACCGAACAAAGCAAGTGCGGTCAGCGTCGCCACGTCTGCAACATCCACGGTGATCCCGCCGGACCGCATCGGGAAGCGCCTGGATAGGAGGCTCACAGAGGTTAGCACTCCAGCCGCCCCCAGAGCGAGCCACCCGAAGGAGAGTCCTACGAGGTATACCCAGCCAGCAAGGGAGGTTGCGGCAAGCACGGCCAAGCAGCAAATGTAAGCGTGCGTCGCGCGTATGTGCGTCAGCCTATCCGACTCGTCCTCCTACGGTAACCTAATACAGTATTCTAGCGCAAAGCGCGACTCACTATTACAGTCCCGTGAGGAGCCTGGATGCCAATCACTTATTTCATTGTCTTTGGTAGCTCTTCTACCAGGCTCGTCCGTTGGGCATCATACGTGTCTCACCTCCTTCAACTCTTCGGTGGGTCCGTGGGCATGCGTTTACAGGATCTGCCAGGCTCGTCCGTTGGGCATCATG
Organism: Rubrobacterales bacterium; assembly: GCA_038198625.1. GTDB lineage: Bacteria > Actinomycetota > Rubrobacteria > Rubrobacterales > Rubrobacteraceae > JBBPZK01. The sequence goes on from JBBPZT010000081.1 coordinate 9,222, forward strand.
TCTGCTCACCTCCCTCCTGAGGTCTCGCGACAGCCTCGCTCGTGCGAGCGAGACTACTACCTTACCATTATGAGCGATTTCGGCTTCTAGTAAGCGTAATCCGAGGAGAAAGTCTCTCCCTCACGTCCAGCGTAAAGCCGTGCTCGTACTTCTTGCCCAGCGGAAGCCCCATTCGTCGCCGAACTCTTTCCGCGCGTGCCCGGCGGTAGCGGAAGTAACGGGACCGCGAAGGCGCCACAGGCTACTATGGACAACGACTCACGGAGATGGGCGCAGACGTGAACGGAGTCGCCGACGTCATAAGTGGCTCGTCGGGTCAGCGGTCGCTCCTGTGCCATTCGTCTTCCTTGCCCGGAGCGAGTCTTGACAGGGACCGGTCGGCTCGCAAACCGGTCTAACGGAAGCTACAGTCGACCGTAGAAGCCATCTCATAAACACTTTCTGAGCAGGATAACGATGCACCCAAGCTGCGCCATGCCCAGGAAGTTCTCGTCCTTGTACTCGTAACGGACCACCAACCTTCTGAAGTTCTGCAACCAGGCAAATAGACGCTCTATCTTCCATCTCCTC
>JBBPZT010000082.1:0-3592 GCA_038198625.1 Rubrobacterales bacterium
CGATCTCGACGTGATCCCTCGGCTCGGAGTCGAAGGTGGGAATGTCACCCCAGCGTCTTATCTCGACGTTCTCAGTATCGTCCCTGCCGATTGGGGAGTCGGGATGGGTCATGTTCGGGATCTTCAACTGCTCCTCGCGCAGCCGCCCCTCGACCTCGTGAAGCTCCTCCTCCTTCTCCGGGATGCGCTCCTTCATCCCGCGCGACTCCTCGATGAGCCGTCCGCGCACATCCTCGTCCCGCTCCCGGCCGACGCTCTTTGCTATCTGATTCTGGTGCTGCTTTAGTTCGTTTAGCTCCTGGATGAGCCCCGAACGCCGGTCGGCGAACTCGACCACCAGCCCGACATCAGCCTCGACGCCCCGGTTCTTGCAGTTCTCCTCCACGGCTTTGCGGTTTTCGCGGATGAATTTCAGGTCGAGCACAGGTCCTCCAGAGTTATCAGAGATATTTAAAGTTCGGAGACCTAATCCTAGCCCTTGGCCCGAGGCTTCGCCAGTTCCGAGAGAGCGAGATCTTCCTCCCGAACCCTGACATACAGGAAAGCGGCGTTGAGCAACGTAAATACGAGCGCCGTCACCCACGCGCCGAAGATGAGAGGGAACGTCAGGATCTCCACGACAACCGCGACGTAGTTTGGATGTCGGATAAACCTGTAAGGCCCGCGCCGGACCAACTTCGCGCCCGGCACGACCAGGACCCGCACGTTCCAGCTCTCGCCGAGAGAGAGGATCGCCCAATACCGCAGCGGCTGGACGAGCAGGAAGAGCGCCAGCGCAACCGGCCAGTAGGGAGGAAAGTCGGGTCCGCGCAGGAGACCTTCGACCAGGGTAGAGAGTAACCAGAACGAGTGAAGGGCGATCATCAGCGGGTAGTGCTCCCGGCCCCGCTCGACGGCTCCCTTCGCGCGGGCGCGGCGTTCGTTGGCACGAGAATAACGTAGCTCCAGCAGGCGCTGGATGACGAGCAAGGCTATCCCGACAAAGAGGATCAGCACCGGAACAGGACGTGCTCCGCCGAGAAGCCCGGCCCCATCGCCGAGAGGACACCGAGGTCTCCGGTCGAGAACTCGCCGCTCTCCAGAAACCGCTCCAGGATGAACAGGACCGTCACGGCGGACATGTTGCCGCAGTCGCGCAACACTCCGCGTGAGAACGTGAGAGCGCCCGGTTCGAGGTCGAAAACCTCCTCGAAGGCGTCAAGCACCTTCGAACCGCCGGGATGCAGGACGAAGTGTTCGAGATCCGAAAAGTCGAGGCCCATGGAGGCGCAGGCCGTTTCGAGGTTCGGGCGCAGCTTTTCTAGGATTATGGTTGGGACGCTTTTGGAGAGCTGCACTTTGAGTCCGGTCTCTACCAGTTCCCAGCCCATCACGTCTTCCGTGCCGGGCCAGGTGGTGCTGTAGCTCCCGATAAGCTCCGGGCCGTCTCCCTCGTGGCCGACCAGGGCAGCCGCCGCGCCGTCGGCAAAGAGGCTCGTGGAGATGAGGTTCGCTTTGGAGCGGTCGCCTCGCTGGAAGGTGAGCCCGGAGAGTTCCACCCCGACGAGCAGCACGAGTTGGTCCGGGTAGAGCCGGGCGTGGTCGGCGGCGCGGGCGAGGGTGGCGGCCCCGGCCGCGCATCCGAGGCCCCAGATCGGCAACCGCCGCGTGTTCTCCGAGAGGCCGAGCTCGAAGATGAGCTTCGAGTCGAGCGAAGGCGTCGCGAAGCCGGTAGTCGAGAAAAAGAAGATCGCACCGATATCCTCCACGCCCGCCCTGGCCCGGTCGATCGTGCGTCGGGCGGCCTTCGCGGAGAGGTCGAGGGCGTGCTCGATGTACAGGTCGTTCTTCTCGGGGAAAGTGTGGTCCTCGTCGAACCATTCGAGCGGCACGCAGAAGTTGCGGTTCTCGACGTGGACGTTGTCGAAGATCGGGGTCAGGCGCTCGATGTCGCGGTAGGCCCCGGAGAACATGCTTCTGGCGAACGTCTTGACCTCCGCCTGCCCGATGCGGTGCGGCGGCAGCGCGGTCGCCACGGAGAGGACTTTCGGGTTGCCGCTCACGCCTGCGTCTCCTGTGGCTCCGGGTCCTTCTCCGGCGTCGCGCAACTGTTACGGAATACGTACTGCGAGAGACGTTTGCGCTGACGACTGGACCAGTCGATCTTCGGACGGCGCTGGTCCTCCGGGGCGTATCCTAGGCGGTACATCGCCATGAGTTCCAGGTCGTCGGGGACTTCGAGGAGGTCCTGTATCTCCTTCCAGCGTTCGGGGACTTCCATCGGAAAAGAGATGAATTGGATCCCCATCCCGAGCTCAACGGTCGCAAGCCAGATATTCTCTATCGCCGCCCCCATCCCGAAGATCGAGTAGAAGCCGGAAAGCTCACCGGGCCGGTACTCGGTCTTATCCAGGAGAACGGCCAGGATCAAGGGCGAGCCGGAAACCAGCTTGCGGTTGTCTTCGCCAAGGGTCTTCGGCACGCCGAGGCGGTTCATCAAAGCCACGGCGGTGCTGGAGAAGACCTGCCGGGTAAAAGGCTTCAGCACTTTCGGGAGTTGGTTGAAGTAGATCCCATCTCTACGGCGTTCCATCTCCTCCTCGGAGAAGCGGAAGTACGGCCGGTAGCGCTTCCAGAAGGTCCCCTCCTCCATGAGCGTGCGCATAGACTCGCCGCTGATGCGGGCGACCTCTCCTATGATCTTCTTGTCGTCTACGAGGACGAAGCGCCAGGGCTGGCTGTTGAAGTGCGACGGCGCCATCGCGGCGAGCTCAACGAGAACGCGCTGGTGTTCGAGGCTCACGGGATCCGGCGCAAAAGGCCCGTTCGTGGTCCGGCGCCGCCGGATGGCTTCGAAGAGATCCAAACCTTCTCCTATCACATCCGCTAACGTGTCCGCGCGAGGCCGGCCGCGCGAGGATCGCGCAACACCGTGTGATGGATCTAAACGCGGTCGCGCATCGGAGTCATTCATAAAATATCCGCCCACGAAGGTTATAGCACACGCTCCTTTACTCAATGCTTCGGCTCCACCGCGCACGCCGGAACAGATGGCGTGACGCCCGGCTTCTCCTCCGGATGTACGGGCCAGGCGCCGTAGGCGATGAGGCGGGCGGGCACGTCGCGCAGGACGGGGGTTTGCAGAAGGAGCCGTAAGATGCGCGACAGCTCGAACGGCTCGTCCCCCTCAAGGGCGCCCGCGACGACGTGACGCTGGGCGAGGTTCTGGGCGGCCTGGATCAGGCGCACCGCCCGCCTCCGGCGCCGCTGTACCGCCCTCAGGTGGCGCACGCGGACCTCTCCTTCCAGGAGCGGACCGGCTAGCACGTTCGCCGCGACCACCGCGTCCTGAATGGCGAGGTTGATCCCTACCCCACCGACCGGCGATGCAACGTGCGCCGCATCGCCCAGAAGCAGGAGACCGGGCCTGTACCAGCGCCTCAAACAATCCGACTCCACCGAGAGCAACGAACCTTCTCCCCACTCCCCGAGCGTTCCCACCCGGTCCGCGAGCTCTGGAGCCAGGACGGCCACCGACCGGCGGAGCTCCGGCAGTCCCGCCTCTTTGAGGCGTGCGTAGTGGCCCTTGGGGATGATGTAACCAACCTGCCAG
>JBBPZT010000083.1:0-5719 GCA_038198625.1 Rubrobacterales bacterium
CGACGTGGATCACAGACCGGCCGCCTCCCTGAAGGATAGGTGCCGCTTCGTACGCAGGGTTGTGGGGGTTTCGGTGAGCGAGTCCACCCTTACAGCGGTTTTCAGTGTAGTTGACCCACGCAAAACTATCGATGCGAAGCCTCTGCTATAAACTCAGCGCCCCATTGCCCACGCGTGCATGATATATGGGTCAATATCATCGCAATCCGCTGTTAGAGGCAGGAGTTTCGCGGGGGTGATTGTGGGCATATAATCCCTGTGGAGTCTCCGAGGTCTAAGGGGTGATCTGATGAGCTTCGAGGATACCAACCGGTTCTTCGACCGGGCCATGAAGATTATGGACATCGGGCGCAACGTCGAGGACCTCTTGATGACCGCCAACCGTGAGATCGCGGTGAAGATACCGCTTGAGATGGATGACGGCCAGATACGGGTCTTCATGGGTTACAGGGTTCAGCACAACAGCGCCCGCGGACCGTACAAAGGAGGCCTGCGCTACGCCGTGGACGTGGACCTCGACGAGGTCAAGTCGCTCGCCTCCCTAATGACGTGGAAGGCGGCGCTCGCGGAGATTCCCTACGGTGGGGCGAAGGGCGGCATCTCGGTAGACGTAAAGGAGCTGAGCCGCGGAGAGTTGGAGCGGTTGACGCGTCGGTTCGTGAACCGCATCCACGACTTCATCGGTCCCGAGACAGATATACCAGCCCCGGACATGAACACCAACGCACAGGTTATGGCCTGGATCATGGACCAGTACTCGACCCTCGAAGGCCACAGCCCGGCCGTCGTGACCGGCAAACCAGTAGACCTCTACGGCGCCGAAGGACGCGAAGCAGCCACTGGCCGGGGCGTGGTCTACGTCATCCAAGAGTTTTTGAAAGATTTGGATAAAGACATAACCAACACTACTTTTGCCATCCAGGGCTTCGGAAACGTCGGTTCTTTCGCCGCAAAGTTCTTGAACGAGCTCGGCGGGAAGGTAGCCGCCGTCTCGGACGTTTCGGGGGCGGTCTACGACCCGAATGGATTGCCGGTGGAGGAGATCATCGAGCACGTCACGGGTGGCGGCGACATCAAGAGCTGGGCCGGAGGCGACGCCCTGACCAATAATGAGATCCTGGAGCTTCCGGTTGACGTGCTGATCCCGGCGGCTATCGGAGACGTCATCAATGAGTCAAACATGCGCGACATTAAGGCATCCTATATCGTTGAGGCCGCGAACAGCCCTGTAACGCCGCAGGCCGACGAGTACCTCAAGGAGCACGGGGTCGTCATCGTCCCGGACATCCTGGCGAACGCGGGAGGTGTGATCGTCAGTTACTTCGAGTGGGTACAGAACCTCCAGCACTTCTCCTGGAAAGAGAAACAGGCAAACGAAGAGCTCCACAGTACCATCACGACTGCCTACCGGAAAGTCCGCAGGCTCGCCGAGAGCCGCAATCTAGACCTCCGGACGGCGGCCTTCGTACTAGCCATAGGCCGGGTCGGAAAGGCCACGGTACTGCGAGGCATATATTAGGGTGGTGGACCAATGACCGGAAACGGGCTGAGACAGATCAAATTCTTCGAGTTTTTGACGGATGAGGAACGCCGGGAATTCGAAGAAGAGGCGGAACTCGTCGTCTTCGAGCCGGGCGAGACGTTTATCGAGGAGGGATCCAGACCGAGCAGCCTGTACGTTTTGACCTCGGGGCGGGTCGAGGTCTGGAAGTTGATCCCAGGCTCCGGGAACCGGCTGCTGGCTACCATAGACGCGAGCGAGGAGCGAACCGTAGTCGGTGAGCGTGGACTACTCGGGGACAGTGGGGCGTCGGCGACGGTGAGGGCGAAAGGCGAGGTCGAGGCGATCAGGATACCGCGCTCGACGTTCCGGCGGATGATCTCCGAAGGACGTCCGGCCGCCTTCAAGCTCTCTTACCGTATAGCTCGCACCCTCGCCCGCAGGCTCACCCGCCTCGACGAAGAGGTCGTGGAGGCCATCCGGGACCTCGAACGGCGCGGTGAAACGGACCTCGACGCGTTCCGCGACAAGCTCGTGACCGACTGGACCGTATAGAAGATGCAGGAGATACAAGAGATAGCGGGAGGACACATGCAGGAGACGCCGCCTCTACCGGACGTGCCACTCTTCGAGCGTCTTGACCGTGAGGAGCGGGAGGAGTTGGGAGAGCTTCTGGAGCCTGTCAGCTTCGGGCCGGGAGAGATGCTCATCGAGGAGGGCAAAAAGGACGAGAAACTCTACGTGCTCACCTCCGGGACCGTCGAAGTCTACAAACAGGTGATCCCTCGTCGCGATCAACTCCTCGCGACCATCGAGGCGCCGAGCGTGGTAGGCGAGATGGGCCTCCTTACCGAGCCGCGGGCCGCGGCGAGCGTCGTTGCGAAGACCGCCGTGAAAGCGCACGGCATCCAAAGGGACCGCTTTCTCTCCATGCTCGACGCCGAGTCCCCGGCGGCCTACAAAGTAGTCTACGAGTTGGGTAGGACCCTGGCCGGGCGCATGTCGAGAACCGACGACTCGATAGCGAAGATCATCCCCCAGCTAGAGTGCGCCAACCGCCGCGGCTCCCGCGACCTCAACATCTTCCAGGACAAGCTGATCGAAGAATGGAGCTTTTGAAGGTGGCTACAACCAGGGCCAGGATTACCGTCGAGGAACTGCTCACACTCCCGAACGACACCGCCGCCGATGTCCAATCGAAGGTCCAGGTGTGGTTAGAGACAGGGGTACGGTTGGTGCGGACCGCCTACCCCAGCACCCGCTCCGTAGTCGTCCACAAGTCGCTGAAAGGAGCCTACGCTATCATCACAGCGGATACCCTGGACGGCGACAGCGTGGCGCCCGGCTTCGAGTGTCCAGGCGCTGATGTCTTCAAGTAGGAGTTGCCTGCTTCCCGCTAGAACCTCTCGACGGTAGTCCGGGCGAGCATGTGCAGCGGTAGGTAGTCGGGACCACCGGCTTTGGAGTCGGTGCCGGAGAGGCCGTAGCCGCCGAAGGGTTGCACACCCACCAACGCGCCGGTGATGCTTCGGTTGAAGTAGACGTTGCCCGCTTTGAACTCCTCTCTGGCCCGCTCCAGGTGTTCGCGGTTTTTGGAATAGACGCCGCCGGTCAGGCCGTATGGGCTGTCGTTGGCTATCTTGAGGGCGTCGTCGAAGTCGCGGGCCTGTATGATCGAGAGGACGGGACCGAAGATCTCCTCTCGCGCCACCCGCGCCCCGGCCTCGACGCCGAAGATAGTCGGGGTGACGAAGTATCCATTATCCGGGTCGCCGGGCTCCTCGCCGAGCAGCCGCTCACCCTCTTCCTTGCCGGCCTCTATGTAGCCCGCCACCTTCTCGAACTGGGGCTCGCTGATGACCGGACCAATGTTTATCTCCGGCCCATCCTCGGCGGGTACTCCGACCTTTAGGGCTCTCGCCTTCTCCAGCACTTTCTCCATAAGCTCGTCGTGGATGTCGCGATGGAGGATGGCGCGGGAGGCTGCGCTGCACTTCTGGCCCGAGTAGCCGTAGGCGCTCTTTACGATGTCGGCGGCTGCGGCGTCGAGGTCTGCGGAGTCGTCTATGACCATCGCGTCCTTGCCGCCCATCTCGGCGATCACGCGCTTCACCCAACGCTGGTTCTCTATCTGCTTCGCGGCCAACTCGTTTATGCGCAATCCCGTCTTCATAGAGCCGGTAAAGGAGATAAAGCGGGTGCGGACGTCGGAGACGAGGTAGTCGCCGACCTCCGAGCCGTAGCCGGGCAAGAAGTTCAGGACGCCATCCGGGAGGCCGGCCTCCTTGAAGATCTCCGCTACCTTCGCCCCGATCACCGGCGTGAACTCCGACGGCTTCATGACAATGGTGTTGCCGGCGACGATGGTCGCGCTCGACATCCCTGTAAGGATGGCTGTCGGGAAGTTCCAGGGCGCGATGATGATCCCGACACCCATCGGCTGGTAGGTGTAGCGGCTCTCCTCGCCTGGGATCGAGTAGATCTCCACCCCATCCTTGAGCCGCAACATCTCGCGGGCGTAATACTCCAGGAAATCTATCGCCTCGGCCACCTGCGCGTCGGCCTCGGACCAGGGCTTGCCGCCCTCGTAAACCTCCCACGCCAGCATCTCGAACTTCCGCCGACGCATGATCGCCGCCGCCTGCAAGAGTATCCGAGCCCGCGCCTCCGGCGCCGTACGGTTCCACGTCTCGAACGTCTTAGCAGCCGTCTGAAGCGCCAGGTCCGCCTCGCGTTCCGTGGCCCGTCCGGTGCTCCCGATCGTCTGAGAGGGATTGGCCGGGTTTACGGAGACTATCTCGCCGTCCGTGTCCGTGCGCTTGCCGCCGATAATCGCCGGGTAGCTCTTTCCTAGCTGTCCCTCGACATCTTTAAGAGCGGCGTGCATGGCATCCTGGTTGGATTTCTCGGTCCAGTCCAGGTACGTCTCGTTCTTGTACGGTATGAGTCCCACTGTTTAAGCACCTCCGGGTTTTTTAGATTTGTGTAAGGTTCGATACTCGCCGCAGCTACCGCTTTACGGTATTGATGATACTCCCGATCACGTCCGATGCGACGTATCCGGCTATCTTGGGGTTCTCCTTGAGCCTGCGCGTCGAGTATTCGTACCAATCCTCTCCGAACGGCACGTAGACCCTCAGCTTGTGCCCGCCGCCGACCAGTATCTTCCGAAGCTCTTCGTCCACGCCGAGGAGCATCTGGAACTCGTAGCGGTCTTTAGGAACATCGAGTTGATGGATCAAACGCAAGGCGTGCAGGACGAGGTGCTCGTCGTGGGTGGCGACACCCACGTAGACGCCGCCCCGGAACAGCTCTTCGAGGAGCATTACGTAGTTCTGGCGCACGGTGTCGAAGTCCTTGTAGGCGATCTCACGTTTCTCGTCGTAGATGCCCTTGCAGAGCCGCACCGCCACACCAGCCTCGGCGAGCCGTGTCACGTCTATCAGGCTGCGGCGCATGTAGGCCTGTATCACGGCCCCCACGTTTTCGTGACGTTCGTGCATGTCGAGCACGAGGTTCAGCGTCGCGCTCGTGTGGGGAGAGTTCTCCATATCCACCCGTACGAAGCGGTTCCTGGCAGCCGCGTATTCGACGATCTCCTCCAGGTTCGCCCGGCACAACTCCTCGTTTATGGTCAGGCCGAGGCCGGTGAGCTTCACGGAGATCCCCGAGTCAAGGCCGTGCTCCTCCAGGGCGTCGATGACCTGTTTGTACTCCTGGAGCGTCTCGTTCGCATCCGCCTTGCTCTCGGTGCTCTCGCCGAGAACGTCCACCGTCGCCACGCAGCCCTCGCGGTTCAACTCCTGGATAGCGGAGAGGGCCTCTTCCAACTTCTCGCCCGCTATGTAGCGGCTGGAGATCCGCCGAACGATGGGCTTCGGTATGACGGTCACGGAGCTTGCTATGGCTTTGTCTATAATGCCCATGCTTCTTGGTCTCCCTCTGTTTTCACCATGGCTCCAAGCCTATTTTAACCGGAACGCGCATCAAAGCCCGTAGCCGGCTGATGGGCTGACTAGAACCGCTCAGGCAAACCTATCCGCCGTCACGGGATGAGTCCTGCGCTTGTCTGGCCTCCGCTCTATCGGCCTGAACCGCCTTGAAGAGCAGTAAAGACAGTATCAGGATCACGCCGCCGAAGAACACAACCGTCCAGATGATAGCCTCCACATCCATCTCTCACCTCCTGTAACATCTCGGATGGGACGCTTCACGAAG
>JBBPZT010000084.1:0-20581 GCA_038198625.1 Rubrobacterales bacterium
GCGGCAGCGGCCCACGACTTCGCGAACCGGGGACGGGAGGTCGAGGCGGTCACGGACCTGGACGCCTCACGGGTGCTCTCCGGGATGATGGCGGCGCTCTCGCGGCATCCCGTCCGGTAAGCGTGCTTGATCCGGGATTGTCCACGAATCGTAAATGAACATATACGGAGTATAAAATCCCGGACCGAGAGCGTGTCGCTTTCGGTCCGGGAAGAATAGAGAGAGGAAACTACGAGTTGAAGCTGCGAATCTTGTTGTGCGTCATATTGGCGGTCGTCCTGACACCTGCGCTCGCCGCCTGCGGCGGCGGGTCTGGCGGTTCGGCCAACGGCGGTACAAGTTCCCAGGGCGAGAAGCGCCCGTTCTCGAAGTTGGAGAAAGAGGCGCGGGGCACGACCGTAAACTTCTCCATGTACGGCGGGGACGACTCCATCAACGCCTACGTGGATGACTACGTCGCCCCCCAGCTCAAGAAGAAGTACGGCATCACCTTGAAGAGAACGCCCCTCTCGGACACCGGAGACGCGGTAAACAAGCTCTTGAACGAGAAGAGCGCCGGCAAGAGCAAGGGCACGATAGACCTCGTCTGGATCAACGGTGAGAACTTCGCCACCGGCGCCGACGCGAACCTCTGGTTCGGACCCTGGGCGAAGAAGCTTCCGAACGCGAAATACATCGACTGGAAAAACCAGAGCATAAACCACGACTTCGGCTACCCGGTCAAAGGTCGCGAAGCCCCCTGGGGCAAGGCCCAGTTCGTCATGATCTACGACTCGGCCAAGGTCAAAAACCCACCGAAGAATACGAAAGAGCTACTAGCCTGGACCAAGAAGCATCCCGGCCGTTTCACCTATCCGGCCCCTCCGGACTTCACCGGCAACGCCTTCGTAGAGCAGATGTTCTACGGTGTTACGGGAGAGACAAAGCCCTTCCAGAAGCCTTTCGACAAGAGCGTCTTCGACAAGAAGTCTTCCAGGCTCTACGACTACCTGAACAAGCTGGAGCCGCACCTGTGGCGCAACGGGCAGACATACCCCGAGTCCTCGACCAAGCTGGACGAGCTGTACCAGAACGGTGAGGTCTGGCTGGATATGAGCTACAATCCGCAGTTGGCCCAGCGCCAGATCGAGAAGGGCCTCTTCCCGAAGACGAGCCGCACGTATTTGCTCGACGGCGGCACCCTGAACAACACCCACTATGTCACCATCCCGTACAACACGCCGAACAAGGCCGGGGCGCAGGTGGTAGCAAACTTCCTGGAGAGCCCGGAGGCCCAGATCAAGAAACAGGACCCGAAAGGCTGGGGCGACCTGACGGCCCTGGACATAAGCCGTCTGCCAAAAGACATTCAGAAGAAGTTCGCCAACCTTGGTGGCCCGGCGACGCTCTCGACGGGCGAGTTGCAGAAGCACAGGGTCCCCGAAGCCCGGTCGAAGTGGCTGCTATCGCTCCAGGACGGCTGGCGTAGCAAGGTGCTCAAGAAGTAGCTTTTGGGCGGAAGGATCAAGATATTCCTGCTCCTCACTCCAGCCTCGCTGGTTGTCGGGGTACTGTTCGCCGGGGGGCTAGTCTCCGCCCTCGTTCAGTCCCTCGGGTACATGCCGGCCATCGGCCAGACGACCGTAAACCTCGACGCCTACCGTAAGGTCCTGACGGATGGCGACTTCCTTAGCTCTCTCTTCCTGACGCTGTACGTGGCGGGCGCTTCGACCGGTATATCCACGGTGTTGGCGGTGCTCGCAGCCTTAGCTTTGAGGAAGAGCAGCGGGCGCGTCTCGGCGGTCGTGTTCCAGTTGCCGATCACGATCCCCCACCTCGTCGCCGCCGTCGGCATCGCGCTAGTCGTCTCCCAGACGGGGCTCGGGGCCCGGGGCGCGGCCGCCCTCGGCCTGATCGGGCAACCAAGCGACTTCCCCGCCCTCCTCTACGATAAATATTCTATCGGCATCATCCTCACCTACGTCTGGAAGGAGACGCCTTTCATAGCACTCGTCGTACTCGCTTCCTTACGAGGAGTTGCCGCAGAGCTAGAAGACGTTGCACGCACCCTCGGGGCGGGCGCGTGGCAGCGGTTCTGGTACGTCGTGTTTCCGGTGATCTCGCCGGGGATAGTGGCGGCTAGCCTCATAGTCTTCGCCTTCACGTTCGGGGCATTCGAGGTACCGTACCTGCTCGGCAAGACCTACCCGACCATACTGCCGGTGACGGCCTACAACGAGTACCGGGGCATAGAGCTCACCTCCCGTCCGATAGCGATGGCGATCAACATCCTGATCTCCCTGGTGACGGCCGCCTTCGCCGCCGCCTACCTACGCATAGCGAAAGACCTCGGCCGTGGGTGAGACTTTTGGATAAACGCCGGAGCAACCTCGGCCTCGCGCTGGTGGCGGCGATGGTCGTGCTGCCGTTCGTCCCGCTCGTCCTGTGGACCTTCGCCGGAGAGTGGCGCTTCCCGGACCTGCTGCCGACGGAGTGGTCGCTGCGGGGCGTACGCTACCTGTTGGAGCCGGGTGGGAAAGTCTTATCGGCGACGTTGACGAGTTTGCTGATCGGGGTTTCGGTGGCGCTCGCCTCGATCGTGGTCGGGCTGCCGGCCGGGATGGCCCTCGGAGGCTATGAGTGGCGTTTCAAGGGAGTAGTGATCTTCTTTATCCTGCTCCCGATACTGGTCCCGCCGCTCGCTTCTACGATGGGCATCCACCTGACGTTTATCCGGCTCGGGCTCGCGGACACAGTGTTCGGGGTGTTCCTGGTCCATCTGGTACCGACGGTCCCATACACGGCCGTCATCCTGACCAGCGTCTTCGCCGAGCGGACGGGAGAGTTGGAGGAAGCTGCGCGCACGCTCGGGGCGAACCCCTGGCAGGCGTTCTTGCACGTCACGCTGCCGGAGGTCGCGCCGGGGGTTGCGGTGGCTGGGTTGTTCGCGTTTTTGATCTCCTGGGGCCAGTACATCCTGACGCTCCTTATAGGCGGCGGCAACGTAGTCACCCTGCCGATGCTCCTCTTCTCCGCCGCCTCCGGCAACGACCCGGTCCACACCTCCGCCCTCGCCCTCGTCTTCGCCCTCCCCGCAATCCTCGCCCTCGTCGTCGCCCTCCGCTTTCTGAAACCGGGCGAGAGAGGCGGGGGCCGGGGCTTCCTGGGACTCGGGAAAGTGTCTTGAGGAACTCTTCTTGAGCGCACGGCTGGAGCTACGAGGTCTCTCCCACAGCTACGCTCGCGGCGATGAACCGGCGCTCTCCGACCTATCGCTCGATGTCGAGCCGGGAGAGTTGGTGGCGTTGCTCGGGCCTTCGGGTTGTGGCAAGACCACGGCGTTGAAGATCGTAGCCGGACTGCTGCGACCGACCGCGGGCGACGTGCTGGTGAACGGGCACTCCGTGGTCGGGGTCCCGCCGGAGAAGCGGGAGGCGGCGATGGTCTTCCAGAAGTCGCTGCTCTTCCCGCACATGAGCGTCGAGGCGAACGTCAGTTTCGGCCTCAGGATGCGCGGCGTCTCGCGCGAGGAATCGACGAAGAAGATGGAAGAAGCGCTCCGGCGGGTCAGGATGGAGGGGCTCGCGGACAGGAAGCCGGACGAGCTCTCCGGCGGCCAGCAACAGCGGGTGGCACTGGCACGGGCGCTCGTAACCGGGCCGCGCCTCTTGCTCCTGGACGAGCCTCTAAGCGCCCTAGACGCGAACCTCCGTGAGGAAATGCGCGAGCTGATAAAGCGCCTCCAACGCGAGGGCGGGTACACGACCGTCTTCGTCACCCACGACCAGGAGGAGGCGGTGGTTCTGGCCGACCGGATAGCCCTCATCTTCGACGGCTCGCTTCAGATGTACGATCGGCCCCAGGCTTTCTATGACCGTCCGGTGAGCCGCGCCGCCGCCCGCTTCTTCGGCGCCACAAACTTTATCGGCGGTCACGCCGAAAACGGCTGCGTGAAGACCGGACTCGGAGAACTCAAGCTACAAAGTCCCACCCGGCCCGGCGAAGTCACCCTCACCATCCGCCCCGAAGCCGTCAGGATCGAAGGCGGCGAGAACTCTTTTCCGGCCCGCGTGGCATCGGCGACCTTCTTGGGGACGCAGGTCCACTATACCCTCGAAGCGCACGACACTAGCCTCCGGGCGGCACTGCCGCCCCACGTCCGGCTGGCGGTCGGAGACGAGATAATGGCCCGTCTCCCGGCCGAGTCGTTGTGGGCGCTCAAGAGCTAGACGTTGTAGGCGTCGAGGCGGAGAGCGTCGGCGATGATCTCGTGATGGTCGAAGGCTAGCTCGACGGCGTTTGGGTCGAGGACTTCGGCCTCCGCTGCATCGCTGGCGGCTTGCATCTGTCCGCTCAAAGTGCGTGCGAGAAAGGCGACGCTGACGTTGTGGCCGCGGGGATCACGCTCCGGATCGGAGTAGACCCCGATGAGGCGGACTATTTCGACCTCGAGACCCGTCTCCTCTTCCACCTCCCGTGCGGCGGCCTGCTCCACGGTTTCGCCCACCTCGACGAACCCGCCCGGCAGCGCCCACTGTCCCTCGAAGGGGTCGCTGCCGCGACGGATCAGGACGATTCCTTCCTCGAAAGGTATGACGATATCAACCATCAGCTTCGGGGTCACGGGACCAGCCATTTTCTACCTCCAGCGTCGAATATCTACGCGAACGTACTACCCGCCGCCCGCAGGCACGACACCTCCACCCGCTCCACCTTACGGCTCGAACGCGGCGAGTAACTCCGCGCACTTCAGCGCCTGGTCCCAGACTTCTCCACCGTCCTCCAGCCCCCAGTAAGCCGCGAGGACGGCCTGGGCGAACCCCCAACCCCAGACGCGCTGAAGCTCGAAACCGAGTTCTTCGGCCAACTGATGCACCCGGCGCTCCAGGATCTCACCGGGCCATGGTTCTTCCAGCAGCCAGTCCGGGTTGTGAAGCAGGGCCGCGATCTCGTAAGCCGGATCTCCGACGATTCCCTTCGGGTCGATCGCAAGCCACGGGCCGCGCCCTCCATCCGAAACGGACAGTATGTTCTCCTGGTGGAGATCGCCGTGCAGGAGAACCGTCTCTTCCTGGGAAGAGATTAGCTCCGCAAAGAGCGACTCGGCGCGCTCCACGAGCGCCTCCGGCATCGGGCCGGTCCCACCATCGAAATGATCCCTGAGCTGGCGGAACCCTCCCGCCTATAGAGACACCGTCAAGAATTCGTGATCCGGTGTTACGGGACGGTGCAGCTTTCGTATAACGTCCGCCACCGCCGAGGTGGCCGCCTCCTCGTCCCGGACGTTGTACAGTGACACGCCCGGCTCTAAGCGCTCCATCAGCATCGCCCCGAGCCCCAGGTCCAGTTCTAGCAGCCGAACCGCTCCCCGTCCGTCGAAGGTTTCCAGCGCCCGCGCCCCGGAGGCGAACTCTTCGTCTCCCGGCACGCAGAGCTTGAGGACAGCTGGTGTGCCGTCGGCGCGCCGGACGGGGGCGACCCAGTTGTACCAGATCCCCTCGAAAGGCTCCTCTACTTCGACGACCTCCCACCGCTCCCGCAGATGGGCGACGATGCCCGGCAACCGGCGGAGCCATTCCTCGCCGGCTCCACCGCGCATCCGGGCAACGTTCCGGGCCATCCGGTCAGGGATGAAGAGTGAGCCTTCGGTTTTACGTCTGCCGTGCATGCCGGACCTCCGGGAACGTTCGGGGAACCTCCTTGCATCGGAGCCAGTATAGCCGCGCGGCGGGAGAGCCGGTATGCTTGAGGAGGTGGTAGAAAGGCGAACATGAAAGTGCTGTGCATCAGTGACCGCGTGGAGCAGATACTCCATGGCCCGAACCTCAGATCTTACGCAAACGGGGTCGAGGCGGTCATCTCCTGCGGGGACTTGCCGTTCGAGTATCTGGAGTACGTCGTCACCTTTTTAGGTGTGCCGCTCTACTACGTGCTCGGCAATCACGACCCAGGCCCGGAAGGGCCGAAGCATCCGGGGGGATGCACGCCTCTCGACGGCCGGATAGAGACCGTCGGAGGCGTGACGATGGCCGGTCTCTCCGGTTCGATGCTGTACTCCGGCGGCCCGAACCAGTACACCGAGCGTCAGATGCGCCGCCGGACGCGGTCTCTCTCGGCTCGCATCCGCTACCGTGGCATGCTCGGCAAGCCGCCTCCTCGGGTCATCGTCACCCACGCCGCCCCTTGCGGCCTCGGGGACCGTGAGGACCTCTGCCACACGGGGTTCGAGTCGTTCCTCGGGCTTATGGACCGTCACCGCCCGCCGCTCTGGCTCCACGGTCACATACACTTGATGAGCCCGCTGGAGAAACGTGAGACGAGCCGGGGAGAGACCCGGGTCATCAACGTCTACGGTCACCGCATCCTGGAAGTGTAAATTCTTCGGGTATCAGCTTGTCCTGGGGCGGTGGGCGGTATAGATTCTCTCTGTGGCGAGTTACATGAACCTCAACGAGCAGGCCGACAAAGATTTCTCGAACGCCCGGAGGAAAGCTTTTCTGAGGCGAGTCGGAGCGTACCTGCGACGGGATCCCGGATCCAACCAGCTACTCTCCTTCGACGAGGTGAAGAGCGTACTCGGGGCCGTGGAGCAGGTCTACCTGGGGATGCGCGAGGTGCCGGTCGCCAAGGTGGTCGGTAGCGTCGGCCGCCACCGGGACTTCGACCGGGCGTTCCTGCCTTCCAAGGGCGGCGGCAACGTCGCGACGCGCTGGAAGAAGATCGACCAGATGATGCACCGGGCGGAGGAGTTGCCGCCGGTGAGCCTGTACAAGATCGGGGACGCCTACTTCGTCCAGGATGGTAACCACCGCATCTCCGTTGCCCGCCAGCAAGGCGTGGAGATCGTGGACGCCGAGGTCACCGAACTCCGCAGCCGGGTGCCGGTTGACTCGGCCCTGACCGCGCGCGACCTCCTGCACAAGCTGGAGCACCGTCATCTGCTGGAGCGGGTGCCGATGGACCGGGTGCTGCCGGAGATCAAAGTAGAGTTGTCCGATGTCTCCGACTACCGGAGGCTCGCCACCTACATCGAGGCCCACGGCTTCCGGCTCTCGCAGCTCTGGAAGCGCTACGTCTCCCCGGAAGAGGTCTTGAGAGACTGGTACGAGTACTCTTACTCGCCCATCTCCGATATGATCCGGGAAGAGCGTATCCTGGACGCTTTCCCAGGTCGCACCGAGTTAGACTTCTACCTCTGGATCGTCTATCACCGCGAGCGGCTCGCCCTCGAAAGCCGCGACGAGTCCATCTCCCCACAAGCCGCCAAAGACGACATCCTCAGAAAAGGCCGCCGCTGACGCGCGCAGCGTTCCACTGAGAACGGCTAAACGACCGCCGCTACGCGCTATCTATTCGGGACGTAGCGCCTAACGCCAGCGATGTTGTAGTAGCTGTTCTTGAAGGTAGCGTAACGTACGACGGTTCCCGGCTGCGGCGCGTGGATCATCTGGTTGCTCCCGGTAATTATACCGACGTGCTGAATCCCCGGCCCTGTACCGTCGTAGCGGCCGAAAACCAGGTTGCCGGGAGCTGGCGTGGATACTCTGGTGCCGTACTTGAACTGCTCGGCGGCGTTGTGCGGCAGGTATTTGCCGAACTTCTTGTAGACCATCATCGTGAGACCGGAACAGTCAACGCCGTTGCGCGAGGCCCCTCCGTATTTGTACGGTACACCGAGCCACGTCTTCGCCTCGCGGACGACCTTGAGTCCGGTCGGTCCGCTGGAGGTTGTAGTACCGCTCGTCACCCGCACCACCTTGACGGCGTCGGCGATTATGTAGCCTCTGCCAGAGCTCCTGCTGGAGACCTGAACTCGGTAGGAGTCACCGGCGGCGAGCGTATAAGTACCCAGCAGCACCCACTTGCCGCCGTTGGTCCTCTGGTTGACCGTTTTGGATTTCCATCCACCACTGGTTTTTACCCAGAAGCGCGCCCGGCTGTTATAGCCGGAGTCGGAGGGCCAGCGGGCGAGGACCCGATAGGATCCTTTTGCGGGGGTTCTGATCTTAAACCTGGCATTATCGGAGACGGAGAGCGGCTTTTTCAAGACTCTGTAGTTCTTGCCATAGTCCGTGTTCGAGTGAAAACTGCTAACGATCCAACGTCCGGAAGCCTGGAAGCGGCTGGAGTTGGAATTGTCGACGACCTGGTAGTACGTCCCAGCATGCGCCGCCGGGGCCATCACCAGCGATGCGCCCAGCACGGCACCAAAAGTAATAAAAGCAGTAGCGTAAACCCCGAACAATCGACGCACTATGCCCCCTCCAGGACTCGTGACCTTGAACCAACTATACACAGTCTTCGTCATGAAGACATCAAAGCTTTAGCGATTCTCGAAGTTTTTTCGTATCCTGGAGTCAAATGGTCAGGTTGAACGACCTGACCATTGTCCCCGTTGGCAAGCGGAACGCAGCGATCGAGAGTATCGACCGCTGCGTTCGCGCGTGTAGGGTTGTAGGGACTAGGCTTCGGAGAAATCGGAGAGGTAGCGGGTAATTTCGACCTTGTTCTCGGTGAAGAACCTTACCCCGTCTTTGCCGGTGGCGTGAAGGTCTCCGTAGAAGGAGTTCTTGACCCCGTTGAACGGGAAGAAGGCCATAGGTGCGGCTACTCCGACGTTTACCCCGAGCATCCCGGCCTCCACCTTCTCCCGCCAGTGCCTCACCGCGGCGCCGTTCTCGGTGAAGATCGAGCAGGCGTTGCCGAAGGAGGAGCCGTTGGTAAACTCTATCGCCTCATCCAGGGAGCCGACTCTCACAACCGAGAGGACCGGACCGAAGATCTCCTCCCGGCCTACCCGCATCTCACCCGTCACGTTGTCCAGAAGAGTCGGTCCCATGAAGTAGCCGTCCTCCAACGGCGCCTCCCTGCCGTCGAGGACCACGTCCGCACCTTCCTCTTCTCCGAGGTCTATGTAGCCTCTTACCTTATCGCGGTGCGAGTCGCGGATGACTGGCGTCAACTCGGAGCCTTCCTCGCTGCCGGGGCCTACCTTCATGGAAGAAGCCGCTGTTTTCATCTTCTCTACCAACTCGTCCGCGACTTCTCCAACGGCCACCAGCACGCTTCCGGCCAGGCACCGCTCCCCGGCGTTGCCGTAGGCTGAGGAAATTATGTTCGGGACGGCTTTGTCGAGAACGGCGTCGGGCATGACGATCATGGAGTTCTTGGCCCCGGCAAGCGCCTGGACCCGCTTTCCATGCGAAGCGCCGGTCTTGTAGACGTGCTCGGCCACCGGCTGGCTGCCGACGAAGGAGACCGCCTCTATACCCGGATGCTCCAGGATGGCGTTGACCGCCTCCCGGGCTCCGTTGACGATGCTGAAGACCCCGTCCGGCAAACCCGCCTCAGCCAACAGCTCACCTAAGCGCTGGGCGCAGAGCGGCGTGCGCTCGGAGGGTTTCAGGATGTAGGAGTTGCCGGCGGCTATGGCTACCGGCAAGGTCCACAGCGGCACCATGCAAGGGAAGTTAAACGGCGTTATGGCCGCGACCACCCCTAGCGGATAGCGGTAGGAAGCGTTGTCCACTCCTCTGGCGACGTCCCTGACGGTCTCGCCCATCATGAGGGTCGGCATCCCGCAGGCGAACTCGACCACCTCTATGCCGCGCCTGACCTCGCCCCCGGCGTCTTTCTTGTCCTTGCCGTTCTCCAGCGTTACGAGGTCTCTCAACTCCTCGAAGTGCTCTTCGAGAAGCATCTTGAAGCGGAAGAGGACCTGGACGCGCTGGATGACCGGGGTCGCGGACCAAGCTTCGAAAGCTTCGGTGGCCCTGGCGACCGCCCGGTCGAGGTCTTCCGAGGTGCTGAGAGGTGTCTCGGCTATGACCTCACCCGTGGCTGGGTCGTAGACCGGCTCGTTCTCCCCACCGGCGCCTTCTTCCCATTTACCCCCGATCAAGTTCCTCACCGAGAGGCTTCCTTTTTCTACTTGCATGTTCTCCTCCTTTGTATTGACTGCTCGTTCTGCCTTTAAGGGTTTTACCCGCCACCCTTTCTGAAAGCTTCGAGGTTCTTCTGGTAGAGGGAGAAAGGAGAGTTTAGTAGCTCCATGTAGGAACCCATCGCTTCCTGAAACATCTCCTGAAAAGCCTCTAGCTGCTTGCCGGACCCTTCCATCATCTCGCGGGCGATACTCTGGGCGCTCTGCGACTGGCTTTCCAACTCTCCCGTTATACCCTCAAAGAGGTTCCTGGTCAGCTCCGTGTTCTTCTCCTGGAGCGCACCGAACTTCTCCGCGACCTGCCGGTAGGAGTCCAGGCTCTCGGCGAGGGCGCGGTTGGTCCGCTCCTGGCTCGCAAGCGCCTCCTCGACGACCTTCGCATGTGACTCCATCGCGCTGGTCAGGGCCCGGTTCGCCTCGGCCTGGCTCTCAAGCACCTCGCCGACGCCCTCTACCCAACCTTGCGCGAGCCGGACGTTCCGCTGCTGCGCTTCGGCGACGCTTTCGGCGGCCTTCCGGTAAGATTCACCGAACGCCTCACCCATCTTCTGGATCGCCTTAGCAGGCTCTCTTTCGGTCATATCCACCTCTCTACTCTCACCCACCTGGCCCATTTTAACTGTTTGAGGTGGAGAGAGGGCGGGCATATGTTTAGGGCGATATGTCTAAGACAAGAAAGGCACTCTCATGCGCGCGATGGTATTACCGGAGTTTGGAGAACCCAACCTTTTCGAGGAGCAGGACGTGGAGAGGCCCGAGCCCGGCCCCGGCGAGGTACTGGTGCGGGTGGTCGCCTCCGGGACGAACCCGGTGGACGCGTTGCTCAGGGCCAACGGCTCCGCGATGGGCCTGGAGACGCCCGCTATTCTGGGGGCGGACGTCTCCGGGGTGGTGGAAGAGGTCGGGGGTGGCGTAGAGGAGTTCGGGCCCGGTGATGAAGTGTATTACACGCCGGAGATCTTCGGCCCCGGCTCCAACGGTGGATACGCTGAATACCACGTTGTGTCTGCCGACATCGTCGCGGAGAAGCCGGCCTCGCTCTCCCACGAAGAGGCGGCGGCCGTGCCGCTCGCCGGGGGAACGGCGTGGGAGGCGCTCGTGAGGCGGCTCGCCGTCGGAGTCGGGGAGACGGTTTTGATCCAGGGCGGAGCCGGCGGCGTAGGCTCTTTCGCCGTCCAGATCGCCCACGCATCCGGCGCCCGCGTTATCGCAAGCGCGGGTACCGACAACCAGCAAACCCTAAAGGACCTCGGCGCCGACATAGCCGTAGACTACACGCAACAGGACATCTCCGAGGTCGTCCTGGAAGATACCGGCGGCATCGGGGTGGACACCGTATTCGATACGGTAGGCGGCGACACCATCGTGAACAGCCTCTCCTGCACCCGTCCTTTCGGGCGGCTGGCGACCATACTGGGTCCGCAAGGAGACCTGACGCCGCTGTACATGAACAACCAGGCGCTCTATGGAGTCTTTCTCACGCGTGAGCGGGAGAGACTGGAGGAGATGTCGCTGCTGATCGAACGCAGACAGATGCGTCCCATCGTGGATGAAGTGCTGGATCTCTCGGGGGTCCGTAAAGCCCACGAGCGGCTCGACTCCGGCCACGGACGCGGCAAAGTTATACTGCGCGTTGCAGGTTAGCGACTTCGGGGCTAACATCTCTCGCTATGGATACGAAAAAGAGAGTCAGTAAGCAGGATCTCGCCCGAAAGCTGGAGGAAGCAAGGGAACGTACGCGCCTATTGCTGGCGCCCGTCTCCGACGCGGACCTGGCCGCCCAGCACGACCCCATAATGAGTCCTCCGGTCTGGGACTACGGCCACATCGGTAACTACGAAGAGCTCTGGCTGCTCGATAAAGCGTTCGGGAAGGGGCTATCCGAACGCGAACTCTACGACATGTATGACGCTTCCCTACACCCGCGTGAGGAGCGTCCGTCCCTCAACCTCCTCGACCGTCACGACGCAGACCGTTACCTCGACGCCATCAGGAGAGCCGTTCTGGAAGCGCTGGAAGAGGCAGACCTCGACGGCGACGACCCACTGCTCTCGGACGGTTTCGTCTACAACATGATCCTGCAACACGAAGCCCAGCACAACGAGACCATGCTCCAGACCTTCCAACTCATGCCGAGCCGTGGCTACCGGCCCGAACCCCGCATAGACCTCCCTGCCGGCAACCCGCCGCGAGAAGAAATGACCTGCGTTCCCGGCGGCCCGTTCCTCATGGGCACGACGGACAGGAGCGTCGCCCTGGACAACGAGCGCGACGAGCACGAGCGGCACGTACCCGGCTTCTACCTGGACACGACCCCCGTAACAAACCGTGCTTTCCAAGAGTTCGTCGAAGCGGGCGGCTACGAACGGGAAGACCTCTGGGAGCCCGAGGGCTGGCGCTGGAAGGCCGAAGAAAACATCTCTTCGCCCAAACACTGGTACCAGCCCGAGCCTCATTCCTGGTGGACGGAGCGTTTCGGCTTCGACGAGCCTCTAAATCCCGAAGCTCCGGTCGTTCACGTCTCCTGGTACGAGGCAGACGCGTACGCCCGGTGGGCCGGCAAACGTCTCCCGACGGAGGCGGAGTGGGAAAAAGCAGCCTCCTGGGACCCGGAAACGGAGACCCGGAGGCTGTTTCCGTGGGGCGACGAGCCGCCTACGCTCGAACGGGCGAACCTCGACCAGTTGGCGTTCCGGGCGGCGGAGGTCGGGGCGTACCCTGCGGGAGCCAGCACCTACGGCGTTCTGGGCATGGTCGGGGACGTGTGGGAGTGGACCGCGAGCGACTTCGCGCCCTATCCCGGCTTCGAGAGCTTCCCGTACCGGGAGTACTCGGAAGTCTTTTTCAGCCCTAGCTACAAGGTCCTGCGCGGCGGCTCATGGGCGACCCGGCCAGTGACCACCCGTAACACCTTCCGCAACTGGGACTACCAGATCAGACGCCAACTCTTCGTGGGGTTCCGCTGTGCGAAGTAGCGTGTCAGCATTTCGGCTAGTCAGCACCTCAGCACTTCAGCTTTTTGCTGACCGGCTGACCGGCTGAAATGCAGATCGGCTTCTAATGTGCCGGATGGTCGCCTATCTCGGCGGGCCGGAGGTGACGCTCTCGTCTCTCGTGCTCGACCCGGATCACTCGCTGCTCGTGCAGAGCTACGCCCCACGGGAAATGCTCTCCGGGGTGGTGAACGCCGACGGCTTCGGGGTGAGCTGGTACGTCCCCTGGTCCGGGGAGGAGCCGGCGGTCTATCGCTCGGACGGGCCGCTCTGGTCGGACAGGAGCTTCGCCGGAATAGCGTCCAAGGTCCGGGCGAGCAGCATCTTCGCCGCTGTCCGGAGCGCGACGCCGGGACTGCCGGCGGAGGAAAGCGGGGTTCCACCATTTTCCTCCGGACCTTACACGTTCATGCACAACGGCGCGATCCGGGACTTTCGACACACGGCGATGCGCCCCCTGCGAGACGCTTTGAGCGACGAGTCATACGCGGGCCTGCTCGGCACCACCGACTCCGAGACCATCTTCGCCCTGCTCCTCGACCGACTGAAAGCAGGAGAACCCCTATCCGAAGCGCTCGCCGGGACCGTCCATCACGTCCTGGAGGTGTGCGCGAAGATCGGGGTAGAGTCTTCCCTGAACCTCGCCGCCACCGACGGAGAGACGATGGTTTTTACCCGCTGTTCGTCCAACGGTCCGTCCAACTCCTTGTACTACGTCGAGGATGGGGAAACTTTTCCAGAGGCGGTGGTCGTCGCCTCGGAGCGCCTCGACGGCGAGGCGTGCTGGAAGAAAATCCCTGACCGGCATCTTCTGTCTGTCGACCGGAAGGGCGGCGCGAGCCTGAGTCCGCTGTAACGTCCTAAACTCACGAGGAGGAGTAACCGTGGACCACGAACGGGGAACGGTAAAGATAGAGACGCTGGAAGAACCGGGCGACGACGGAAGTAGGATGGCGGAAGACGTGCGGGAAGGTTTGCTCTCGGCCCCCAAAGACCTCTCGGCGTGGCCCAAGTACTTCTACGGCGCGGAGGGCTCCCGCCTCTTCGAGGAGATAACGGAGCAACCCGAGTACTACCAGACCCGCACGGAGCTCTCCATTCTCCAGGAGAAAGCGGACGACATAGTCTCCCGGACGCGGTGCCGAGAGCTGGTGGAGCTAGGGTCGGGCTCCGCGAGCAAGACCCGCACCCTGCTAGACGCGATGCTCGTCTCTTCTCGGGCGAACAGCCACCAGGTTCGTTACGTGCCGCTGGACGTAAGCGAGAGCGCCGTGCGCGAGAGTAGCGAGAAGCTGCTGGCCGAGTATCCGGGGCTCGAAGTACGCGGCTACGTCGGCGACTTCGACCATTCTTTAGGCCGGTTGCTGGGTAAGTCGGATCCCGGGGACAGAGGCGATGGACGGCTCGTGATCTTCCTGGGCGGCACCATCGGCAACTTCACCCCGGAGAAACGCCGCTCCTTCCTCACCGAGGTGTCCGACGAGCTCCACCCAGGGGACCACTTCCTGCTCGGCATGGACCTTGTAAAAGACACCAGTACCCTCGAAGCCGCCTACAACGACGCCGCCGGGGTGACGGCGGATTTCGACAAGAACATGCTTGCGGTGTTGAACGAGCGTCTCGGGGCGGACTTCGACCCGGGCTTCTTCACCCACCGGGCGATCTACGACGCCGAAAACCAGCGCATAGAGATGTGGCTCTACTCAAAACGAGAGCAGAAAGTCCATATCCAGGCGGCGGATTTCAGCGCACACTTCGGGGAGGGTGAGGGAATGCGAACGGAGATCAGCACGAAGTTCACCCCAGAATCGGCGGCCGCAACCCTGGAGGAAGCGGGCCTCGAAATGCTGGACCTCTACACGGACCCCAGGGATTATTTCGGGCTCGCGCTCGGGAAGGCGCGAAGGTAAGAGCCGCGCCGCCGGAGGGATACTAGAACGCATTTGATTTCACCGTGAGTTGTGGTCTATGCTACGCGCATTCTGGAAACCAGAGGGGGGAAGGGGGCCGTATTGGAGTTCGTTGGATGAGCCATCTTATCCAGTTCACTAAAGATCGGTTAGGAGATCTCTCTTGGAGCAACTTAGAATAGGCCAGGCGCCGAGGGTGGTTATCGCCCTCCTGATCGCGCTGTCGGCCGCGTTTACGGTCCTCGGGACCGCCTGGGCGGCCACCGCCGACACTAGCGTTACCGACCGCGAGTACGTAAAGGCGAATGGCGCGCCCCCGGACGCGACCACCACCTCGTGCTCGACAAACAACCGCCAGCAGAACGAGCCTTCGGCGGCCGTGGACCCCAAGGACCCGCGCATCATCGTCGCCGGCTCGAACGACTACTGCACGGCGGAGACTACAGGAGGCACCTGGACGGGCTTCTACCGCTCGACCGACGGCGGTTCTTCCTGGACGGACGGTCTGCTGCCGGGTTACCCCGGCGACAACTCGCCTGAAGGCAAGGCGTCTCCCCTCCAGCAACGCAACATCGCCAACGCCGGCGACCCGGTGCAGGAGTGGGACAACAACGGACGGGTATTCTACATGGGCAACGCCTTCAACCGCGGTGCCCCGCAGAACGGCTCGGTCTGGGTCGCAGCCTACGATCAGAACGCGACCCACTACGTCCGCACCGTCATAGTCGGCAAAGGCACGCCCGCCGTCAACGGCCGGTTCAACGACAAGACCGCCATCGGCGTCGACCGGGGCGTAAACAGCCCGAACGCCGGCAACGTGTACGCGGCGTGGAGCCTCTTCCAGGGTAGCGGAAACAACTCCATCCAGTTCGTCCGCTCCACCGACCACGGCAAGACCTTCTCGAACCCAATGAAGATCTCCGAAGGCGTCATGGGCAACCAGAACGCCGACATCGCCGTCACTTCCGACGGCACCGTCTACGTCACCTGGCGGCAGTTCGAGTCGAAGAACGGCAAGCAGCAGGACGCCGTGGTCTTCGTCAAGTCAGCCGACGGCGGCAAACACTTTACCAAACCGGCCGTAGCCACGACCTTCGACTCGTTCGACGCGGCCGACTTCTCCGGCAACCCGCAGGCGGCCCAGGCGGCGGCCGAAGCAGCCTTCAATAAGGCCGACGGCCCGGGCGTCGAGAGCGACGGCGCGGGACCCGAGTCCTCTGGCGACGCCCGCGACTGTGGATCCGGCCCGTTCGCGTGCAAGAGCGGCTTCACCTTCTTCCGCCACGACAGCCAGCCCCGTTCCACAGCCGACCCGAAGGGCGACCCGAATACCGTCTACATCGTGTTCGACGCCATCAAGACAGGGACCACCGTACCGTCGAACTCGACTTATAACTCGGCCCCTACCGCTCCTGACGGCACGCTAACCGTCGGCCAGGGCGCCGTCTACTTCATCAAGACCACCAACGGCGGCGGGACGTGGAGCAAGCCGTCCCTCATAAGCAACTCTCCGGTCGGCCACCAGTTCTTCCAGGACATCAACGCGGACGGGGGCTACCTGCACGCCGTCTGGCACGACAGCCGCAACGACGCCTCATACAGCGTCCAGAACGCCATCGGCGACACCTCGGCGAAGGACCCCTACGGCTTTCACACGGCGAGCCAGAACGGTCTCGACACCTACGGCGCCACCTCTACCGACGGCGGCAAGACCTGGAGCGTCAACCGGCTCTCCAGCGTGTCGCAGAACCCGGACTACGAGATGTTCGGCGACCGTCGCGTACCGTTCCAGGGAGACTACAACTACGTCTCCTCGGTCGGCGCGTTCGCGTACAACGTCTGGACCGACAACCGGAACGTGAAGCCCGGCGACGACCCGCGTTACAACGGCGGCGAGGGCTTCGACGTGTTCCAGTGCCGGACGAAGAACCCCGACGGCTCCTACTCATCCGACACCTGCCCCAACGCCGGAGGTCTGGATCAGAACATCTACGGAGCAGCCTCAGGTCAGTAACGAGTCCTGAAAACGTACAAACCTCGACCCAAGAGGTCCGCTCCCAGAGCGGGCCTCTCTTTCCGTATCAGCTTTCGTTACCGAGGGCGGAACCCATCCAGCGTGGAAAGCGGGACCAGAATACCCGCTGAGAGAGGTCCCAGACACGGACGAACGGACGCCGCACGAGGCTGTCGAGCTGGACCGTCACGAGCGTGCCGCCTTCCGATTCCTCGGCCCAGAATTGGAGCCGGGTCGGTCGGGCGAGTCGCAAACTAAGCGCGTACGAGCCGTAAAAGTACTTGAGGTCCCGGTAGGCGATGGAGCCTTCCGGACCGCGGACCTCTCCTATCGCGCCGGCGAAGTTTATGAGCGGACCGTGATGGACGTTCAGAACGCCGGGCTCGAATCCCCCGTCCACGAACTCGACCCGGTAGGGCCAGACTTGCCCTTCCGTGAAGGTGGCCGGATCGTTGAGCCAGGCCCATACCCGAGGACGTGGGTGCGGCGTCGTGAAGGATCTCCTGTAGACGTGGGTCACGAACCCCGGTGGCGCGCCGTTCGGCACCTGTACATCTCCCGCGTTCTCGACGTTACGTACCATCGTCCACCTCCATCTGTGATTGCCGATCCCGTCACGAGCGGAGTATAGTGTGGTGGGAAGGGAAGCTCACGTAAAGAGAGGTATCGTTGTGGATCTCCGTTCGGTGCAGAAACCGCTGAAGAGCAAGTACCGCGAGGAGCCGGACTCCTCCAGGATAACGCTCCGGGCGACGGGTAGCGAGACGGACACGCCGGTCTCTTGTTCCGTGGATATCGGTCGGGCGGTGTACGCTGCGGAGGCCCACAGTGGAGTCGGCGGGATGGGGACGGCCGCCTGTTCGGGAGATCTGCTGTTGGGGGCGTTGGCCGCGTGCGCCCAGATCACCTGCCAGATGGTCGCGACCGCCATGAACGTCCCGACGGACAGCATAGAAGCGACCGCCGAAGGTGACCTGGACCTCGCCGGGACCCTCGGTATCTCCAAAGAAGTCCCGGTTGGCTTCCAAAGCATCCGCCTCACCCTCAAGGTAGACGCCCCCGAAGCCACCCCGGAGCAGCTCGACTCCCTGCGTGAGAAAACCGAGCAATATTGCGTGGTCGCCCAGACCCTCGCTACACCACCAGAGGTCTACACCGAATGGGTCCGCCATTAGCCACACTTCGACGGCAATTCTCACGCATCGGAACAAAAGACCGGCAGTATTCGTCCTGCTCCTCTTCTGTCTGGCACTCGCAACTACTGCTTGCAGTGGTAACCCTCCACCACCAACCGAAAATGGTAACGAGAGCCAGGGAGAAACTTCCACCGCGAGCCCCGGCAAGCGTATAGAGGTAGGTGGGACCGAAGCGCTGATCTGGGGCGATGGGAAGCGGGGCGTCGTGCTTTCGCACGGCGCAGCCTACGATGCGGCAAGCTGGGCTTCCCAAGCCAGAAAACTTGCCGAAAGCGGGGCCGTGGTCCTGGCGGTCGAGGAAACCTCCCCGGAGAGCATACAGGCCGCCGCTAAGTATCTCCGGGAGGAGCGCGGCCGGAGAGCGTGGCCCTGATCGGCGCGAGCGCAGGCGCGGGACCCGTGCTGGAGGCAGCCGGTACGAAAGGAGTCGCCGACCAGTTGATACTGCTCTCCGGTACGGGTGACGTCTCGAAACTCGGAAAGCTTCCGAAACTGTTCGTCGCCAGCGAAGGAGAAGGGCTCGCCCCAGACGCCCGCCAGATGGCTAAAGAAGCAGCCGGCAACCGGAACGAGGCCCTGATCCTATCAGGCAGCGCCCACGCCCAGGCAATCTTCGAGACGGACCAAGGCAACAAGTTGCTGCAGCGTATTATAAGAAGGTTACGAAAATACGGTTAGCCTGGCCCTTTTCTTCCAACATTACAAAGAGAGTTTCTGATTTTCGGTAAGGCTTCAGCCACCACGGCTCCGACGTACCCGGTTATCCAGTGAAAGAGTAGTTTCTGATACGTTGTTCTATCGCGGTGGGGTTATACACTTTGTATACGTGGTGGCTGCTGAGAAGCGGTCACTTATTTACTGGAAGTGTTTGAAGAGGCGGCGTAGTTTTTGAAGACTTTTTTGAGGCTAATGTCTTTTACCCGTGGGCAACGTTGGCTGCTGGTTACGGGGCTCGTGTGCGCGGTCGGGCTCACGATAGCGGCCCTGGGCATTCCGTGGCTGGTCAAGACGGGGATAGACCGGGCTTTCCCCTCCGGGGGCGGCGGACACGCTGAGGTGCTGTGGCCGCTTGCCTGGGGTATTCTCGGGTTCGCGGTGGTGAGGTTCTTGTTCAACGCGGGACGCCGGTACTCGACCAACTACCTCGGTCACGTGGTGGAGTACCGGATGCGGCGGGCGCTCTTCGGGCGGATGCTCGGGTTGCCGCACGGTTTCTATGACGGGGCTTCGACGGGAGAGTTGGTCTCGCGGGCGACCAACGACTTGCGGGTCATACGGTTTTTCGTGGGTTGGGGGATGTTCCAGCTTTTTATCAGCCTGATCACGCTGGTCTTCGTCTCTGGAGCCCTGTTCTACATCGCCCCTACCCTCGCGGCCCTGGTGCTGTGTCCGATGCCCTTGCTGGCATTCGCGGCCTGGCGGTTCGCGGATAAGGTACACCCGATCTTCCGCTCCGTGCAGGGACGGCTCGCCGACGTGACGACCACCGTGCAGGAGAACGTCTCCGGCATCCGGGTCGTCAAGAGCTTCTCCCGCGAGCCTTTCGAGATAGGACGTTTCGGCGGTAAAGCGGAGGGCGTGCTGACCGAGACGATGGCCGCCCGCGGCCTCCGGGCGTTCTACATCCCCGGCATGAGCTTCCTGCCGGCGACCTCGATCGCACTCCTGCTCCTCTTCGGCGGACGGGAATACGTCCTGGGCTCACTCACCCTGGGCGACTTCGTGCTGTTTCAGCTCTTCTTGATGCAACTCGTGTGGCCGATGCAGGGCTTCGGGCTCGTCGTGGATCAGGGCCAGCGCGCGCTCGCCGCCTCAGAGCGGGTGTTCGAGATCCTCGACTCCGCCCCCGAGATAGAGACGCCACCAGATCCAGTCTCCCTGCCGGGCGTGGATAAACCCGTCGGGATAGAGTTTCGGGACCTCTCCTTCGCGTATGGAAGCGGCGAACCCGTCCTGGAACGGGTGAACTTCCGGGTTGAACCAGGCGAGACGGTAGCGGTGGTCGGGGCAACGGGTTCTGGTAAGTCCACCCTGCTCTCACTCATTCCCCGCTTCTACGACCCGACAGAGGGGTCGATATTGGTGGAAGACGTGGACGCGCGGAAGTTGGACCTCGCGGGACTCCGACGGGGCGTCGGCATCGTGCCGCAAGAGACGTTTTTGTTCTCGGAGAAGGTCAGGGACAACATCGCCTTCGGCAACGAGGGAGTTACGGAAGATGAGATCGTGCGGGCGGCGAAGATAGCCGGGGTGCACGATCAGATCTCCGCTTTCCCGAAAGGCTACGACACGATGGTCGGCGAGTGGGGGATTACGCTCTCCGGCGGCCAGAAACAGCGCCTCGCCATCGCCCGCGCTCTGGTCAAGGACCCGAAGATACTCCTTCTGGACGACGCCACGAGCAGCGTAGACGCCGAGACGGAAAAGCAAATTCAGGAAGCCCTCCAGGAGACACTCGGCGGGGCAGCAAGCTCGAACAGGACGACGTTTATCGTGGCCCACCGGCTCTCGACGATCCTGCTGGCCGACCGCATCCTTGTCCTGGA
>JBBPZT010000085.1:0-10645 GCA_038198625.1 Rubrobacterales bacterium
ACCACCGAGGGAGCCCTTGCCGCCGTCTATGGTCTTGACGGTAAAGTCGGGGGCCTTGGATCCCACAGGGAGCAAGCCTTGCCGGTCCGGGGTGAAGTTCTGGGCGTTCCCTCCGCTCTGGCTGGAGCCTACGGTGCTGTAAATGGCGATTGCCGCGACCACCAGTATAAGGAGTGCCGTGAACCCGGCTAGGGCGAGCATGAGACCCCTATTTTCGGAGGGCAGCTTCTTGCCGCCGGTCCTGCCGGAACTCTTTCCCCGAGAAGTGTTTCGAGCCATGGAGCACCTCTTCGACGCCGTCAACGATGCCTTTTGCGTGGGGTAGTATAGTACCTGCTTTGTCGAAGAAAGGCCAAAACGGTTTTCAGGGAGTAAGCGGGATTCTCACCAGCAGTTTCGTCTCTCTCTTGTCCAGGTTGGTCCTGGGCGGCGTGTTCCTGGTAGCGGGCGTGCTCAAGGCGTTGAATCCCGGCGGACTGGCCTCCTCCATCCGCTCTTACGAGCTTGGGCTCCCGGAGTGGTTCGTTACTCTTTCGGCGCACGGGCTACCGTACCTGGAAATCTTGCTCGGCCTCTACCTTGTCGCCGGCCTCTTCACGAAGATCTCGGCCTGGGTCACGAGCGGGCTCGTACTCCTCTTTATCTGCGCTCTCTTGCAGGGGGCTTTGCGGGGGCTGGAGATTGACTGCGGCTGCTTCGGCCCGAGCGCCGGCGCCTCGAACCTCTGGCTCGACGCCCTACGCGACATCGGCCTCCTGGCGCTGGGACTTCTCATAGCCCTCGCCCCGACCGGTCGCTTCAGCGTCGACGCGCTCATAAGAAGTGGGCGCTCCTAAAGAATCTCGCTGGTTGGATGTTTTGGATGATCTCAGAGAATGCGGTGGTCGTAACAGTTGGTATAAGAACCAACCTCGAAGGAGCATCACATGAAGATCCCGCACGTCGAGCCCAACCAACTGGAGGACTCCGTAACACGGTGGCTGGTTCGCTACAGCATTCCTCTACTCCGCATTAGCCTGGGCGGTGTTTTCCTCCTGTTCGGGGCCTTGAAGTTCTTTCCGAACGTCAGCCCGATAGAAGCCCTAGCGTCGCGCACGGTCGGCGTCCTTACTTTCGGGTTGATCCTGGCGGGCGTGAGTATGATACTGCTCGCGGCCCTGGAGTGCGCGATCGGGATCGGCCTGCTCACGGGCCTGTATCCACGCCTGACGCTGGTGTTGCTGGGACTGCAGATGATCGGGGCCACCTCCCCGCTCGTCATTTTCCCCGGTGAGATCTTCGCTGGGCCTTTCCACGCCCCGACCCTCGTGGGCCAGTACATCATCAAGGATGTGGTGCTGATAAGCGCGGGCCTCGTGCTCGGTGCCACCTTGCGGGGCGGCCGGATCGTCACCGAACGCGTCCGCCGGGCCGAAGATTACCGGAGTTATCCTGAACAGAGGCTTCGGAAGCTGGGCGAACCCGAAGAGGCGGATCGCATAAAGAGGGCCTGAGACCCCACCACTTCGTACGGATCGTACAGGTGTCGCGTCCTAGTGACGGTCGAGTTTGCGGGCGACCTCGCTCAGCCCGATGCGGTAGCAGATAGAGCGGCCGTGGGGGCAGGTTGCCGGCAGGCGGCTGGTGAGCCAACTCTTTATCAGGGCTTCCATCTCCGGCTGAGACATCTTGTCGCCCATCTTTACGGCCGAGTGGCAGGCTATGGTCGCCAGGATGCGGTCCTCACGACGGTGGCCCGGCTCGGTTCCGGAGACGGCTGCGAGCGCGTCCTTGAAAGCACCGGCGATATCCCGGTCGGCTAGAGTCGAAATAATGGAGACGACCCTGAAGGAGCGGGGGCCGAAGGGCTCCGCCTCGAAACCGTAGACGGCCAGTTCTTCCAGGTTCCCGGCGGCCGCCTCTGCCTCGCCGGGCGAGAGTTCGACTACCTCCGGGACGAGGAGGTTCTGCACTGTCGCCGGGCTCTCGGAGCTGTTCAGCCGGTCGAGGATCGCCCGTTCGTGGGCGACGTGCTGGTCCACGATCCACATTGCCCCCGGCTCCCCCGGCTCCTCGACGAGTATGTATCCCGCGCCCAGCTGACCGATCACGCGCAGATCCTCAGGTGGAGCCTGAGGCAATCCGCCCCTCTCCGGCAACTCCGCAGGCGTCTCCGCCGGAGCTTTCGACGCTTCGGAGATGCGTTCCCGCGCCTCCTGGAGGTTTCTGGTCGGCTGCAAGGTATAGACGGGGCGGCTTTCGGCGGCGTGGGAAGGGTAGCTCTGGCCCGGTTGCGGCGTGGAGAAACGTTGCTGGGTAAACGTGGGCTGCGACTGTCTCGGGGCGGCGGCGGATGCGGACGGGCGCCACTCGATCGCCCGCCGAACGGCGGCCGCGACCGCGTCCCGTGCCGCCCGCTCTTCGGAGAAGCGCACGAGTTGTTTCGTGGGGTGTACGTTTACGTCGACCCGCCTGGGATCCACCTCTATTCGGAGCCCGACCGGCGGGTAGCGTCCCGAGGGTACCGTCGCCCGGTAGGCGTCGTCGAGGCCCCGGTGGAGGTTGTCTCCCCTTACCCAACGGCCGTTTACCGAGACCGTCTGGCGCGCGCGGCTGCTCTCCGTCACGCTCGGGAGCGCCGCGTAGCCGCTCACCTTAAAGGCCCCCGACTCGTAATCAACCTCCCGCAAGGCGCGAGCTTTCGCGACGCCGTGGATCTGGGCGAGCCGCTCTAGCAAGCCGCCCGCCACGGGCAGAGAGAGGTAGTCTCTTCCCGCCTCCGTCAGGCGGAAGGCGACCGTCGGATGGGCCGTGGCGACGTGTGTCAGCATCTCGACGATGGCCGCCCGCTCCGCCCGCGAACCTTTCAGGAAAGCCCGGCGGGCCGGGACGTTGTAGAACAGGCGGTCAACCAGGATGGTCGTGCCTTTCGGGTGGGAGGCGGACGAGACCTCTGCCTCGCCGCCGCCTTCCACCGAGACTTTAGTGCCCGCGCCTTCGCCGGTCGAGGTGGTGAGAGAGAAAGATGAAACGCTCGCGATCGAGGGGAGAGCCTCACCCCGGAAGCCTAAAGTGGTAACGGCCTCGATGTCTTTGACGGCGCGTATCTTGCTTGTTGCGTGACGTAATACCGAGAGCTCGGCATCCTCCGGCGTCATCCCGGAGCCGTCGTCCCGGACGAGCAGGTGAGAGGTCCCGCCGTCGCCGAGTTCGACCTCTATCCTGGAAGCTCCGGCATCAAGGGAGTTTTCGACCAGTTCCTTGACGACGGAGGAGGGGCGGTCGACGATCTCGCCGGCGGCAATCTGCTGGGCCACCCGCTGGTCGAGGATCTGGATGCTCAAGAAGGAGCCTTCAAGAAGTAACCTCCATCATGGAAAACTTCCGAAATTGTACAACCGGAGACAGGTTTTCCAACGGCCCGGTGTGTAGAATCCGGTTCTATGCGTGAAACGAAGATAAAGCCATGAGCGAGTCTGGACAGCACGACGAGCAGCGGCAAGAGTTGCCCCTGGAGGAGGTCGAGCGCCTCGTCGAGATCGTGCGGGAGAGCGGTGTCGGGGAGATCAATATCCGCCAGGGTAGCCTCAGGATCACCGTAAAAGCGCTACCCGGCGCCCCGTCGCATCCGGCCTCACAGCCCGTAGTTACCTCGCAGGTCGCCGAGGAGACTGTGGAGGCACCCCCGGCCGGCGGGGTGCCTAGTGGACTGCACGCGGTCCGTTCTCCGGTGGTCGGGACCTTCTACCGGGCGCCCGCGCCGGGCGAGGAGACTTACGTCGAGGTTGGAGACAAGGTCAAAGCCGGACAGACCTTGTGCATTATCGAGGCCATGAAGCTGATGAACGAGATCCCAACGGACATATCGGGGGAGGTCGTCGAGGTGCTGGCTGAGAACGCCGGGGGCGTCGAGTACGATCAGCCACTTTTCTACCTCCGGCCAGAAGGCTAAGGTCCCGTGATAGCTAAGGTTCTGGTCGCCAACCGGGGCGAGGTCGCGCTGCGGGTCATCCGGGCTTGCCGGGAGCTGGGGGTTCGGAGCGTGGCCGTTTACTCGACCGCCGACGCCGACTCGTTGCACCGGATGCTCGCCGACGAAGCCGTCTGCATCGGGCCGCCACCCGCGACCAGCAGCTACCTGAACGTGCCGGCGATCATCTCCGCCGCCGAGCTTACGGGCGCGGATGCCATCCACCCCGGCTACGGGTTTCTGGCAGAGAATGCCCGGTTCGCGGAGATCTGCGAACGCTGCAACATCAAGTTCATCGGCCCGTCATCGACGGTTATAGCCCAGATGGGCGACAAGGCCACCGCCCGCAATATCGCCGCCGCCGCCGGTGTCCCCGTAACCCCAGGTAGTGACGGGGTCTGCCGGAGCGTCTCCGAGATAAAGCGCGTCGGGGCGGAGGTCGGCTACCCGCTGGTGATCAAGGCGAGCGCGGGAGGCGGCGGCAAGGGGATGCGCGTGGTCCATGCGGAGAAGGACGTGAAAGAAGCGTTCCTGGAGGCGAGCAGGGAGGCCGGGGCCAGCTTTGGCGACGGCTCGGTCTACGTGGAGCGCTACCTGGAGAGCCTGCGGCACGTCGAAGTACAAGTCCTCGCGGACGCCTCGGGTGGGTTGAGCGTCTTCCCGGAGAGGGACTGCTCCGTCCAGCGCCGTTACCAGAAGCTTATTGAGGAGTCGCCGGCCCCACACCTGCCTGCGGAGATTCGGGAAGGGATGATGGGCGCCGCCTCTTCGCTGGTCGGTTCGATGGGGTACGAGGGAGCAGGCACGGTCGAGTTCGTCTACTCGGAAGGCGAGTTCTACTTTATAGAGATGAACACTCGCCTGCAGGTCGAGCATCCGGTAACGGAGATGGTGACCGGCGTGGACCTGGTCGCCGAGCAGATCCGGATAGCAGGCGGAGAGAGCCTCGAAAGCTCCTCGGACGCCCACACCAGACCCGTGGGACACGCGATGGAGTTCAGGATCAACGCCGAGGACCCCCGCAGGGGCTTCCTGCCCCAGACCGGTCCCGTCGAGTTCTACAATCCGCCCGGTGGTCCAGGTGTCCGGGTAGACTCTCACCTCTACCCCGGATACAGGGTTCCACCCAACTATGATTCTCTGCTCGCCAAGCTTATAGTCCACGCGGACAACCGGGACGCGGCCCTCCGGCGGGGTGCGCGTGCCCTCGACGAGTTCGCCGTCGCCGGACTCGAAACGACGCTGCCGCTACACCTCGCCATAATCGAGGATGAGGAGTTCCAGCGGGGCGGGGTCTCGACCAGCTTCCTCTCCGTGCGCGAGCTAAAGAACGAGAAAGGTCTACCACGGCTCGCTCTCACCGGAGCCTAGTTACCCCGAGGTGGCGGCCGGGCGTCATTTTGCGACAGCGGGTGCGTATAGAAATCTATACTCGTCTCCGACGTGCTAACCTTTTACTCTCCGACGGCGTATAGAACGTACGACGTTGCAGGAAGTGTCCTACCAGAGGAGAGTTTTGGCGCGAGAAGGCGCTCCGGAAGTCGATAAGAAAGAGCGGTTGAGCTTCGGTGGCATGGCGCGCCTCGATGGCCTGGACCTCTTCGGCCCGAATTACATGAGCGTCGCCTACCGCACCAAAAAGGGCGAGATAAAGGTCAAGGTCGAGCCCTCGAATATCTGGAGGCCGGGCAGCCCGACCCTGAGACGCGTCATGCGCTGGCCGATACTACGCTCGTTCTTCTTCTGGGGACGGCTGCTCTTGCAGGCGGTCGGTTCGATTTGGACTCTCGTCTTCTTCGCCGCGACGATGGGCGTGCTCTGGCTCGTAGTCCGGCTGCTGGAGATCGGCAGCGGCGGACCCGGTGTTCTCGGCGGCGTCTCCGGCTTTTTCGCCATCTTTCCTATACTCCCGATCCTTGCTGTCTTCCTGCTCGCCATGAGGTTCACCTCCATCGGCCGATACCACGGGGCCGAACACAAGGTCGTCGCCGCCTACGAAACTTACGGGGAGGTTACGTTCGAAGGCGCCCGCAAGAGCAACCGACTACATCCCCGCTGCGGGACGAACATACTACTCTACATAATCCTGGCCTCACTCCTCGCTCCACTGATAAGCTGGCCGGGCTACTCCGTGGCGCAGTTCATCCTCATCTCCGAGGCGTGGTACGTCTTCGGGCAGAGCCGGCCGTCCATCGCCGTCGGCAACTTCCTCCAACGCTACTTCACCACAACCGAACCCACGCGCAAGGAGTTGGAAGTAGCGGTCGAGTCCTTGGGCCAACTCCTGAAACGTGAAGAGAAACGGACGGTTAGATAGAGAGCCAGCCCTCGTCTATCTCTGGCTTCCGTTTCACCAGCAGCGTGGGTTTCGAGACCACATCAAGAAGAAAAGAGCATCTTTGTAAGTCGTTGTTTGGATCTTGTGAAGAGGTGCGGTTTACACTTCCCGTTTTTTCGGATCGAGAAATCGTCGCGGGAGGTGACGCCCGGAAGTGAATTGAGAACGAGTTTGGAGGCAGGAGTGTGGAGTTGAGCCTCGAAGGCAAGGTGGCGCTGGTGACGGGGGCGAGTCGGGGAATTGGGGCGGCAGTCGCCCGACGGCTGGCGGAAGCCGGGCCGGACGTTGCGGTAGGTTACGGCGCCGACCACGAGTCCGCCCGGAATCTGGTCTCCGAGATCGAGGGGATAGGTCGGAGGGCCGTTGCGCTCGGTGGCGACCTGGCGGATCCGGACCAGGCCTCAGAGCTGGCCCGCCGTGTAGAAAAGGAGTTCGGCCGGGTTGACATCCTGGTGAGCAACGCCGGCATCGCCAGGCGGCAAAGCTTCGAAGAGATCTCTGTCAGGGACTGGGACGAGATGATGAACGTGAACCTGCGTGCGGCGTTCTTGATCGCCCAGCGTCTCGCGCCCGGGATGCGTGGTCGGGGCTGGGGACGCATCATCTTCGTCTCATCGGTGGCGGCGTTCACAGGCGGGATCATAGGCCCACACTACACTGCCTCGAAGGCGGCTCTCATAGGTCTCGCCCATGCTTTATCCGTCCCGCTCGCGTCCCACGGCGTCACGGTCAACGCCGTCGCACCCGCCCTGATCGCAGGGACCGGGATGATCTCCGGTGACGGCGAAGACGAGAGGAGGGCCGCCGAACGGATCCCGGCGGGCCGGTTCGGCAAACCGGAAGAGGTGGCCGAGGCTGTGCTCATGCTCGCTAACAACCCCTTCGTTACCGCACAGACCATCTCGGTAGACGGTGGACTTTACCCCCGCTGAATCTACCCAGGCACACTTTCCTGAAGCGCTAACGCCGTTATCGAACAACCTTCGCAGGCTGTCTATGAGTAAAAGTTCAGCGAGCCCCGACTGTACCGCCTGGGGCTCGCTGATTGTCGCTTAGGCAAATGGTTTCCGTGCGCGCGGCTTCACATGTTGCCGGCTGACTGAATCGCTGGTCGCTGGGGAGCTTCCTTACACCTGCTCGGTCGGCATGATCAGGAGCTCGTTGACGTTGACCCGCTGGGGCTGGGTTACGGCGTAGGCCACGGCGTTGGCGATATCCTCGGATTCCAGGATCTCCATCTTCTGCATTTCTTTGACGCTTTCGAGGACTTCCTCGTCGGTTATGTGGTCGGTGAGTTCGGTAGCGACAGCGCCCGGTTCTACTATCGTCACCCGGATACCATCCCCCGCCAACTCACCCCGCAGCGCTTCGGAGATGGCGTTGACGGCGTACTTGGTGCCGGAGTAGACGCCGCTGGCCGGGCCACTCCTGCGGCCGGCGACGCTGGAGATGTTGACGATGTGTCCCGACCCCTGACGCTTCATCGTTTCGACGGCCGCGTCGGTGACGTACAGGAGCCCGAGCACGTTCACATCGAACATCTGGCGCCACTCGCCCGAGAGGCGCTTCTCTACCTTGGAGAGGAGCATGACGCCCGCGTTGTTGACCAGTATATCTACGCTCCCGAACTCTTCTTCGGCTTTGCGGATCAGGTCGTGCGCCTGCTCCTCGTCGGTCACATCGCACTGAACCGTCAGTACGCTGGTCCCGCCGCTCTCCATCCGCTGCTTCAGGTCCGAGAGACGCTCCTCGCGCCTGGCGGCGATCACCACGTTCGCGCCCTCGGCCGCCAGCACCTCCGCCGTCGCCTCGCCGATGCCGCTCGAAGCACCCGTCACTACTGCTACCTTACCGTCCAATTTCGCCACGAGAAAACCTTTCCATCAGACATTTACGCCGGAGCACATTTTACACACGGCCGGTATCCGCCTGTGTGAGACTTTACGATTCTCGGCTTTCCGGCTCCGGGGAGTAGGAAGGGCTGGATCCGTCGGGTGGGCCTGGTGCTGAGGTTCCGACCGGTGCGGCTTCGGACGGGTTTGTCAGGCGGAGGTAGGCGAGCGTCCAGTAGCTGGAATTGAAGGTGCCGAGGATCGCCGAGAGAATACAGAAGGCGGCCAGAAGGATCGCGCCGCCCACTATGCCAACCGCTACCGCCGCAGCAACGTAGTCCGCCCGGAAGAGCAGGAAGGCCGGGCCGCCCAGCAGAAGTCCGAGGATTATCATTATTACGAGCAGCGCGATGCCTGCTCCGATCATCAGCCCGAGCTGTATGAGCCAAACCAGCAGGCTCCTGCCGATGTTGCGCCGGAAAAAACTGTAGCTGGTTACTATCGACTCGCCGATTCGGTCCCGGTCCACCACAAGCTGCCGGAGCGCCCACTGCGCGATTATCGCTAGCGGAATGAGGAACAGGACAAGCAGTGCAATGCCCGCCAGCGCCGCGAGGACGACGACTATGATTCGCACCGCCGTTGATTGTGTAACGAAGAAGACCCCGACTGCGGGCAGCCCTACGATCAGCGCTAGGGCCAGCGAGAACCCGAGGGAGATAAGCACGAACAAGAACTTCTGTCCCAGTACGCGCCAGAAGTTGGCGGTTCCTGCTCTCCAGGTGGAACCGAAGCGGCGTTCCTCGCCACTGTCGAGGGCGGCTACACTCTCCGCGAGGGCGCCCTGCGAGATAACAGCCAGCACTATCCCGACTACCACGAGCAACACCACCAGCGTAATAGCTATCGTCAGGAAGAGAAAGAAGTTGGTCTGGATCCAGGCCACAATATTCCTCAACGGCGCGGGAAAACCACCGGACGGCGACCTTCCCGATCCGCCACCCGAGAAGTTGAGAGCGTACGAACCTCCGGCGCCTGCGAAGAAGCCGAAGAACCACAGAAATTTGTTCCGCCAAGTCAGGCGGACGGCGCTTGATATTATCTCACCGTAGTTTATCCTTCAGTCTTCCCTAATACCCAGGTGTCTTTCATCTTGCCGCCGCTTGAGATGTTGACTACGTGCTTGCCGGGGGCGGCCACGCGGCTCAGGCAACCGGGGACCATCTCGACTACGCCGGGGTCTTCGGGGTCGGGGGCGAGGACGAGCATCCGGTAGTCGGCGTAGGAGTCGCGCAGGATGAAATCTTTGTTGGCTTCATCTGTCTCGCAGAGGACGTGGGTGGAGAAGTCGATCATCTCCTGGGCAATGTACTCGACCGGGTTCTGCTCTACGGTCTTGCGGAACTTCTCGACGGACTCTTTTGTCTCCTCCGGCCCGATCATGACTTCCTTGCCGCCGTAGCCGCCCCGACTCTTGACGA
Source organism: Rubrobacterales bacterium (assembly GCA_038198625.1). Classification (GTDB taxonomy): domain Bacteria; phylum Actinomycetota; class Rubrobacteria; order Rubrobacterales; family Rubrobacteraceae; genus JBBPZK01. The sequence continues at coordinate 9,601 of JBBPZT010000085.1, forward strand.
CCAGCTCCCCGAAGTGGGACATCACGTACTCGCGGTCCTCCTCGACTGCCAGCGACCATGTCGGGGCGTTCTGTATCAGGGGTTCTTCCCCGAGGTAGGTCCGGACCATCTCCGGCACGAAAGCCCCAACGCCCTTGTCGTCAATGACCTCGGAGTTCGGGGCGAAGAGGACGTGGACTTTTCCCTCTACGTGACACTCCAGGAGTCCGGGTACTTCAGCGTACAGCTTGTCCTCGTCCACACGCTCGTAGATCACATCTATCCGTCGTCCCGTTGGCTTGTGCAACAGGTACCCGTCTCCGCCGATGCCCAATTCCCCTGTCTCGGCCAGGACGGCTTTCATCTCCTCGGCGTAGATGTGGTGGTCGAGGTAGAACTGGTCGGAGGAACCGCTCGAAACCACTGCGAGCGTTGCGTCTTTGCCTTTTGGGGAGGCGGCGCGTAGAGAGTCTCCAAGCCGGGCGAGCCAGCCGTCGAGGCTGCGGACCGGGAGGTTTGCGTAGGAGTTTGGGAAGAAAATCTCGCGGCTCATCTTCCGGCGGCGGGTCATGGCGGCGAGCCCGACGGGCATCTTGGCGTTCTCCTCTATAACGACGTAGTCCCAGCCACCGGTCTCGCCCGTCCTGCGGCTCTCGGTGGCTACTACGTCGAAGGCGACCTGACGGACGGGGACCGGGCCGAAGCGGTTGGGGGTAGAGGTATCGTAGAGGATGCTCGACTCGATCACGTCTCGCGGGACGACCTCTTCCTTGCCGGATTCGAGGCGGCTCAAGAAGGTGTTGATGGCCTGCATCCGCTGCACGAGGCCCCGCTCCAGCCTTTCCCAGTCGGAGGCCGGTACTATGCGGGGGATCCAGTCCGTCGGGTGGGTCTTGTCGCCTTTGGTGATGCCGAAGGCGTGTTGCTCGTTGAGGAGAAGCCCATGCGCCCGGCGGAGCTTCTCCTCCCAACGTGCCGGACCCGTGCGTTCCAGCTCCTCCAGAACAGGTCCGTAGATCGGACGCGGCGCGTCGTTTGGAAGAAAAATTTCGTTTGTACCCGGGAG
>JBBPZT010000086.1:0-4240 GCA_038198625.1 Rubrobacterales bacterium
GCCTTCGCCTGCACCCTCACGGAACCGCGTCCGGTAGTAATAGCGTCCCGCACGCCGCGCAACCCGACGATAATACCGCCGGTCGGGAAGTCCGGCCCCTTGATGTGCTTCGCCAGCGCCTCATCGTCCATCTCGGGATCGTCGATCATGGCGACCGTGGCGTCGATGACCTCGCCCAGGTTGTGCGGCGGTATCTTGGTAGCCATCCCGACCGCGATGCCATCCGACCCATTCACCAACAGGTTCGGATAACGAGCCGGCAACACCACCGGCTCCCGCTGACTCTCGTCGAAGTTCGGCGCAAAATCAACCGTGTCGGAGCTTATGTCCCTAAGCATCTCAGTCGCCATGCGGGTGAGACGCGCTTCGGTATATCTCATAGCCGCCGCCGAGTCGCCGTCCACGCTCCCAAAGTTCCCCTGCCCGTCCACGAGCTGGTGTCGCATCGAGAACTGCTGCGCTAGCCTTACCAGCGTGTCGTAGACCGCCGAGTCTCCGTGCGGATGGTACTTACCTATAACTTCGCCGACGACCGTCGCGCTCTTGCGGTACGGCCGGTTCGGCTGGAGGCCGAGGTCGTGCATCGCGTAAAGGACACGCCGGTGAACCGGTTTGAGGCCGTCGCGCACGTCCGGCAGGGCGCGCGAGACGATCACGCTCATCGCGTAGGAGAGGAAAGATTCTTTTATCTCATCCTCTATGGAGTGGGGCTGTATGTTCCCCGAAAAAGTATCAAGCATCTCTGTCCCTCGTCATGTCATTTCTCATGTTTAGATACTCCTCCCGCGTCAACCCGCCCTCCGCGTAGCGCCGGTCGAGCACCTCCCTGGCCGAAGGGCTCCCCGTACCTTTTTCTTCCCTCTCCGGCATTACCTCTCTCGCATCCCGGATGCCGCCGCTTATCGCCCAACGCAACGCCACGAAAAGTACGGCAAAAAAGAGTATGTACACGAGTATCCCCACTACGCCGCCCATAAACCAAGGCTCCCGTGCTCACACATCTCTGTTCCTCGTTATGTCGCCTCGTATAGCGAGATACTCCTTCCGCGTTATCTCCCATCTCGCATAGCGCTGGTCGAGGATCTCCATCGCCGTCGGCTCCGCTGCTCATTCTCGTGTTGCTAGATCCCTGGAGCAAGCGTGTTATGAGGAAGACCACTACTACCAGAAAAACCAGGGAGATAAGCATCTCACCCGGTCCTACGCCAAACACGGAATCCGACCTCTACAGCGCTCACGCATCCAGATTCTTCACCTCGCGGGCGTTCTCTTCTATAAACCGCTTTCGCGGCTCGACCTTGTCGCCCATTAGAGCCGTGAACAACTCGTCTGCGACGGCGGCCGAATCGACCGTTACTTGCAAGAACGTCCGGTTCTGCGGGTCCATCGTCGTCTCCCAGAGCTGGATGGGGTTCATCTCCCCGAGTCCCTTGAAGCGTCCGATGTTCGCGTTGCCGTTTGCGTTCAGTCGCGTCATCAGCTCTCGGAGTTGGGGCTCGTTGTAGACGTAGTGGTCCTTGCGCTGGTATGTGACCTTGTAGAGCGGCGGCTGGGCGATGTAGACGTAACCGGCCTCTATAAGCTCTTTCATGTTGCGGTACAGGAACGTCAAAACCAGCGTCCGGATATGGCTCCCGTCCACGTCCGCGTCGGTCATGAGTACGACCTTGTTGTAGCGGGTCTGGGAGAGGTCGAAAGTCTCCCCCACGCCGGCCCCTATAGCGGAGATCATGGCCTGTATCTCCACGTTGGAGAGGACCTTGTTCATGTTCGCCTTCTCGACGTTCAAGATCTTCCCTCGCAAAGGCAATATCGCCTGGAAGTTACGGTCCCTCCCCTGCTTGGCCGACCCACCCGCCGAGTCTCCCTCGACGATGTAGATCTCACTGCGCTCAGGGTCCTTCGAAGAACAGTCGGCCAGTTTGCCGGGCAACGTAGAACTCTCCAGGTAGCCCTTGCGAATGGTGTCGCGCACCTTGCGGGCCGCCTGCCGCGCCCTCGCCGCCTGCAGCGCCTTGTTGATGATCGCCTTCGCCTCAGCGGGCCGTTCCTCCAAAAACTCGGCGAGAAAGCGGTTGGTGCTGCTCTCGACGAGGCCCTTGACCTCGGTATTGCCGAGCTTGGTCTTGGTCTGACCCTCGAACTGCGGCTCCCTGAGCTTCACGGAGATCACCGCCGCCAGCCCCTCCCGGATATCGTCCCCGGTCAGGTTCTCCTCTTTCTCCTTGATGAGACTCTTCTGTCGGGCGTAGTCGTTGATCGTGCGGGTCAGAGCACCCCTGAAACCAGAGAGATGGGCCCCACCCTCGTGCGTGTTTATGTTGTTGGCGAAGGTGAAGACCGAGTCCTGGAAACCGTTGTTCCACTGCATCGCGACCTCGACCTCGCCCGCCTCTTCTTCGCGCTCCAGGTAGAAGATCGTCTTGTGCACCGGATCCTTCGACTCGTTTATGTGCTCCACGAAGTCCCGGATACCGCCCTCGTACTGGTAGGTGACCTCCCGGTCTTCCTCGCGCTCGTCCACCAGCCCGATCTTCAACCCCTTGTTCAAAAACGCCGACTCCCGGAAGCGTCGCGAGAGCGTGTCGAAGGAGAAGTCCCGCGTCTCGGTAAAGACTTCCGCGTCGGGCATGAAGTGGATGGTTGTACCCGTCCCCTCGCCCTTCTTGAGCTTGCGGGCCTGCACCATCTCACCCTTCGGGAAACCGCGCTCGTAGCGCTGGGTCCACAGGTACCCCTCGCGGCGGATCTCCATCTCCAGCCACTCTGAAAGAGCGTTCACGACCGACGCCCCGACCCCGTGCAGTCCTCCGGAGACCTTGTACCCCTGCCCGTCGAACTTGCCGCCGGCGTGGAGCGTAGTCATGATGACCTCGGCCGCCGACTTGCCATATTTCGCCATCTTCCCAACCGGCATTCCGCGGCCGTCGTCCGTCACCGAGACGGAGTTATCGGGATGAATTGTTATATAGACCTCATCGCAATAACCCGCCAGAGCCTCGTCTATCGAGTTGTCGACAATCTCCCAAACGAGGTGATGAAGCCCCCTCGGACCCGTGGAACCAATGTACATCCCCGGCCGCCGCTTGACAGCTTCCAAACCTTCCAGAACCTGGATGGAATTTGCATCGTAGGCGTTCTCCGTATGCGTGTTGACAGACTTAGTCACCAAAGAGAAGGGCCCTCCTTATCTTGCAATTGGTGGAACCGGCAGGATGATTATTCTCAACATAACTTTTCACCATGAGATTGTAACACATTCCGTAGTTTTTCCAACCGGCTTTCTCTATAGCTCTGCCGCTTATTTAAGCCTTTTTTCCGGTATGATACGGCCTTTAGTACTACCTGCGACGTTGGCCTCGACGGACCCTCCGGATACGCGGATGATCCGCGCCCGTTCTCGGATACCGCGGTCGAAGTATTCGAGGTTGGTCGTGGAGATCACCGCCTGGGTACTCTCCAGAAAATACTCCGCCAGATACTCCCGCCGGCGCTCGTCGAGTTCGCTCATCACGTCGTCGAAGAGCAGTATGGGATCCTCCCCCGTCGCCTCCCGCACGTAGTCTCTCGCCGCAAACTTCAAGGCCAGCGTCGCCAGCCGCTGCTGACCCTGAGACCCGTAGACCGTCAGGTCCACCCCGCCGAGCGAAACCTCGAAGTTGTCCCGATGGGGACCAACTGAGGTCGTGCCGCGCTCGATATCCGAGCTGTGAGCCTCGCTGAGAGCCTCGGAGTAACGATCCAATACCACGCTATAGGAGTAACGTATCGCGGCCTTCTCTGGACCATATAGGACCCTTACAGAGTCTTTAAAGAACGAGTCTAGGGATGGAATCGCGGCTTCTCGGCCTTCCAGGACCTCCGATCCGAGTTCGACGACCTTACGGTCCCAGGTGGCGAGGGTACGTTCAGAGGAGAACCCGTCTCGGATGCGGCGTAGAAGCTGGTTTCGTTGTTGGATAGCCTTCGCGTACTCGGAAACGGCGCGGGCGTACGAAGGACGCAGGGTTGAGAGCAGGCTGTCAAGGAACTCCCGGCGGTCGGAAGGCGCGCCTTTTACGACCCGGATATCGTCCGGGAAGAAGTGGATCGCGCGGACTCCCGCGCCACCGGCAGCGTAGCTCGCCAACGAAGTGGCCGGCGCACCATCGATGGTGAGACGTTTCTTCTGGCCGGGAGCATATCCGACCGCCACGCTCCGCTCGTCTCGTTCCCCGCCGCGGCTTTCGCCATTCAGGAC
>JBBPZT010000087.1:0-7420 GCA_038198625.1 Rubrobacterales bacterium
GACCCCTATGACGCCGCGCGTCGTGCAGATGCGGCCCGGCCCGACGCCCACGAGCACCCCGACGGCCCCGGTGCGCATGAGGTGTAGCGCCGTCGAGTAGCTCGCGCATCCCCCCACGACCACAGGCACGTTCAGGGAAGGGATGAACTCCATCAGGTTGAGCGGCTCGACGGACTGGGAGACGTGCTCCGCCGAGACGACCGTCCCCTGGACAACGAGCACGTCGAGGCCCGCCTCTATCGCCGCCCGATGATATTTCTCCACGCGCTGGGGAGTGAGGGACGCGGCAGCGATAACACCCTTGTCTTTTATCTCCTGAACGCGCCGAAAGATCAGCTCTTCCTTGATCGGCTCGGCGTAGATCTCCTGCATAATGCGCGTCGCCTTGTGCTGCGGTAGGCTCGCTATCTCTTCGAGGACAGGCGCCGGGTCTTCATACCGGGTCTGTATGCCTTCCAGGTTTAGCACCGCGAGCCCGCCCAGAGAACCGATGATACCGGCCGTCTCCGGGTCTACGGCAGCGTCCAGCGCGCTCGCCAGACACGGAAGATCCAACTGAAGGTTCCCGAGGCTCCAGGAGATGTCCACGTCCTCGGGGTCTCGGGTCCGGCGGCTCGGAACTATGGCGATCTCATCGAGCCCGTACGCCCGGCGCGCGGTTTTTCCCTTGCCAATCTCAATATCCATAGAAGAGTAGTAGTTCCTTTCTGTCGCACCGCACACAAAAGCCCACGGACGACTAAATCCGTGGGCCTCCGACAAATTTTTCTACCGTCCACTGCAAACTTAGCTCATGCTACCCCTCGCCGTTCCGGGGGTCAAGGCACGGGAGCGCCAACCTCTAGAAAACTCCCAACAACTTCAGCACGACTATTACCAGGATGATCACCACCAGGATGGTAATGATCCCTCCGATTCCTCCCCTCATCTCCTCACCTCACTTCCCTGTTTCCCGTGACCCTTGTATCAACTGGTATCTTATACCCTATTGGGTCCACATTAAACAGAAAGCGGGGCCTCTCGAAAGAGACCCCGCCGGAAAAGCTCTGTAGTAGAGCTTTTTACATCATGCCGCCCATGCCACCGCCGGGCATCGCGGGCATGTCTTCCTCGGGCTCGGCCACGATCACGTCGGTGGTGACGAGCAGGCCGCCGATGGAGGCCGCGTTCTGCAGCGCCGAGCGGGTGACCATCGTCGGGTCGATGACGCCGGCCGAAACCAGGTCCTCGTACTCGGTGGTCAAGGCGTTGAAGCCGAAGTTGCCGCTTCCGTTGCGAACCTTGTCCACCACGATGGAACCGTCGGAACCGGCGTTGTGGGCGATCTGACGGATCGGCTCCTCCAACGAGCGATGAATGATCCTCGCGCCTGTACGCTCGTCACCTTCGAGTGAATCGAGCATGTTGGCCACGGACTCCTGAGCCTTCAGGAGCGCGACACCACCACCCGGCACGATCCCCTCTTCGAGGGCGGCGCGGGTCGCGGAGAGTGCGTCTTCGACGCGGTGCTTCCTCTCCTTGAGCTCCGTCTCGGTGGCCGCGCCGACCTTGATGACGGCTACGCCGCCGGCCAGCTTCGCCAGACGCTCCTGGAGCTTCTCCCGATCGAAGTCGGAGTCGGTGTTCTCGATCTCGCTCCGGATCTGGTTGATGCGGCCCTTGATGGCCTCTGTCTCACCGGCGCCGTCGACCATGACCGTCTCGTCCTTGGTGATGACGATCTTGCGGGCGCGTCCGAGCTGGTTGAGCTGGGTATTCTCCAGCTTCAGGCCGAGCTCCTCGGTGATGACCTCGCCGCCGGTCAGGATGGCGATATCTTCGAGCATCCTCTTGCGCCGGTCGCCGAAGCCTGGAGCCTTGACCGCCGCCGCACTGAACGTACCGCGCAGCTTGTTGACGATAAGGGTGGCAAGAGCCTCACCTTCTACGTCCTCGGAGATGATGAGGAGCGGGCGGCTGCTCTGCATGACCTGGTTGAGAACCGGCAGTACGTCCTGTACGTTGCCGATCTTCTGGTTGGCGATCAGGATGTAAGGGTCGTCCATGACGACTTCCATCCGCTCCTGGTCGGTGACGAAGTAGGGACTCAGATAGCCCTTCTCGAACTGCATCCCCTCGGTGAACTCAAGCTCCATGCCGAGCGTCTGGCCGTCCTCGACGTTGACCACGCCGTCCTTGCCGACCTTGTCGATGGCATCGGCGATGACGTTGCCGATCTCTTCAGAACGCGCGGAGATTGCGCCGACGCGGGAGATCTCATCTCGACCGGATATCTCCGTGGACTGTCCCCGAATAGCCTCGACGGCGGCGGCAACAGCCTTATCGACACCGACCCGCAGGATCACCGGGTTGGCGCCGGCCGCGACGTTCTTGAGGCCCTCGCGAACGATGATCTGGGCGAGCACCGTGGCCGTGGTCGTGCCGTCACCGGCTACGTCGTTGGTCTTGGTCGCAACCTCTTTGACTAGCTGCGCGCCCTGGTTCTCGAAGATGTCCTCTAGCTCGATCTCCCGGGCAATGGTTACGCCGTCGTTGGTAATGGTCGGCGAACCAAACTTCTTGTCCAGAACCACGTACTGGCCCTTTGGACCGAGCGTGATTTTGACCGCGTTGGCGAGCTTGTCCACGCCCCGCTCCAACGCTCCACGCGCCTCGGTGCTGAACTTTAACTCTTTATGCGCCACAGTCCGAACCTCCTCTGTTAGACTAAACGGTGGCCTTGCAGTATTAAGCACTCTACCTCTTGGAGTGCCAATAAACGCAGTATATTCCTAGCGGGTATAGAATTCAAACATGGATACCGCTAGCATTTTCCGCACGGAGAAGATACCGAGCCTGAGTCGTCTGCCAAAGGAACTAGGACGCGAAGAACGTCTCTGCGAACGTTGCGAAGCCCGCACGGAGCACATCCTGTACCGCGTGCCGAAGAAAGCTTTCCTGATCTATATCAAGGATCATCCCAATAGTCTTCACACCACCTGCATAAAGTGCGCGAAGAGTACTGTCCTGACCGGCGAGGAACGCGAGAAGGTTCTTTCCTCTCTAGAGTAGCTCCAACTCTACTCCGAGGTAGTACCTCCCCGAGAATTCGGGCTCGCGGTCGTTCCTCCGGCGCTGGACGCGGGCGACGGCAGGCTCTTCTCAGGAGTTTGAGTCAGGCCCGAGGCGTGACTCGTGGTTTCCGGGGTGCTCCCTTGATTATCCGTCGTCTTGGAGGGATTCGGTGGCGGAACCGGAGCTACGGAGTCCGTTGTTCCACCCTTTGACGAGTCTGAGGCCGGGACAGGTTCCGAGGTCGTCTTTTCTACCTTCGGGGCCGGGTCGGTCGCGCCAGGGGTTTCTTTCTTTTTGCAGGTGGAGTATTTACTCGCTACGGGGCAAGCGTCGAGTTTCTCCTGCTTTCTTCTGATGCTTTCCTTCTTGTGGCCCTTCTTTGCGGCGGCGTTCTCGCGGTCCTTCTTCCCCTTCGGTCCGTGGGCGGCTGGTTTATGCTTTTCGGGATGAGCTTGAGCGGTGGCCTGTTGAATCAGGGCTTTCAGCCAGCGGTGGAAATTGGCCCCGCCAGCGGGTAGCGGCCTGTCGCTCCCGATTCCCGGAAGGCTGATGGTGGGCATATGATTCAAACTCGGCGGGTTTGCCGTTGCAGGGTTCGTCGGCTTTGCCGGGCGGGCGGGCTTTTCGGGCTTGGCGACCGGTTTAGGAGGGGAAGGCTTCACGGGTCTCGCGCCCGGTCCCGGGAGAGGTTTCTCGGGGACTCCGTCGGGCTTGTGAGTGGCAGGTTGGTGCTCAACTTGCGGCTGCTTCGGCTTTTCCCCTGGTCTTCCGGGTCCGTTCTGCTCCGGGCTTCCGGTTTGCTCCGAGGTTGAACCCTGGACGGTAGTCTGTGTCGTCTGCCTCTGTATCCTGTGCTGGTTTGGGATCCGAACCTGGACGCGGAGCTTTGAGTTCTTCTCGACGATGGGGCTCGGGGCTGCTTTATGGGTACCGGTATCGAGGTCCGGCTGTCGTCCAGGAGAGCCAGACGACGGCCAGTAGCTTTTGCCGGTGGATGGGACCGGGTTATCTCTCTGCGGGGCTATGCAATATGAGGCTTTTGAACCACCGGCGACGGTTCCGCCGTTGGCCTTGAGCCACTGGAGCAGCGGATACGGGTTCATCGCCCCGGATGGAAGGTTGGTCCGGGCGCCGCTCATGTCGTACCAGCCGAGGTGAAGGTGCGGTGGGAAGAGACCGCGGGTGACTTCCGGCCCCTGACCAGTGTCTCCGGCGACCCCAAGTTCCTGACCAGCCCGCACGCGGGTCCCTATAGGCAGCGGGCTCTTCCCGTTCATGTGGGCGTAGTAGAAGAGGTCACCAGCGTGGATCGGACCTATGGAGTAGTCGGCCCGGAGCATCATCGCGTAGCCGCCGAGAGTATTCCATCCGTCGGCGTTCGACCCGGAGACCGGGACGATGGTCCCGTCGGTTATAGCGTACTCGGGGGTACCGCTCGGGGCCATCAGATCCGTCCCCTCGTGGGCCCCTTGTGGCCTGGCAGCACCCCAGGTGTCGTCGTAGGAGTTGAGATAGCGACCGGGTAGCGGAAAGATAGCTTTGCTGCTCTTCGGGAAGTTACCGAGGTTGCCACACACGGGCCCCGAAGTCGGGAAGACAGCGGGCACGTTACCAACTCCACCGGCCGGCGCGCGGAACGAAGGCCGGCGGAACACGGGCGGACTTTGCTCGGAGTCCTTGTTGGAACTGGGGGAACCCGGCTTCGCTGTCGCCCGGCTCTTCTTTTGGTCAACACCACGAGAGACCTCGGCCGACAGGCGGCCGGCGGCGGTTTCCGAAGAGGTAGTACTCTCTTTTTGAATGTTGGAGCCGTCTTGCTTCACGACCGAGACCGAACGCTGGACGTTGCCGTTGTAGGCGGTTTGGACTATAGCACCGGCGGTAGCATTACTTTCATTAGTTTCTCCGGCGGTAACCGCATTGGTCTTCTCCACCGAACGGGAGGCGAGAGGACGAGAGTCGGCGGATATACCACCGTGCAACTTGAGCAGGGCGGTCAGGACGGCGAACGCGAACAATATGTACGCTGCTCTAGTCCAGCTAAGGTGTGCCACCGGCCCTCTTTCCGCCCCTCTTGTAGCTCGCGGTACCCGTACTCTCACACGGGTGGTTATCGTGCGTCAAGGGAGAAACTTTAATCCTGTTGCGAACGGCCTCAGAGGCTCCGGGCGTTCAGGCCAAGGTAGTACGGGTATGGAATGCCGGTGGAGTGAGGTGCCGCGGCCCCGATCATGGCCGCGTTGTCGGTACAAAGTTTCGACGGCGGAACGACGAGCTTTATACCGCGCTCTTCGCACTCCGCCTCTAGCCTGTTGCGTAGCAGAGCGTTGGCGGCGACCCCCCCGGCGACGACTAACGTGGAGGCGTCCTGGAATTCGGCGGCCCCGAGGAGCTTTCGGACGAGCGCCTCGACCACCGCCGCCTCGTAGCTCGCCGCCAGGTGCGGGACCTCGTCGTGGAGCCGTCCATCCGGCAGGTCCCGGATCCTGTAAAGCAGGCTCGTCTTGAGGCCGGAGAAGCTGAAGTCGAGGTTAGTTTTCTCCTTGAGTGCAACCGGGAACTCGTAGCGCGCAGGGTCTCCGCCAGCTTCGTAGACTACTTTCGAGATAGCCGGACCGCCGGGAAACCCAAGGCCAAGCATCCGGGCACCTTTATCCAGAGCTTCACCAGCCGCGTCATCCAGCGTCTCACCGAGCAGCCGCATCGAGCGGTCGGCGGCGACGGAGTATAGGGCGGTGTGGCCGCCGGAGGCGACCAAGGCGACGAAAGGCGGCTCTAGCTCCGGATCGGTGAGGTATGCGGCGGCGACGTGGCCTTCTAGATGGTCCACCGGGATGAGCGGGAGCCTGCGACTATAGGCGAGACCCTTGGCGGCAGCGACCCCGACGAGCAAAGCGCCGATCAAACCGGGTTTCGTGGTAACGGCCACGCTACTTACGTCGTCCAGGGAGACGCCCGCCTCCTGGAGCGCAGCCTCGACGACGCCGTCGATACGCTCTAGATGGGCGCGGGAGGCGACCTCGGGGACGACGCCGCCGTAGCGCTCGTGCTCCGTCTGGATGTGGACGACGTTCGAGAGCGCCCGGCGTCCGTCTGACTCGACTACGGCCGCGCAAGTATCGTCGCAAGAAGTTTCGATGGCGAGGATCACACCGTATATCCTACCGCTCCGCGACCCAATAGTAGCCACCCACATCCACCCGTCCGCACTTCCTGGCTGTTCTGAGAGATGGAGCATTAGCGCCACTGATTGTCCCGTAGAGTACCGCGTCACCCGTCTCTTCCAGTCGCCCGGCGAACCTGCGCTGAACGGCCGGTCCGAAACCCCGTCCCCTGAAGCCTCGCTTCAAGACGAACTCTCCAACGCAGTAACCACTTATCCCTCTATCGGTATCCCGGTAGGCCGCGATGATGCCCGCCCAGGTATCGTCGATAGAGACCCCGAAGAGCGTTCCCTCCGACTTGTAGGATTCCAGTTCTTCCCTGGAGTCTTGGAGCACGACCCCTTCCATCCAGGAACGTTCCTCGATGAGCTGTGCGTAAATCCTCTCGTACTCCGCGAAGAAGTCCAGAGATGCCGCTCTTTCCAGACGGACTCGGCTGTAGTGCTCGGGTAGGGGAAGCCTGCTCATCCACGAGAGAGGAGCCGCGAAGTAGCAGAGGTCCTCCGTGACGGCCAGCGTACCGCCCGGTGAAGCGAGAGGGAGATGAGAAGGCCGGTAGAAACGCAGCCGTCCGGGACGGAATACCGCGAACTGCTCCCGGAGGGCCGTCCAGAGATCATCCAGCCATGCGGGAGTCATGGCGTCACCGTTCTGGAGCCGCACGTCCACGAAAGGCTTCCCGATGTCCAGGCCCTCGAAGCGAATGGCCGCGACCACTTTGAGGCCATCCGGAAGCTCGACGACGCGGCTCTTATAGTCGTCGGTGCCAGCGGCCCGGACGTAGCAGTTGCGTGCGAAGCGATCCGCCCACTCTTCGTTGTAGAGCCATTCGATATCATCCTGAACTTCTTCGCGCAGGTTTTGCTCGACTCGCCCCTCCGGAAACCAAGGCCTCACTTCCGGGTGTACCGAATCTAGCGCATAAGCGAGAAACTCCTCGACCATATCCTCCCGGTATCCGCCTGCCTCGCCCCGGCCCGGACCCGGCATCAGCGCGCTCCCCGATTCCCGGTCTTCCAGTCGAGGCCAGATAGGAGGCGGAAGTCTTCGCTGGAAGGGGTGTGTATCTCGTTCATGATCCGTCTACTCCAGCGTCGTTTTTCCACACTCTCATCACGAGATGTACCGTTTTGACTCCATAACCCGACAAGGTATCAACAGGATAGCGGGTTATACTGCTTAATAGCTATGCGAACCTTCTC
>JBBPZT010000088.1:0-7714 GCA_038198625.1 Rubrobacterales bacterium
CTGCGCTACCTTGACCCGGAAGGCCGCAGGAAGCTGTACGGCTCACTAGACCTGCGCGCCGAGGTTTACAGGGATGGAACCGTGACCCTCGCGGGCATCTTCCCGGAGGACATCAGCCTTCCCGACCTTATCGGAGAGCACCTGGACAGGTCCAACGAGCCACCGGAACCAGCCGTGGGACATGATGTTGTTGTCGCTTCGGACAACACTCATTCGAGAACGTGACGATGAGCGGAGCGCCGACCTTCAGGACCCGCCCGACCTCCCGGAGCACCTCGACGGGGCGTGTCAGGTAGTCTATCGAGACACAGATACCAACCCCGTCGAACTCAGAGTCCTGAAACGGCAGCCGCGAGTCCTGATTTAGGTTATGGACCACGTATTCGTCCAGGCGCGTGTTGCGCCTTAACTCTTCCTCGTTCATCCCGACGCCGACGACGCGCCAGTATCCGGCTTCGGTCGGCAGGTGGCTGACCCAACTGCTCATCAGGTCCAGAATGGCGCCATCCGCCGGGAAGTATTCTCTGTACAGTTGGGTGACGGCGGCGATCGCCCGGTCGTCTATGTGGGTGACTAGCCGGGGGGCGCGGTAGAATTCCTCATCCGGCGACTCGTCGTAACGTCTGAAGGCTTCTCCGGACGACTGTGGCATTGGGTCTCCTCCTGCTTACGGTTTTTGGCAATAGTCGCAGTAGGCTCCGTAGCTCTCTGTAATAACGTCTACCCGAAGGCGTACTGGTGTACCCTGAAGGCCATGACTTACCAGCAGACGGGCAGGCACTTCACGGTTGCGGTCTTCGTGGTGTGGGATGGGAGTGTGCTGCTTCATCTCCACCGTAAGCTCGGGATGTGGCTCCCGCCCGGCGGACACATAGAGCCGGATGAACTTCCCGACGATGCCGCCGTGCGCGAGGTTTTGGAGGAGACCGGCATCGAGGTCGAGTTGGTGGGGGAGAGACGCGAGGATATCGTAGACCCGGTGCAACTCATCCGTCCCGCCGGGATACAGTTGGAGGACATCGGACCCGGACATCAGCACATAGACCTGATCTACTTCGCCAAGCCCACCGGCCCGACCGCCATCCGGGACGAGTTCACGCGGGATAAGGTCGATTGGTACGCCCCAGGTGACTGGGATGGGATGGAAGTCAACGACGAGGTTTGCGGCTGGTGCGAGCGGGCGCTCCTGGCATTCGATAGCGGTTGACGACTCCTAAAGACCCAGCCTGCGCCGGAGATTCGCCCTGACCTCCGGCCACTCGTCGTCGATAACACTGTAGTAGGCCGAGTCTCGCCGTCCGCCTTCGTCCTGTTCTCTACCCACGATCATGTGCTTGCGGAAGACGCCTTCGAAGTGCGCCGGGAGCGCCTCCAGGGCTCGACGAGACCTTTCGTTGCGGGCATCGGTCTTGAACTCGACCCGCCGGCAACCCAGATCCCCGAAAGCGTGCTCCATCATCAAGAGCTTCGCCTCGACGTTCGCGCCGGTCCTCCACTGAGAAGGAGAGATCCAGGTCCAGCCGATCTCCAACGACAGGTGCTCCGGCCTGAGTGCCAGGTAACGCGTGCTCCCGACGACGCTGCCACTCCGGGCGTCCAGCGTTGCGAACGCCGCCTCCGTCCCCGCCCTGGAAGTCTCCAGTGCAGCCCGCATCCAGTTGTGGAAACCTTCGTCGTCTTCTCCGCCGGACGGCATCCAACGCCAGATTTCTTGGTTCTGTGCGGCCTCGACGAGTCCTTGTTCGTGACGTTCTTCTAGCGGCTCTAGGACGACGAGAGAGCCTTCGAGTCTCCGTGATATCCCTCTCCACACTTGCACTTACGTCCTGGACTCCAAAAGGCCTATGGGTCCGAGCAGTCACGGCGGTAACCGCAGTTGGGACACACGAGCTTGCAGTGAACCCCGTACATCTCCTGGCTGCAAACCTCGCACTCTTCTCCGGAGAGTTCCTGCGTTTCGGGGGGTGCGGCAGCCTCTCGAACCTGTGTATATTCTTCACCCATACCCTTAATCTTCACCCATACCCTTAATTATACGAGTTTCGCGCCCACGAGACACCCACTGTTTTCGTCACGAACGCTGCTGTCTGGACTCTTTTTAGGGTTTGCGAGAGGTATCAGCGGAGGAGGTGCGTGATACGGATTGGGGAGGGTTGCGGACCAATCCGCGCGAGAGAGCTTTGCGGGACCGGTTCAGGGAGGTCGTGAGGGCTCCGGTAAGCACCTTGAGGGTCGTGAGGTTCTGCTGGAGTTCGTGCACGTGCACCGGCAGCACACCGGCGCGGGCCTCCAGGGCTCTTATTTTCTTCTCTACTTCCCTCGTCCTGAGGACCAGGCGTTCGACATCGTTGGACAGTTGATCCTGCACGACGAGGCGGGTACGACGGAACCGCAGCCAGGCCTGAAAGGCTACCAGGCCGGAGATCAGGGCAAACAGCGCACCGACTATTATCAAGATCAACAGAACCAGCGAAAAGGCGCTCATATATCGAAATACGGTAGCACGGGCGCGCTGTTCTTTACAAACCGTTCGTCGGTGTTAGAATCTCGTTCGCGACGCGGGGTGGAGCAGTCTGGTAGCTCGTCGGGCTCATAACCCGAAGGTCATAGGTTCAAATCCTATCCCCGCTACTACTTGTAAGGCCTCGTGAAAGCGGGGCCTTTGTCCTTTTCCGACATTTTAGCCCTGATGGTTTCGTATAAGCTTTCTCTTGTTTGTCGTAATGGGGCAGGGAAGTGTTTGACTGGTTTGTGGAAATATTGCAAACTACAAGGCGTTCGTGGCAACTGATGGGATGCGGTGTCCAGAGACACTACACCGGAAGGGATGGATCGTGAGCGAAAGCAGAGGACAGCAGAGAAGTCCGCTCAAGAGTGACCGTGGTAGCACCACCGTCGGGGACACCGTGGTCGCCCAGGTCGCGGGTATAGCCGCGCAGGAGGTCGAGGGCGTTCAGATGGGTGGCGGTAGCTCCGCCGCCGTCGGGTCGTTCCTTAGCGGCGTCACCGGCTCTATAAGCGGTGGTGGCGGCGCGCCCGGCGGTGGCAACCCGACGCGAGGCGTCTCCGTCGAAGTCGGTGAAGAAGAGGCCGCTGTAGACCTCGTGATGGTCATCGAGTACGGTAGGCAAATCCCCCAGGTCGTCGAGGCGGTACGTAAAAACGTCATTAACAGGACCGAGAGCCTGGTGGGCCTGCGTATGACGGAGGTCAATATCACGGTCAACGACGTGCAGATCAAGGAGGAGCGACCACAGCTCGAACGCCAGGAAGAGGTAAAGCAGCAGGCTCGCCAGCAGGAGCAGCGGGCCTAGAGAACCTCTCGTTCCAAGCGGATGTCTCTTCGGGCCGGCGCCTTCGGGTACCGGCCCATTTTCGTGCTCTTGAAAGTTTCCCTGGTTGCCTTGTCGTTTTATGCCGGACGGTCGTCGAACCGTTTACGCAAAGCCAGCGTCTCAAGGAGCATGGCCTTTTAGTTATTTGGGGTTCCGGATAGTAGAATAGGTGAGCTATGGAAGGAACACGTGTCAAGAACCTGCCTGAGGGCGTAAACCTCGTGGTTTTGGAGGGTTCGGGTAAGCCCCGGACCGACCTCGGCCTCAAAGAGTTGCCGTACCTGATCTCAGACCCGGAGGTCCTTGTCTGGTGCGACATCTCCAGCACCCAGGGTGGCCAGAGCGGTCCGTACGGGAGGCTCTTGCGGGAGATCTTCGGGTTTGACGAGTTGACCATCGAGGACTGCTTTACCAAGAGCCACCTGCCAAAGGTGGACCTCTACGACGACTACCTCTTCATGGCGCTCTTCTCGTTTCACCTCTCGGAGAAGACCCGGCGGGTCCAGACCATCGAGGTGGACATGTACATCGGGCACAACTACGTGGTGTGTATCCACCCGAGGCCCCTCAGGGAACTCGACCGGGTCAGGCGCCGGCTCCTCTCTCAGAACGAGTTCGTCTCCTCCTCGCCGGCCAACGTCGCCCACACGGTCTTCGACGCCGTGGTGGACGAGTACCTGCCCATCATGAACCGGCTCTCGGCGATGGTTGACGGCATCGAGGACGACCTCCTCGGAGAGGAGGACGACGCTCCGGAGGACGTGCTCGACTACCTCTTCCACCTCAAGCACGAGTTGACGGCCCTCCGGCGTCTGGCGGTTCCGCTGCGGGACGTCATCGGGATTTTGATGAGGCCAAGCACACGTTTGATCCCGGAAGAGAGCGTGGCTTACTACGACGACGTCCGCGACCACCTGATGCGGGTGGTCGACATGATCGACACCATGCGCGACTATCTCGCCGGGTCGCTCGATATCTACACGACCCAGCAGACCCAGCGCATAAACCAAAGCATGCAGCGGTTGACCGCCATCTCCCTCATATTCCTTCCGCTCACTTTCATAACCGGCATCTACGGCATGAACTTCCGCTCCGAGAATATCCCCGGACAAGGGTTCGCATACGGAACCTTCGCCGTGATCGGGTTCATGATGATCCTTGGAATGGGGATGTTCCTGTATCTGCGCCGCAAGAAAGTTATTTAGCCGCCCCAACGACGGACTGCCGGTTCTCTAAACTACTCGTATGAAAAGGCAAAGCTTCACCGATGCCGTGGGACGGACGGCGGAGCGTCACGGCATGGACCTCTCGCGTCCGCTGGTCCTGGTCTCCGGCGGTCCGGACTCCGTGGCGTTGCTGCGGGCGCTCTTGGAGATCGGGAGCCGTCCCGCTGTCCTGCACGTCGACCATGGTGTGCGCGGGGAGGAGTCTCGCGAGGACGCGGAGTTCGTGCGAGAGCTGTGCCGTCGTCTCGGGGTCGTTTGCGAGGTACGGTGGATCAAGCTCGGAGGCGGCAACTTCCAGGATGGGGCCCGGCGGGAACGGTACCGGATCTCCGAAGAGGTGGCCGCGGCTCACGATCTCACGACGGTCGCTACCGGACACACCTCCGACGACGTGGCCGAGACCGTCCTCATGAACCTGGCGCGCGGAGCGGGGTTGCGCGGGCTCTCCGGCATCCCGCCGGTGCGGGGGCTGTTGGCGCGCCCCCTGATAGAGTGCAGCCGCCGCGACGTACTCCGCTACCTGGAAAACCTCGGACAACCATACAGGAACGACCCGACGAACCTGACTCCCAAGTACGCACGCAACCAGGTGCGGCTGGAAGTCCTGCCCGTTCTGGAGGAACTCTATCCCGGAGCCGGAAGCAATATATCCCGCGCCGCCGCTCTACTGCGCGAAGACCTCGAAGCTCTCGAAGGGCTGGCCGCTAAACTAGTTCATCGTCGTGGCGAAGAAACCGTACTGCCGTTGGAGGCTCTGGAAGAAGCGCCGTACGCGCTCCGGCGGTATGCCGTTCGGTTTGCGCACGTTAGCCTCGCCCCTGGTGACGCGCGTCTCGACTCGGCCGCCGTGGAACGTCTGCTCGGGCTCTCCAGCAAAAAGGAGGGCACGTCACTGGTGAACCTGCCGGGAGGCGTGTTCGCTGCGGTTCGTTTCGGGAAAGAAATAGCTTTCTACCGGGATGAAGGTATGTTTTCCGGTGAGCAGGAGCTTGTTCTCGGGGAGCAGGGTTTCCGTGGCTGGATGTTGAGCGTGAGCGAGGTCGGGCGGTTCGATGCAGGAGACGCATCGCGGACGGAGGTCGCTTACCTGGACGCTTCCCACGGACCGTACCGGGTGTGGATGGCGCGGGAGGGAGATACCATACGTCCGTTGGGTCTCGGGGGGAAGAAAAAAGTCTTCCGGACGATGATGGACAGGAAGGTCCCCAAAGATCTGAGGCGGAGAACGCCGGTCGTGGTGGATAGGTTCGGGAGGGTGGCCTGGATTTTCATGGGCGAGATAAGCGAGGAGTCTAAAGTAGACCGGACCGTGGAAAAAATACTACGCTTGGAGGTGCACGAAACCCGTGAAGATGTCTAGTATGATGCCCGACGTGAAAGAAGTGCTCATATCTTCGGCGGATATTCAGGAGAAGGTACGCGAGATCGGTGAACGCATCACCGAGGACTACGACGGTGAGAAGCCGCTCCTGATCGGTATTCTGCGCGGCGCCATCGTCGTAATGGGCGACCTGATGCGCAGCATAAACCTGCCGTGCGAGATCGACTTCATGGACATAAGTTCTTACGGCTCCGGCACCTCGAGCAGCGGCGTCGTCCGAATTCTCAAAGACCTCGAAGAAGATATAACCGGCCGTCACGTTCTGATAGTCGAGGACATAATAGACACCGGCCTCACGCTCTCTTACCTGCGCCGTTCCCTGCTCGCCAGAAAGCCGGCCTCGCTCGAAATCTGCGCGCTCCTCACCAAACCTTCCAAGCGGCGGGTCGAGTTGCCGGTCAAATACCTCGGGTTCGAGGTGCCGGACGAGTTCGTCGTCGGCTACGGACTCGACTACGACGGTTCGTACCGCAACCTCCCGGATATCTGTGTGCTCAAGCCGGAAGCGTTCGAGAGGTCTTGACGGTGGTATAGGGGGCTGGACCCAAAGTGATGCGCCTTACCTCTGGTCGGGGCGCGGGTAGTATAATCGCGTTGTTAATAACGTATCTTGTGAGAGGTAAGGAGAGTTGGGCAAATTCTTGAGAAGCGGCGGTCTTCTGTACTTCGTCATAATAATGGTTATGGCGGTAATCCTGGTACGGTTTCTCTCCGCGAGCAACCCGGACGTAAAGACTCTTAACTCGCAGCAGTTTCTGAAAGCTGTCGACAACAAGAGTTTCGTCACCAACGTACCCAAAGACAGCCCCAAGCAACTCACGGTCAAGGATCAGGACCAGACTGTCACCGGCTATCTGAAGAATGGTAAGAAGGGGCAGGAGTTCAAGTATTCGTACCCATATCAGTACGATATCGCGGCCACCCTGAACAAGGCGAACGTACCGTTCGTAACCGACCCGCAGAACACGGGGTTCTGGCTCGGCTTGTTGGGTACGCTAGGTCCTATATTCCTGATAATCCTGGTCTTTCTCTTCCTGATGAGTTCTATGCAAGGTGGCGGCAACCGGGTGATGAGCTTCGGTAAGAGTAAGGCTCGCAGGATGAGCAAGGACTCGCCGAAGGTCACGTTCGCGGATGTCGCGGGCGTCCAGGAGGCGGTCCAGGAGCTGACGGAGATCAAGGAGTTTCTCGAAAACCCGCAGAAGTTCCAGAAGCTCGGCGCGAGGATACCCAAGGGCGCGTTGCTGCTCGGACCTCCCGGAACGGGCAAGACGCTTCTGGCGCGGGCCGTGGCCGGTGAGGCCGGGGTGCCGTTCTTCTCCATCTCCGGTTCGGACTTCGTGGAGATGTTCGTCGGTGTCGGCGCTTCACGGGTGCGGGACCTTTTCGAGCAGGCAAAGCAGAACTCGCCTTGCATAATCTTCATGGATGAGATCGACGCGGTCGGTAGGCAGCGCGGTGCCGGCATGGGCGGCGGCCACGACGAGCGGGAGCAGACCTTGAATCAGCTCCTGGTCGAGATGGACGGCTTCGATGCGAAGAGTGGGATCATCATGATCGCCGCGACCAACCGCCCGGACATCCTCGACCCGGCGCTCTTGCGTCCGGGACGTTTCGACCGCCAGATCACGGTGGACAGGCCGGACCTTCCGGGGCGCGAGAAGATCCTCAGCGTTCACTCGCGGGGCAAGCCGCTCGCCGACAACGTGGATATAGCGACGCTGGCCCGCAGCACGCCCGGTTTCACCGGCGCGGACCTCGCCACCCTCGTC
>JBBPZT010000089.1:0-9985 GCA_038198625.1 Rubrobacterales bacterium
AGGACTACGAGAGGCTGTGTGCGTCCGGGGAGGCGTTCATATATGCTGCTATGGCTCGCCTGATGGTGCGGCGATTGGTGCGGCGATTGGCTCGCACTTGAAGACTTTCCATACAGTCTCGCGCTATCCTGGCCTCATTTATGGAAATTTTTGGAATATATTGACTATTAATGAAAACGTTGCTAGGTTTGGTCCAATAGGAGAACGGGTTGGGGGGTGAATCGTTTGGGGGGCGGAGGAAGCAAGAAGATACCCGTCCAGTGGCGTTCTGAGTTGCTAGGGTTTCTACGTCGGTGTGGGGCGTCATCTATCGCGGAGATAGCCTCGGTTTTAGGGGTGTCGGGTTCAACAGTAAGGCGGGATCTGCGGGCGTTAGAAGATGTGGTGGAGCGTTCGTACGGCGGTACCGTTATGGCGGCCCCAACTCTACCGTGCTCGCGGCAGTCGAGGCTTTCGGGCGGAGACACGCCAAGATCACCGCCGTCACCAACGACATTTACATTGCCTCGGTTCTAGCGGAAGCACTCGCATACATCTCGTTTGAGGATAGGCGCTCCCAGGAGGAGCGGGAAAGGGAAAGAGTATGAAGATACTCAATACGGTTGAACGAATACCGGGTGGGATAATGATAGTCCCCTTGCTTCTCGGGGCGGCTACCAATACATTCTTTCCACAGGTGCTCGACATCGGGGGGTTCACCACCGCTGTGTTCAAGGACGGAGCCCTCGCCCTGATCGGAGCCTTCCTCTTCTGCATGGGGGCGCAGATCCCCATCCGTACGGTTGGCGTACCGCTTCAGAAGGGCGTGGCTATTTTTCTCGGGAAGCTCGCGGCCGGCGTGGCTGTTGGGCTCGCGGTTGCGGCGTTTATTCCGGGGGGAGCATTGTTTGGTCTGCTCCCGGTCGCCATCATAGCCGCTATGACCAACTCAAACGGCGGCCTTTTCGTAGCGCTCACCGGAGAGTTCGGCAACGAAACCGACACTGGGGCCGTCTCCGTAATTTCCGTAAACGACGGGCCTTTTTTCACGCTGGCAGCGCTCGGTGCGGCAGGGCTCGCGAACATACCGTTCCTGGCATTGGTTGCAGTGCTGATCCCCATCGTGATCGGCTTTGTGTTGGGTAACCTGGATGAGGACATCCGGGACTTTCTAAAGCCGGGCCAGCGGTTGCTGATCCCATTCTTCGCGTTCCCTCTGGGGGCGGGCATAGACTTCTCCGCCATCATAAAGGCGGGGCCTCCCGGCGTCCTTCTCGGTGTCATGACGGTCCTTATCTCCGGGGTCTTCGCCATGGCCGCGTTGCGCCTGATAGGCCGGCGTAACGTGATCGCCGGGGCCTGCGAGGCTTCTACCGCGGGCAACGCCGTGGCGACCCCGGCGGCGGTTGCCCTGGCCGACCCTGCCTACAAGGCCGTCGAGGGCGTTGCAACCACCCAGGTAGCAGCCTCTACGGTTACCACCGCCCTCCTGACTCCCCTGTTTGTAATCTTTGTCTACCGTTGGCTAAGAAGCCGTGGTATAGATCCCAAAGCGGAGTTCGCCACGCAGGGAGATGTCGACGCAGCAGCGATAGAAAAGGAGCCCGAAGGATTGACAGAGCGTTCGGAGAAGCCTTGAGCGTAGACTTCGTAGCCCTGATTCGTAGACCGTTTTCCCACCAATGGTAATGTCCCTGGACGTAGCTGTAATTGCCGACGACCTCACTGGGGCGGCGGACTGTGGGGTACAGTTCGTCCGCGCCGGGTACAGAACAGCCGTGATCTTCTTCGATGGGGAAACACTGTCTGTTCCCGGAGAGGTGGATGCGGTGGTGGTAGATACCGACTCCCGCTCTCTCGACGCGGGGTCGGCGCGCGAGCGGGTTCTTGCAGCGGGCGAAGCTTTGAAGGACGCCCGTATCTTCTACAAGAAGCTCGATTCCACCCTGCGAGGACCCATAGCCGCCGAACTTGGCGCCGCCCTGGAGGCGGGCGACCGTCCCCGCGCCGTGGTCGCCCCGGCCTTCCCGGAAGCCGGACGCACGACCCGGAGCGGTGTCCAGCTCGTCCGCGGCGAGCCCGTACATCACACGGAGCTTGCCGGAGACCCGAACACACCCGTTACGGAGGGGCACATCCCTTCGCTGTTGGACGGACTCGGCCCCGTCGCGGTCCTCAGCGTCGGAGACCTCGGTGATGAAGCTGCGTTACGGGCGGCCCTGGAGGGAACCTGGATCGTCGTTGACGCGGAGACCGACGCGCACCTCAATACCCTGGTACGTTCCGTATCCGACCCATCGGAAGTCTTGTGGGCGGGTTCGGCCGGGCTTGCGCTTGCCCTCGGTAACACCTATCCCGGCCCGAACTCGGGAGAGCCTCGTGGACGGCCCTCCGTAGCGTCTCACGCGCTCGTCGTGATCGGGAGCGTCAGCGACGTGTCCCGCGAGCAACTCCGGCGGCTGGAGACCGAGCCTGACATCACCGCGGTACCGCTTGACTCGCGCCTCTTCGTCGAGGAGCCGGGGCGTGCGTCCGGGGACGTGTTCGAGGCGGCCCGCGAGGCCCTGGAGACAGGAAGCAGCGTGGCGCTCTACTCCACGGCTGAGAGGGCGGCGGGTGCGGCGGACCGCATATCCGGGGGGCTTGCGGATGTCGTCGCGGAGCTTTCGGGCGCTGGTCTGGTCCGCGCCCTCGTGCTCACCGGCGGGGATACGGCCGTAAGGATCGCGCGCGGGCTCGGGGCGCGTGGCATATTGATAGAGGATGAGTTGGAGGCGGGCGTACCAGTCGGAACTTTGATCGGCCCGAATCCGTATCCTGTTATAACAAAGGCCGGAGGCTTCGGGGCACCCGAGACCCTCCTCCACGCCCTGCGTGTACTGACTAGAGGAGGAGAAAGACCGTGAACCAGACCCTGATCGCCATAACCATGGGAGACCCGGCCGGAATCGGTCCTGAGATAGTCGCCAAAACCTTCGCCGAAGAAGATACCGGGAGGAGTCCGGCGGTCGTCGTGGGAGACGTTGCGATCATGGAACGGGCCATAAAGTTGCTGGATCTAAAACTCAGGATACACACCATCTCGAAACCAGATGAAGGGCTCTTCGAACCTGAAACTGTAGATTTGATCCCCGCGAGCGAGCTGTCGGATGACCTCCCTTTCGGAGAGCTAGACGCTCGAGCCGGAGACGCCGCGTTCCAGTACGTCCGACACGCCACACAGCTCGCCCTCGAAGGCGGTGTTCAGGCCGTGACTACGGCTCCCCTGAACAAGGAGGCGATGCACCTCGGCGGCCACGGCTACCCCGGACACACTGAGATACTCGCAGACCTGACCGGCACGAAAGACTACGCGATGATGCTCGTCGCCGAAGACCTGCGCGTCATCCACGTCAGCACCCACGTAGCCTTGCGGGAAGCCATCGAGCGCGTACAGCCGGAGAGAGAGCTTGCGGTGATCCACCTTGCGGATGCCACGCTCCGCAAACTTGTTATAGAAAACCCTCGCATCGCCGTAGCGGGCCTGAACCCCCACGCCGGGGAGAACGGCCTTTTCGGGGACGAGGACGCCGAGAGGATAAGGCCGGCGGTCGAGCGTGCGAAGGAAGAGGGGATAGACGCTAGCGGGCCACATCCGCCGGATACGGTATTCGCGCGTGCCAAAAAGGGAGAGTTCGACATCGTGGTCGTCCAGTACCACGACCAGGGCCACGTCCCGATAAAGCTCCTCGGCTTCGAGACCGGCGTGAACGTCACGGTCGGGCTGCCGTTCTTCCGAACCAGCGTGGATCACGGCACCGCCTTCGACATCGCCGGGACCGGCAAAGCCGACCACGAAAGCTTAAAGGCCGCGCTCAAGTTGGCGGAGGAGCTTGCCCGCTCGGAGGAGTAGTATGTGCCGGGGATAGGAAAGGAGTCAGGTGGTGGAGTTTCCGAAGTTGGTCCGGGTCCGGCAGGAGTTCCCGAGGCCCAGGGTCGAGAGCGTAGAAGAGGCACTACGAGAACAGTGCGCGAGGGAGGAGATAAGCTCGCGCATAGAGCAGGGGATGGAGGTGGCGATCACGGCCGGGAGCCGTGGTATCTCCGGTATAAACGTCATCATCCGCTCGCTGGTCGACATGCTGAAAGATGCTGGCGCGAAGCCTTTTATCGTGCCCGCTATGGGCAGCCACGGCGGGGCGACGGCCGAGGGCCAGATCGAGATACTGGAGAGCCTCGGGGTCACGGAAGAGTTCTGCGGAGCGCCGATCCAGTCCTCGATGGAGGTCGTCGAGCTCGGTGAGACGGAGCGGGGCGTCACGGTGTACATGGACCGCAACGCTTCGGAGGCGGACGGCGTGGTCGTGGTCGGAAGGATAAAATTACACACCGATTTTCGCTCGGACTTAGAGAGTGGCCTGCTGAAGATGGCCTCTATCGGACTCGGCAAGCACGCCCAGGCCCTCGCCCTTCACGCCTACGGAGTACCCGGCATCCGGGACTACATGGCCGAGGCGGGAGAGGTCGTCTTTGGCTCCGGGAAAGTCCTGTTCGGCGTCGGGATCGTCGATAACGCCTACGAGGAAACCGCCATTATAGAGGCTGTCCCGCCCGAAAGAGTGCTCGAGCGCGAGAAGGAGTTGCTGAAGGAGTCGGCAAAACTCATGCCGAAGCTGCCCGTGGCGGGGATGGACTTACTTTTCGTGGACGAGCTCGGCAAGAACTTCAGCGGGACGGGTATGGACACGAACGTCATCGGCCGCTTCCGCATCTTGGGTGTGGAGGAGCCCGAGACACCTAACGCGAAGTACCTGATCGTGAGCAACATCAGCGAAGCCTCCCACGGCAACGCCCTCGGCATCGGCCTCGCCGACCTGACGACGAGCCGACTCTTCGAGCAGGTGGACTACGAGGCGATGAACCAGAACGTTCTAACGAGCACTTTCCTGGAACGGGCCAAGATCCCGATGGTCATGAAAAACGACCAGGAGACGATAAGAGCCGCCATGAGGTGTAATTGGGGCGTTCCTCCGGAAGAAACGCGTCTCGTCCGAATCGCCAACACCCTCCACCTCCGCGACCTCTATCTCACGGAAAATCTTCTCGAAGAGGCGCTGGCAAACGGCAACGTGGAGGTCGTGGGAGAAGCCGCCGACATGGAGTTCGACGAGTCGGGATATCTTGTGCCTTTCGACGGGGCGCGGGGTGAGAGAGGTGCTGCCGGAGTATCGTCTGGTTCCGAGGACGGCTACTTTGCCAACGGATAGACGTCAGAGGAAGCGTCTCTTCGTCATCTATTTGTAGTTTTTGACAACAATTGACAACTTTCGCGCTCTTATGGTAACTTACTGCCCGGGAAAGTAGGAAACTTCTATAAGGACTGTCGTTGGACAACGGCAATGGGAAAAAGAAGATACCGGTTCAGAGACAGGCGGAAGTTCGCGGCTTGTTGAGTCGTCGCGGGGCGGCTTCGATCCCGGACATCGCCACGGCCCTCGGTGTTTCTCCGTCAACTGTGCGGCGTGATCTTGACGAGTTGGCGAAGGAGGGATTCGTTCGGCGTTCCCATGGTGGGGCGGTGACGGTCGAGAGGACTACCGGCGAGTTGTTGTTCAAGGACCGGCGCCGTCAGAACCGCCATGAAAAAGCAAGGATTGGCGCCTACGCCGTGACGCTTCTAGAGCAGGAGCAGAGCGTGCTGTTCGATTCTTCCTCCACGGTTCTGAACGCGGCCGAAGCGCTGCAGGAGATGCGTCTCAAGATCACTGCTGTAACAAATGACGTGAACATTGCCTCCGTACTCGCGGAGACTCCAGACGTGAGTGTAATCGTACCGGGGGGTGAGATCCGGGAGGGTTCCTTTACTCTGCTCGGGCCGTACACGCAGACTTTCCTCGGTAGCTTGCACGTGGACGTCGCCCTTATGGGAATACACGCGATCATGGGCGCGAACCTCAGCGAGTCGAGCCTCGCGGTCGTCGAGGCGAAGCGTGCCATGATCCGGGCCGCGCGGCGGGTGGTACTGCTCGCCGACCACAGCAAATTCTGTTCTCCCGCCTTCTTCGAGGTCGCTCGCCTCGACGATATACACGATCTCATCACCGACGAGTCGACTTCCCAAAATGCGCTCGAGTCTGCCAGGGCTTCTGGTCGGCTGCGGGTCCACGTGGCCAGGTGATAAAGATGATCCTCGAAATGTTATGGAGGCGGTTTGACTGAGAGAGCAAGAGAAACGTCACGAGGCCTGGGGCGGTTACGAGAGAAATCTGCGGTCGTCACCGGGGCGGCCAAAGGAATCGGCCGGGCAACCGCCGAATTGTTTGCCATGGAGGGAGCGCGCCTGGTTATAAACGACGTAGACGAAACCGGCCTCATGGAACTGCGAGATAAACTGAAGGGATCGGGATACGAGGTAGAGGTCGTCGTCGGAGACGTCTCGGTCGTAGAAGATGCGAAGAGGATCATAAGAACCGCTGCGGAGGGTTTCGGACGGGTGGACGTGCTCGTGGCAAACGCAGGCGTCATCCCGCTCAACAACATCGTCGATGCGACACCGGAGGACTGGGACAACGTCATGGCCGTCGACGGCCGGGGAATGTTCCTGACGTGCAAGTATGCTATCGAGGCGATGCTCCAGACGGGCGGCGGTTCCATCGTGTGTCTCTCCTCAATCTCGGGGCTGGCCGGACAGAAGGAGCAGTCGACGTACGGGCCGGCGAAGTTCGTGGCCTCTGGTATCACCAAGCACCTGGCGGTCGAGTGGGCGGATCGGGGCATAAGGGTCAACGCCGTTGCGCCAGGCACGATACAGACGGAAGCGGTGGCCGGGCTGCCGGAAGAATACAAGGAGCCGATGCTGGCGGCGCACCCAATAGGGCGGCTCGGGGAGCCTGTCGAGGTGGCGCACGCCATACTCTTTCTGGCTTCTGATGAGGCGTCGTTCGTTACCGGGACGATACTGCCGGTGGACGGAGGATACCTTGCCCAGTAGAGTATGTATCCCGTCGAAAGAGAAGGAGCCCTGAGAGATTTTGTGGGGGATATCGTCTGTAGATTTGGGGATAAGTAGAGGAGGAGTAGTGTTGAGAAGAATCGCTGGGACGTTGGTACTTCTGGTCGCGACTTTAGCATTGCTGGTGGCTTGTGGTAGCGGCGGTAGTGGCGGGGGACAGGGTGGAGGCGGAAAACAGATCACGGTCGGTTACGCCGGCCCAACGTTGAACAATGCCTTCTTTGTTGGGCTCCTTACGGGAGTTCAGAACGGTGCAAACAAGCACAACTTCAAGCTGATCAAGACGAACGCCGATGGGGATGCCGGCCAGCAGTTCAACAACGCCCAAAACCTGATCAACCAGAGCGTGGACGCCCTTATAGTCGTCCCGATAGACGCCAACGGGATCGTGCCGGCCGTCAAGGCGGCCAACAGCGCCGGCATCCCGGTCTTCACCCTCGACCGTGGCGCCGATGGCGGAAAGCTCACTAGCGTGGTCGAGACCAACAACGTGGAGGCCGGGAAGAAAGCCGCCGACTATATAGCAAACCTGCTCAAAAAACGCTACGGGAAACCCGAGGGCAACGTGGTCGACCTCCAGGGGCTCATCGGGACCACGGCTGCGGCGGATAGAGAGAAAGGTTTCCAGCAAGCGATAAAGCAGTATCCGGGAATCAAGATCGTGGCGAACCAGCCGGCCGACTTCGACCAGGAGAAGGCTCTCAACGTGACGAGCAATATCTTGCAGGCTAACTCCAAGGTAGATGCAATCTTCGGCGCGAACGATGACAACACTGTTGGCGCGGAGCGCGCAATTGATTCGGCAAACCGCTACAGTCCGCCGGACAGCAAGAAGCATATCTACGTCGTCGGCATCGATGGCACGGCGCAGGCGCTGCAAGCAATAGGCAACGGCAAGCAGACCGCGACGGTTAGCCAGAACCCGATCAAGATGGCCGAGAAGGAGATGGACTTCATAAACCAGAAGGTCGTCAAGAACAAAACGGTCCCGAAGCGATCTTTCTACCCGACCATCATCATCGACAAGGGCAACATCGACAGCCAGAAGGTCAAGGACTACGGTATCTGGAGCAAGAAAGTCAAGTAGAGGCTAACAACCACGCGGCCCGCCGGGATGGTAGATTCCGGCGGGCCGGCCGGAGGTAATGCATGGATGCAGCGGCCCTGGTAATGGAGGGTATTGACAAGCGGTTTCCGGGGGTCCACGCGCTCAAGAGCGTGGATCTAGAGGTCACGCCCGGCCAGGTGATGGGTATCGTTGGAGAGAACGGGGCTGGAAAGTCCACGCTAATAAAGATCCTCTCCGGGGCGTACCGTCCGGATGAAGGCCGCATCTTCGTGAATGGGAAAGGCTTGCGAACTGGTGGACCGGCAGAGTCTCTGGCGGCTGGGATAGCCGTTATATACCAGGAACTTAGCCTGGTTCCAGGGATGACGGTAACCGAAAACCTGTTCCTCGGGGACATGCCGTCTCGTGGATCTGTTTTGAGCCGTGGCAAGGCTCGTGCCTCGGCGCGCCGGTTGCTTGCACGGGTTGGGCTCGAAAACCAGAGTGTTGACGCGCCTTTAGGCTCACTACGGCTGGGGATCAGGCAGCTCATCGAGGTGGCGAAATCGCTGCACCGGGACGCCCGCATCCTGGTAATGGACGAGCCGACGAGCGCCCTGCAAAGCTCGGAGATAGAGGTTCTCTTCGACGTCGTACGGAGCTTGAGGCAAGAGGGGATCTCGGTTATCTACATCTCGCACCACCTGGAAGAGGTCTTCGAGATCTGCGACGCCGTAACCGTAATGCGCGACGGCGCGGTGGTCAGTTCTCGCCCGATAGGCGAGTGGACTACGGAATCGCTGGTGCAAGCGATGGTCAACAAGCGTATGGATTCGTTCTTCCCGAGCCGGGACCGTACCTTTGGCGAGGTGGCGCTAGAGGTCAGGAACTTGAGCCTGGAGCCGCAGGTGCGCGAGGTCTCGTTTAGCGTGAGGGAAGGTGAGATACTCGGCCTTGCCGGGATCGTGGGGGCTGGTAGAACGGAGACTTTGAAGACTATCGCAGGTATTACTCCCGCCGCGGCCGGAGAGATACTGATCAAGGGTGGGGCGCGTAGGATCCGCTCGGTAGCGGAGGGACTGAATTCGGGCATAGTCTACGTGCCGGAGGACCGGGGTACCGAGGGGCTCGTACACTCGGCCACTATCAACGAGAACATGGTCTTGAGCGTCCTGAACAGGATAAGCCGTATGGGGATCGTGGACGATAGCCGTTACCGGGCTTTCGGAAACCGACTCAGGGAGCGATTCGGAGTGCGCGCCTCCTCCTTGAGGCAGGCGGCGGGCAGCCTTTCGGGTGGCAATCAGCAGAAAGTCATCCTAGCGCGGGCACTGGCCACCGAGCCGGCTGTCGTACTCCTGGACGAGCCGACCCGCGGTATAGACGTCGGGGCGAAGTCGGAGATCTATGATTACATGCTCGATATAGCGGCGGAAGGTGGGGCCGTGGTAATGGTCAGTTCCGAGTTTCCGGAGCTGCTGGGAATGGCAGACCGTATCGTCGTCATGCGTGGCGGACGGGTGGTCGGTGAGATCCCGGGCGAGGAGGCGAACCAGGAGAAGATCCTGGAGTACGCAACCGCCGGAACAGTATTTGATAGTACCAAGTCGGCAGACGAAGAGAGAGGATGAAGCCGTGACCGAAGAGCATACTGCGGGCGGTGAACAGAAAGAACAGGCGTCAAGTCAGAGCTCCCGAGACCGCGGAATCTCGGGTGCCATCGGGCGCTTCCTCACCGGTATAGGTCCCATACTCGGAGCCTGGCTATTACTCTGTGTCATACTCGCCGTAACAGCGCCGAACTTCCTCGAAGTAAACAACTTCGCCCAAATAGTGATCCAATCCTCTGTTATCGGCATCTCGGCCGTGGGCATGACCTTCGTTATCATCACGGCGGGCATCGACCTTTCCGTCGGCTCGGTCGTGGCGCTGACCGGGATGCTCGCCGCCCTCTCCATGCAGAGCGG
>JBBPZT010000090.1:0-2824 GCA_038198625.1 Rubrobacterales bacterium
CCGCCGCGAGCGGTATCGCGATGCGACCTGTTCCGGCGCCCCACTCGACTATGGGACCGCGTTCTCGTTCAGCGAGAGACATCCAGAAGGGGACATCGTAGTAATGAACGTACTCGATGTCGTAGAAATCCGCGAGAGGATCGTATTCCGGCAAAGCTTCTCCCGTCCGTTTAGCCTGGTCCCCGGATCTTACCGGACCCTATCTCGTACAGGACCTACTCGTATGAACACCTCGCCAATCTAGGGCGAAGCCCATATCCGGAAGAACAAGAATGACGGAACCAGCCGCATGGTCAAAGGCTCGGTCGAGAGCGCGCGGTTGGTCAAGCTGATAAGCTCTCTTTAGTAAGGTGAGTGTGTGAAAGTACTGTGTCTGATCGGCGGTGCCTGGTCCAGGAGAGATGATCTCCCCGGCGGCGGGTTGCGAGGCCCTTGGATGTGGCATGTCGAGATGGAGAGAAGGTCGATGGTGGAGCGTCTGCTAGAGTATCTGAACCGTCTGCTCGTGTCCAGCGCCATCGTGGTATGCCGGAAACCGGCTCTGTCGATCTCACTGTACATGCTGGCGCTTTTCGGAGTGTACCAATCTTCGGGCAAGAAGCCTTCCACGTCCCGGTACGAGCATCGCCAGGAGGCAAATGAATCGCCCAAACGGGATGAGCCCTCGGCGTTCGTTATAACCCGGTTGGAGGCGGCGAGGCTGCGGACCGTGGACCGTGTTTACTCCTCGGGAGATCTCATCTACTCTCCGGGGGACGCCGCAGATCAGTTCTACTTCTTGCGCTCGGGCACGGTCAGAACTTACAGGCTCTACGGAGATTACAAGGAGGCCACCACCGGGGTCTTGAAGGATGGGGGGCTGTTCGGCAAGCCGGATCTCGAAGAGGGTGGCACCCAGGAGGACTTCGCCGAGGCGATGACCGAATGCAGGGTGGTCGGGGTGCGTAAGTCCGCCCTGACGTGGCTCGTGCGGCACGACCCGGAAGTGTCGCTGGCGCTCTTCTCGTCGCTCTCGGAGAGGATGAGGCTCGCCGAGGAGTTCGCTAGCATCCTCCTACCGAGGGAAGTGTCTAGTCGCCTCGCCATGTTGTTGGTGAGCCTGGCGGAGAGGTTCGGCGTGGAGGAGGAAGAAGGCATGGTCATCGACTTGAAGCTCCCGCACCGGACGCTCGCCGGCATGATCGCCTCTACCCGCGAGGCCGTTTCCAAGGCGATGGGCGACTACCAGCGCGAGGGCCTGATAGAGCCTCGCGGCAAAGGGTCCATCGTCGTGCTCGACCGTTGGGGCCTGCGCGAACGGGCCGAAAGCTGATAGTAGCCGATCTGCTTTCCGGATCCGACTCCGACATCCCGATAGAACATACGCGAAGGTAGTTCAACGTGATCAAAGGCCTCGACCACGTCCAACTCGCGATGCCTCGTGGGCGGGAGCGGGAAGCCAGAGAATACTATGCGGAGACGCTTGGGCTGACGGAGCTCGCGAAACCCGCCACGCTGTCCGGGAGGGGAGGCGTGTGGTTCTCGCTGCCGGATGGACTCGGATTGCACCTCGGGGTCGAAGAGCCCTTCCAGCCGGATGAAAAGGCGCATCCCGCCTTCATTGTCGCTTCGCTCGATGATCTGGCGAGGCTCATGAGGGACAAAGGTTACGCCGTGGAGTGGGACGAGGCGTTGGCCCCGAGGCGGAGGTTCTACGGGGAAGATCCGTTCGGCAATCGGGTCGAGTTTATCGAGCCTTCGCCCGTACCGTAAGGTCCCCGCCTCTAGATTGCTCCGGCAAGGATATAATCAAGGGAACAAAACGTCTGACTAGCATGATTGTGGAGGTTTTACGAAATGGGCACCGTCCTGGTTATCGTGGTGGTAGTGGTCCTGATCATCCTCGTGGTCTACGCTGTCGCGACCTATAACGGTCTCGTGCGGCGGCGCAACGACGTGGAGGAGGCTTACCGGCAGATAGACGTGCAGCTAAAGCGCCGGTACGACCTGATCCCGAACCTCCTCGAAGGCGTGAAGCGATACTTCCGCCAGGAGCAGGACGTTCTCGGCGAGATAACGCGGGCGCGCTCCCAGGCGATGCAGCCCCAGTCTCCGGGCCAGCAGGCCCAATCCGAAGCCCGACTCTCCGGGGCCATCGGCAACCTGTTCGCGGTGGCCGAGAACTACCCGGACCTAAAATCGAACACGGTCATGCTCGATTTCCAGGAGGAACTCTCCTCGACGGAGAACAAGATCTCCTTCGCGAGACAGCACTACAACGACTCGGTCGGCAGCTACAACACGAAGGTCCAGAGCTTTCCCGCTGTCATCTTCGCACGTCCGATGGGCTTCACCGAGCGGGAGTACTTCGAGGCAGCGGGCCCCGAGCGCGAGTCCGTGACCGTCTCCTACGACTAGACGACTCTAGAAGGTTCGACGGATGGAACAGGGCACTTTCAAGGACCGCATCGCGAAGAACAGGCGCAACAGCCTGTTCCTGATCGTCGTCTTTCTGGCCTTCGTCATGGTCTTCGGGTACGTAATCGCCTACGCCTGGGTCGGAGACCCCGTCGGCGCCCTCTTCGGCCTGGCGCTCGCCGTCATCGTCGGAACCATCTCCGGTCTCATAAGCTACTACGGCGGGGCCGGGATCATGCTGGCCGCCTCCCGCGCCCGCGAGATAAAACACGAGGACGCTCCCGTCCTCTTCAACGTGACGGAGGAGATGGCTATAGCCGCCGGGCTGCCGATGCCCAAGGTCTACATAATCGACGACACCGCCACGAATGCTTTCGCCACGGGCCGCGACCCCGAGCACGCCGCGGTCACGGTGACGAGCGGCCTC
>JBBPZT010000091.1:0-5279 GCA_038198625.1 Rubrobacterales bacterium
GCCTTGCTCGGGGTCGCCGGTTGCGGTGGCGGGGGAAACATACAGGGAGGCCAGGGCGGTGGGAGCGGCGGCTCCGGGGGCGGCGGTAACGTCCTGTCCTACGGTCGTGGGGCTGACTCGGTTTCGCTGGACCCGATCAACGCCACCGACGGCGAGTCTTTCCGGGTCACGACCCAGGTCTTCGACGCGCTGTTGACCTTCAAGCCGGGTACCACGGACGTAATACCGGCGCTCGCCACGGAGGTTCCGAAAGCCGAGAACGACGGGAAGCAGTACACTTTCAAGCTTCGCAAGGGCGTCAAGTTCCACGACGGGACCGACTTCAACGCCGAGGCGGTCGTCTTCAACTTCGAGCGTTGGATCAACACCAAGAACCCTTACCACAAGGGCGGTGGCGGCCAGAGCTCGGACTTCGCTTACTACAGCTCGCAGTTCGGAGGCTTCGACGACAAGTCTATAATAACGAGCGTAAAAGTGGTGGACCCAAACACGGTCCGCTTTACCCTCAAGAAGCCCCAGGGACCTTTCCTGAAGAACATAGCCATGAAGCAGTTCAGCATCGGTTCTCCCACCGCCATAAAGAAAGACGTCAAGAACTTCTGGCAGAAGCCCATCGGGACCGGTCCTTTCAAGTTTGACAGTTGGAACCGGGGTTCCGAGGTAGACCTGAAGGCGAACAAGGACTGGTGGGGCAAGAGCCTCTCCGCTTCGGAGGGTGGAAGCGGTCCAAAGGTGGACAAGCTCGTCATCAAGTCCATCCCGGACAACACTTCAAGGGTGGCGGCCCTCTCGGGCGGGCAGCTAAACATCTCCGACGGGCTCAACCCGGACGACGTCCCGACGCTCAAGAAGCGGGGCGGTATCAAGGTGATACTTAGGCCGGCGCTCGACGTCGGGTATCTTGCGATGAACACCCAGAAAAAGCCTTTCGACAATGCCAAGGTGCGGCAGGCGATCAACATGGCGATCAACATGCCAAAGCTGGTGCAGGCTTTCTTCGGGGACACCGCCACGGTCGCCTCGAACTACATGCCGCCCGCCGTCTCGTACTTCAACGAGAGCGTAAAGCCTTACAAATACGACCCGAAAGGGGCAAAGAAACTCCTCAAGGAAGCTGGTGTGAAGAAGGGTTTCAAGCCTTCGTTGTGGTACATGCCGATTCCTCGGCCGTACATGCCGGACGGCAAGGGAATCGCGCAGGTCATGCAGAGCGATTTGCAAAAAGTGGGCATCAACCCGAAACTGGTCACCTTCGAGTGGGGGACGTACCTGGACAAGACCGGACAGGGCGAACACGACATGTGTCTCCTCGGGTGGACCGGGGACAACGGCGACCCGGACAACTTCCTCAATGTAAACCTCGCCAGTGCCAGCGCCACTCCAAAGAACGCCCTGAACGTTGCCTACTACAAGAACCCGGAGGTGGACAGCCTGCTCCAGAAAGGCCAGTCTACCGTCGTGGACAGCGAGCGCCGGCAGGCTTACTACAAGGCGCAGGAGATCATGCACAAGGATGCCCCGTGGGTTCCAATCGCCTACGCCAAGCCTCCCATCGGCGCCCAGAACAGCGTGAAGAATTACCAGCCGAGCCCGACCGGCAGCGAGTCGCTCAACAGCGTCTCTCTTTCCGGCTGAAGCAAGGCTGAGGCGAGTGTAGAAGTGACGAGTAGGGAGCGGACCCGAGGGTCCACGGTTCGCTCCCGCTCTTTCCGAGGAGGTTCGGGAACTGGCACAATACGTAGGACGCAGGGTGTTGCAGATCATACCGGTGTTGCTCGGGGTTTCGATTCTCGTCTTTTTTATGGTCCGGGCGATCCCCGGTGACCCGGCGCAGATACTCCTGGGCCAGAACGCGACCCCGCAGCAGGTGCAGAAGCTCCGGACGAACATGGGCCTGGACAAGAACCCCGTAACCCAGTACGGCATCTTCTTGAAGGACGCCGTGAAAGGAGACCTCGGTGACTCAATAGTGACCGGGCGTCCGGTTACGGCCGAGCTCGCCGCCAGGTTCCCGGCCACGCTGGAGTTGACGCTGTTCGCCATGATCGTCGCGGTAGCCGTCGGTGTTCCGGTCGGGGTCGTCGCGGCGGTAAAACAGTATTCGATACTAGATAAGATCACCTCGGTGTTTACCCTCACGGGGGTGAGCATGCCAATCTTCTGGCTGGCGATGATCCTGATAGTCATCTTCGGCGTGAACCTGGACATCCTGCCGTTCCCCGGACGGCTCGGCAGCGGAACCTCGATCCCGCAGGTGACGGGCCTCGTTCTGGTGGATTCACTGCTCGCCGGGGACTTCGAGGCCTTCCGGGACGGGTTCTTGCACCTCCTGATGCCGGCGGCGGCTCTCGGGACGATACCGATGGCGGTGGTGATGCGGATGACGCGCAGCAGCATGCTGGAGGTGATGGGGGAAGATTACGTGCGGACCGCGCGGGCGAAGGGTGTGATCCCGCGGCGGGTTATCTTCAAGCACGCCCTGCGCAACGCCATGCTCCCGACGATCACCGTTATAGGGTTGCAAGTGGGCCTCCTCATGGGCGGGGCTATTATCACGGAGACTATTTTCTCCTGGCCGGGGATAGGGCAGATAGCCTTCCAGTCGGTCAACCGCCGGGACTACGCCATGATCCAGGGCGTAGTCCTCTACGGGGCTTTCTTCTTCGTCCTGCTCAACCTGCTCGTCGACATCCTCTACGCGATCCTCGACCCGAGGGTGAGGTACTAGGATGGCTATCCAGGCCAAAGACGCGACCGCCGTCCCCGGCGGGGTGGAAGCCCGCAGCCGGAGCACGGACTTCCGGCGAGCCTTCTTCGGCAACCGGTTGGCGGTCTTCGGGCTGGTCGTCATGGCTGTCTTCGTCTTCGCGGCCATCTTCGCCCCCCTTATAGCCCCCTACGGACCGCAGCAGCAGAACCTGCTGGATAAGTTCGCGGGCTCTAGCCCGGCTCATCCCCTCGGCCAGGACGAACTGGGACGGGACATCCTCTCCCGGATAATCTACGGGGCGCGTATCTCCCTGACGGCGGGGCTCGCGGCGGTTACTTTCTCGACTGTCTTCGGGACGATGGTCGGGCTGACGGCCGGCTACTTCGGCCGTTGGATAGACGCGGTCTTGATGCGCCTGATGGACGTGCTCCTGGCTTTTCCGAGCATCCTGCTGGCTATAGTAGTCGTCACCATCCTCGGCCAGGGGCTCGCAAATGCCATGCTCGCGGTCGGCATCGTATACGTGCCACAGATCGCGCGCGTCGTCCGCTCGGCGGTCATAAGCGTCCGGGAACGCGACTACGTCGAAGCAGAGCGGGCGCTTGGCGCCTCGAACTTTCGGATCGTCTTCTCGACCATCTTCCCGAACAGCCTGGCCCCCCTGATCGTGCAATCCACTCTTACCCTCGCCACCGCTATCCTGGATATCGCCGCCCTATCATTCCTGGGCCTCGGGGCCCAGGCGCCGACGCCTGAGTGGGGCGCTATGTTAACCGACGCCTTCAACTCTGGCTTCGGGGTTTTTGTCACCGGGCAGCACGCCATCCTCTATCCCGGCATCGCCATCGCCCTCTCCGTCCTCTCGGTGAACTTCATCGGAGACGGCCTGCGCGACGCCTTCGACCCCCGCCGACGCCGCTAGCCGACCGAGGCTCTAGCTACTACACTGGCGCCTCCGTTGCCTTGTCGCCCACGGGCGGTATCATAAGTGATCAAGTCGTAGTGCTTCGCGAGCGTCTCCGGGAGAGGATACGGAATTTGAGCTTTAGAAACCTGGCCCTGGTCGCTTCCGGCCTCTTTCTGATCGCCTTCGCCCTGATCTTCGTGAGCGTTCAGGTCGCCGGAAAGTCCGTGCAGGCGAACAAACCAGTCGCCCAATCTTCGAAAAGCGATCTATTGAGGCTTACGGTCCCGAAGATGAAGCGGGTAAAGAATGTGCCCGTCTTCACGGCTTCCTCCAACGACGAGCGTCAGCTCGACGCGAGCGTCATACGCCTCAAAGGCACCGGCCTCCCCTGGCAGAAACAGGCGAACGTCTACATAGTGGGACACCGCCTCGGATATCCCAACACCGGCAGCTTCCTCGTCTTCTACGACCTGAACAAGATGAGTAAGAACGACGTGGTGGTACTGAGAGACTCTAAAAACAGGCGGTATATCTACAGGGTGTTCCGCAAGATGATCGTGCCGCCGAGCGACCTTGGGGTGATGAACTCTATAAGAGGCAAAAATATCGTCAGCCTCCAGTCCTGCACGCTGCCCACGTACACCAAACGCATCATAGTCCAGGCCAGGCTCGTACGTTCCCACCAGATGCAGCCCGAACAACCCTCGCAAGCCCGCAACGCCGGCGCCACGGACCGCCAGTAGCTACTCTCGAAGCGCCTCACCGCACCTGGAGCCTTCATGCCGCTACGAGTCGGGTGTGGATGTCTCCCGGACGACCAGCACTTCCAGGTTCCTGGGGCCGTGTACTCCCTCCACCCGGTTTAGCTCTATGTCGGAGGTGGCCGAAGGACCGGAGATGAACGTTACGGCCCTACCTTCTTCTCTGACCGTTTCGGCGAGCTTCGCGAAGGCTTCGGGGACGAGGTCCACTATTTGCTCCTCCATGACGACGCACAGGTGGTAGTCGGGCAGGAGGGTCAGGGCGCGGCGTCCCTGGGCGGGCCCTGCGTCGAGCACGATGGTGCCCGTCTGGGCGATACCAAGGGAGCAGCCGGTCAGGACGCCGTCGCTATTGTCCAGCTCTTCATCGGTCAGGGTGGGGCGGGCCGCGTCGCGCAAGAGTTCCACCTCTTCGGGCCTCCAGGCTTCCGGCAAGGCCGGCGGTATGACGAGCCGCTTCACGCCGCGCCCTTCGCACGCGGCGGCTATAGCATCCGGTAGCCCATCTTCGTCTACGACGCGGACGGTTGCCTGGTACTCGGCGACGTTCTCGGCGAAGCGTTTCACCACTTCTTCGCGGGAGGAGTCGCTCTTCTTACGGTAGCCGCGCTCCACGGGGATGTCTTCGGGACACTCGTCTTTGGGCACGTCTCGGGTGGCGTGTCTTATGCGCCAGAGTATCTCTTCTTTGGCAGTCGCCACTAGCTCTTCTCCCGGTTCGACTTCCACCACTGGCGGAAGCTCTGCTCCGGGACAGGTTTCAGGTCCCGCACGGAGGTCCAGCCGGCGAGTCTGCCGGGGAGACGGTGGATGGCGCCGCTGCGCGCCAGCGGCCACTGGCCGATCCAGGCCAGTTTCTGGGACGCCTCGTAGAGCCGGACGTCCGAGAAAGTCTTCGCCA
>JBBPZT010000092.1:0-10020 GCA_038198625.1 Rubrobacterales bacterium
CAAGTTCCACCACATCATCGGCAAACTCGAAGGTCATCAAGGAGCCTGGGGCTTCGTGCGCGGCGGTATGGGAGCTGTCGCCCAGGCCATCGCCTCCTCGGCGCGGGAGCACGGCGCGGAGATCCTGACCGGCGCGGAGGTCGCGGAGATCGAGGTGCGAAGCGGCGCCGCCCGCGGCGTACACCTCCACGACGGCCGGTACTTCGAATCAGATGTCGTCCTCTCCAACGCCGACCCCCACCGCACCTATCTGGACATGGTCGGAGAGGAACACTTGCCGGTGGATCTGGTCGAAGGCGTGAAGCTTCTGCGGGTAAAAGGCTCGGTCGTGAAGGTACTGCTGGGGCTCGGAGGACTGCCGGAGTTCACCGCGCTGCCTGGCCGGGAGATCGGTCCGCAACACACCGGGGCCATCATTATCAACCCGTCGGTAGATTACCTGCAGCGGGCGTGGGAGGACTGCGAACGCGGCCATCCGTCGGAGAGACCGTTCATGGAAGGCTATATCCAGAGCGCCACGGAAGAAGGGCTCGCGCCTCCCGGCAAGCACACGATGAGCCTGTTCTGCCAATACGCGCCCTACGACCTGGCCGAAGGCGCCTGGGAGAGGCGTAAGCAGGAGATCGGGGCAAACATCGTAGATACATTCGCGGAGTACGCCCCGAATTTACCGGGCCTGATCGAGCACGTGGAAGTCCTCGGACCACCGGATATCGAGGAGAGGATCGGGATAACCGGCGGCAACATCTTTCACGGTGAGATCCTGCCGGAAGGGATGTTCAACAACCGTCCCGTTCCAGGATTTTCCGGTTACCGCACCCCCATCGAGAACCTCTACCTGTGCGGCGCGGGCGCCTGGCCGGGCGGCGCGGTCTACGGAGCGCCGGGCCGCAACTGCGCCCGTGAAGTCCTCACCGATCCGAGAACCACCATGCGAGCCGGAAAGACGAATCCCCAACCGGGAAACCGCGCTCCAGACGCGCTTGACACGGGATACCGGCCCGGCTAGCATGCCGGTTACTGTAGAGGTGGAAGGAAACTGTAACCATCCGGGAAGCTGGAGGTAGGGGGTATTATGGATGATGCGTCTTCGCGGGGTGGTGACCCCGACGGCAGGTATAAGGCTTCCGGCGAGCCGGAGATGGATGAGGACGCCCGCCAGCTAGAGGCGCTAGGGTACAAGTCGCTCTTCTCCCGGACGATGAGCTTGAGCGCGAACTTCTCGCTCGGCTTTACCTACCTCTCGCCGCTCGTGGGCGTGTATACGCTCTACGCTTTCGTGCTCGCCACGGGCGGACCGGCGGCAGTCTGGACGTACCTGATCGCCATGGCCGGCCAGCTCATGGTGGCGCTGGTACTGGCGGAGGTGGTCTCCCAGTACCCCATCGCCGGAGGTCCCTACCCATGGGCGATGCGGTTGTGGGGCAGGCGCTACGCCTGGGTGACGGGTTGGATGTACGCGTGGGCGCTGCTCGTGACCATCGCCGGGGTAGCGTACGGGGCCGGCCAGTTCGCCGCCTCGCTCTTCGGGGTTCAGGCGAGTCCCGGCTGGGACATCGTGGTCGCGTTAGTCCTGCTCGCCATCGCCGCCGGGATCAACTTCAGTGGCACCAAGAACCTCTCACGCGCCGTCACGGCGGGGTTCGCGGCGGAAATCATCGGTGTTGCGGGCATCGGGCTGTACCTGATCCTCTTCGCCCGCCACAACTCTTTCGGCGTGATGTTCGACACCTTCGGGACGCAGGGAAGCGGCGGCTACCTCGGACCGTTTCTCGCGGCGGGACTGGGAGCGCTCTTCCTGTTCTTCGGGTTCGAGGCTTGCGGCGATCTGGCTGAGGAAGTCCCGAACGCCAGCCGGGATGTGCCCCGCGCGATGCAACTCACGATTCTCGTCGGCGGGTCCATGGCGATCCTGAGCCTGATCGGCTTTACGCTGGCGGTTCCGGACATGGCCGCCGTCGTCTCCGGCAAGGACGCGGACCCGATCGGGACGATCCTGAACGGGACCTTCGGCGTGGTCGGCTCCAAGATAGCGCTGATCATCGCCTTGATCGCCTTTCTCTCGTGTACGTTGAGCCTCCAGGCGGCGGCGAGCCGCATGATCTACTCTTACGCCCGCGACCGCATGATCGCCGGCAGCAACTTCCTCGGAAACTTCTCAGAGCGCCTACACATCCCGCCGGGAGCGACAGTCGCCGCTGCGGTTATCCCGGTCCTGGTGGTCCTGGCGTTTGGTTTTTCCCCGAACGCCCTTACGTACATCGTCTCCTTCGCGGTACTTGCGATCTACGTCGCCTTCCAACTGGTCGTGTTCGCAGCCCTGGTAGCAAGGCTGCGCGGCTGGATCCCAGCCGGGAAATGGACGCTCGGTCGCTGGGGCCTGATGGTGAACGTCGCGGCGTTCGTCTACGGTGTGGCGGGCGCTATTAACCTCGCCTACCCGAGGACGCCGGGCACGCCCTGGTACGTCAACTACAGTGTGCTGCTCGGCACCGGCATCGTGCTCGTGGTCGGCCTGGTGTACCTGGGAATAGGCAGGATGGCCGAGCGAGGAACCGTCCCGGCGGG
This sequence comes from Rubrobacterales bacterium, assembly GCA_038198625.1. GTDB lineage: Bacteria > Actinomycetota > Rubrobacteria > Rubrobacterales > Rubrobacteraceae > JBBPZK01. The sequence goes on from JBBPZT010000092.1 coordinate 2,569, forward strand.
AGACGCCATCCCGGGACGCGGAGGAGACGCGGCGAAGTAGCAAGAATGTTCGTACAGTAGAGACGCGCCGGGACGACCTGCCCGGCGCGGAGAAAGGAGAGAAAGATGGAGACGGAGATAAAGCGCACCAGGAACTTCGTCGGCGGGGAGCACGTAGACACCGCCGACGGGGAGAGTTACGATCTGATCAACCCCTCCACGGGCGAGGCGTTCGCCACCGCCCCGGCCTCGCGCAAAGCAGACCTGGACCGGGCGTTCGAGGCGGCGGAGAAGGCGTTCGAGTCGTGGCGCTACACGACGCCCTCCGAGAGACAACTCGCCCTGTTCAGGATCGCCGACGCCATAGAGGAGCGGGCGGAGGAGATAGTGCGGGCCGAGTCGGAGAACACCGGTAAGCCCATCGGCCTGACGATGGAAGAGGAGATCCCGGCGATGGTGGACCAGATCCGCTTTTTCGCCGGCGCCGCCCGCTGCCTCGAAGGCAAGTCCGCCGGGGAATACCTGGAAGGCTACACCTCTTTCATCCGCCGCGAGCCGGTCGGCGTCTGCGCCCAGGTGACGCCCTGGAACTACCCGATGATGATGGCCGTCTGGAAGTTCGCCCCGGCGATAGCCGCCGGCAACACCGTCGTCCTCAAACCATCCGACACCACGCCGGTCACGACCGTGATGCTCGCGGAGATCGCCGCCGAGTTCCTCCCCGAAGGCGTCTTCAACGTCGTCTGCGGCGACCGTGACACCGGCCGGCTACTCGTCGAGCACCCAACACCCCAGATGGTCTCCATAACCGGCTCCGTCCGGGCCGGGATGCAGGTCGCCGAGGCGGCCGCGCACGACCTCAAGCGGACCCATCTGGAACTAGGCGGCAAGGCCCCGGTCATAGTCTTCGACGACGCAGACATCGAAGCGGCGGCCGAGGCCATAGCGGTCGGCGGTTACTTCAACGCCGGACAGGACTGCACCGCCGCCACCCGCGTGCTCGCCGCCCCCGGAGCCTACGACGACTTCGTCGCCGCCCTCACCGAGCAGGCGAAGGCAACCAAAACCGGAGCCCCCGATGACGAAGACGTCCTCTACGGACCGCTAAACAACCCGACGCAGTTAGAGCACGTCTCCGGCATGGTCGAGCGGCTCCCCGGCCACGCCGAGGTCCTTGCCGGCGGGCAGAAAGCGGGTAACGGCTCGGGCTTCTTCTACTCCCCCACCGTCGTCTCCGGGTTGCGTCAGGATGACGAGGCTTCGCAGAACGAGATCTTCGGTCCCGTCATCACCGTACAGCCGTTTTCCGACGAGGACGAGGCGGTGCGCTGGGCCAACGGCGTCAAGTACGGGCTCGCCTCCAGCGTGTTCACAAAAGATCACGGTCGGGCGATGCGGGTAAGCCGGAGGCTGGACTTCGGGTGCGTCTGGATCAACACGCACATCCCCCTCGCCGCCGAGATGCCCCACGGCGGCTTCAAACACTCCGGCCACGGCAAGGACCTCTCCATGTACGGCTTCGAGGATTACACCCGTATAAAGCACGTCATGACGGCCCTGGACTAACCGAAAGCCATATCCAAGTGCCACCGAGGGCGCCCCAAACGGGGCGCCTTTCGTTCGACGGGTAGTTTTTGCCACACCGAGAGTACTCAAATATCGGGGGATCAGAACTCTCGCTTCTCACCCGCCGCGGGTTGGTAACCGCCGGGTAAGATGCCGGGTAGTATCTAGGGCCGTGAAGGAAATCTCCAGAGATGCGGAAACCGGTAGGCTCGTCCGGGTGAGGAAGGTCTTTTCCGGGTTTGATCGGCGGGTGTGGTTGCTGGTGGGGGCGATGCTCGTCTTCCGGTTCGGACAAGGACTCTACTACCCTTTCTCGACGATCTACTTCCACAACGTCGTCGGCATACCGCTCACCCTGGTCGGGGCGGGACTCGGAGCCCTGGCGGCGGCGAGCGTGCTCTCCGGCGTCGTCTCCGGGCCGCTAGCCGACCGTTACGGGCGCAAGCCGCTGATGCTCGGCTCTCTCCGGCAGCGCGGCTGCTTTCCTGGGTTTCGCCCACGTCGTCGGCTTCGGCGGGTATCTCGCGGTCTCTGTTGGCATGGGGTTGGCGGGTTCGGCTATGTTCGACGCCGCTCGCAACGCGATGGTCGCCGACGTGACACCTTCCGGCAGGCGGTCGCGGGCCTACGGGCTGGTGCGGGTCGGGGGGAATGCCGGGTGGGCGCTGGGTCCGATGTCGGCTGGCCTCATCGCCGCCTCCGCCGGAAGCTCGGGCGTAGTGTACCGGACGCTGTTCACGGCCACCGCCATCTTGACGGCGCTGGTAGTGCTGGCCGTGCGCTCGCCGTAAAAGAATCCTTACCGGCGCTAAGGGAGCAACCTGTAGGGCTATGGGGTGGCGGGGTGCGGGCCGCTCTCGGGGATCGTTCTTTCGTGGTTCTGCTCGGGGCGGGGGTGCTCCTGTACTACGTGTTTACGCAGGACTGGCAGGCGCTCCCGATCTACGCCAAGAACTTCGTCGGCGTCCCGGATGCGAGGATAGGATTGTTCCTCGGGGCCAACGGGCTGATGGTTATAGCTTTGCAGCTTCCGGTCTCCTATCTCATAGACCGGGGCTCGAAGGTCTGGGCGCTCCTGATCGGGAGCGGGCTGTTCGCCGCCTCTTCGGCCACACTCCTCCTTACCCACTCCTTCATAGGGATACTCGTCGCCTTCGCCGGGTTCTTCACCCTGGCGGAAATGGTCTTGGAGGTGGCCGGGGCGGCCCTGGCGGCGGACCTCGCGCCGGTCCGGCTGCGCGGCACCTACCTGTCCCTCTTCGGTGTCTGCTTCGGGGTGGCCTACGGGACGAGCCCGGTGGTCGCGGGGTTCTTGTTACAGGCCAAGTTGCCTCAGGCGATCTGGACCGTCCAACTCGCCGCCGCCGCGCTGGCAGCCGCGGGGCTCGTTCTTCTGCACTTCAGGAGACGGGGATCGGCGAAATAAAGACCATAGACAAATACCACCCAGCGGATACGCCTTAAGCGTCCGCCGCCGGAACCCGTAGGATCAGGATGGCGAGGTCATCGTGCGGGTGGCCGTTCTGAAACTCGGAGATCTCCTCTTCTATCTTCCGCGCGATGGCGGAGGCGGTCAGACCGGCGCAGGAGCGAAGGAGCGCGTGTAGCTTCTCATCTCCGAAGAAAGAGCCGTCCGGTGAGCGGGCCTCGGTGACACCGTCCGTATAGAGGACGATGGCGTCTCCGGCTTGCAGTTTCGCCGTCTGGTCGCTGAACTCGGCATCGTCGAACACGCCGAGAGCTTTGCTCGGGCAGCTAAGCTCTTCCATAGAGCCATCGGCGCGCAGGAGGAGCGGCTCCGGATGGCCGCCGCACGAGAGGGAAATACCAACGCCGGTTTCTTCTGGTTCGAGACGGATGCAGGCAGCGGTGCAGAACTGGTGGCTGGGGAGCTGGCGGATCATGGCCTCGTTGAGGTCGGAGAGTATGCTGGATGGTTTGCTCTCCAGCGGGGCTACCGCCCGTATGGTGTAGCGGACGAGCGCCGTTATAGCCGCCGCGACGGCCCCGCTACCGCAGACGTCTCCCATCACCGCGATCCAACCTCCCCCCTCACCACGGGGTGGCAACAGGTCGTAGAAGTCGCCGCCAACCTCGTTCGCCTCCCCCACAGGCCGGTACACGTCCCCGACCTCGATGCCCGGTATCTCCGGCAGATGAGGCAGGAGGCTCTGTTGAAGCGTATGGGCGATGTAGCTTCGCTCGCCGTAGAGTCGGGCATTATCTATCGCCAGGGCGCAGCGGTGGGCGAGGTCCTCCGCGAAGGCGAGGTCTTCCGGACGGTAGCGGCGGTCCTTCGTGGAAGAGATGAGACCGATAACGCCGAGGGTCCGTCCGCGGGCGATCAATGGGACGCATATGTACGAGTAAGGTTCGCCTCTCCCAGAAGTATCCTGCGCCTCCGGGACGAGAACGGACCGGCCGCTCGCGAAAACCTTCTCCGCCTCACCCGCAGCCTCTCTGAAGACGCGGCACTCCCCGAGTCCGCGTAGAAACCCGGGTTCCGTTCCTGGCGCGTGCGCTTCGGCGGCCCGGCTTACGCTCCCATCCTCCTCTTCCACCTCCAGAAAGCAGCAGCCGGCCAGCCCGGGTACGAAGATATGAGGGATCTCCCGCAACGTGGCGGAATAGTCGAGGGAAGACGAGAGGACCTGCCCCGAAGCAGCGAGAAGCGTCAGCCGCGAGCGGGCTGACTCCGCCTCCGCCCGCGCCGCCCGCTCGCGCGCCAGCGCCACGTCCCGTTCTTCTTCCGCCTGCTTGCTCCAGGTGACGTCCCGCTGTATACCGATAAAGTTGACCAGACGCCCCTCTTCGTCTCTCACGGGCGAAACGTGAACCTCGTTCCAGAACGAGGCGCCGTCTTTGCGACGGTTCTGGATCACGACCCGGCACTCCCGTTTCTCCCGGATGGACTTCCGCAACTCTTCGAGCTGCTCCCAATTATCTTCCGTCTCTTGCAAGAAGCGGCAGTTGCGGCCCAGCACTTCGTCGGCCGTGTATCCGGTCATCCTCTCGAAAGCGGGGTTTACGTAGACGATGGGGTTGTCTGGAAGGTTCGGGTCGGTAATGGTGATGCCCACGCCGCTGTCGGTGACGGCGCGTTCGACCAGGAGCCGCGACCCACTCCGGTCAGCCCGCCCATCCATGCCGTGAATCCCTGAGAGTGTACGCTTCACTACTGGTATTCTACATACTCCGGACTCCCCGCCCCAGAATATTGGGAGCAGAGACGCGTGTTCGCCCGCAATGTTAGAAATCCCAGCCTACAGGGTATGCTAGTGTGAAGAAGAAAGCGAACATAGGAGGACAAAGAAAATGGCCTATGATCTACCAAAGCTGCCGTACGATTACAGTGCGCTGGAGCCGTACATAGATGAAGAGACTATGCACCTCCACCACGAGAAGCACCACAATACCTACGTCACAAACCTGAACGCCGCCCTCGAGAAGCATCCCGAGGCCGACCCTGGTAACGTCGAGGAGCTTCTCGCTAACATAAACAGCGTGCCCGAGGACATCCGCACGGCGATCCGCAACAACGGTGGCGGGCACTCCAACCACACCATGTTCTGGCAGATAATGGGTCCCAGCGGCGAGGGCGGAGGCGAACCGGCCGGAGACCTGGCGACTGCGATAGACGCTTCTTTCGGTTCCTTCGACCAGTTCAAAGAGCAGTTCGCCGCGTCCGCCGCGCCCGGGGCGTTGTTCGGCTCGGGCTGGTGCTGGCTGATAGCCGCGCCCGACGGCTCGCTGACCATCCAGAACACCCCGAACCAGGACTCTCCCTTGATGGAGGGCAAGCTGCCGGTACTGGGATTGGACTGCTGGGAGCACGCCTACTACCTCAAGTATCAGAACCGCCGTCCCGAGTACATAAACGCTTTCTGGGGTGTGGTCAATTGGCAGGAGGCAGACCGGCGCTTCCAGGCCGCCCGCTCCTAACCAGAAACAAGACTTCTCAAAAGACGAGCCCCCGGTTTCGAGACCGGGGGCTTCTCGGTTCCGGTAACCCTTCACGGCGCGGTAAATAGGTAACGTACTCTTCTTGACGGTTCGCCTGTAAACTGTCATGTGGAAGAGTCCGTTATGGAAGGGGTCGGGTCATATTATGCGTTTGGTGATAGTTGGTGGGGTTGCGGCCGGGACCAAGGCTGCGTCCCGCGCCCGGAGGGTAAACCCGGAGATGGAGATCTCTCTGTACCAGGAGGAGCCGGAGATCTCGATCTCCGAGTGCGGCCTGCCATACATAATTGCCGGCGTCGTCAACAAACGGGATCGGCTCATAGCCCGCACCCCGGAGAAATTCGCGGAGAAGGACATCGAAGTCCTAACCCGCCACCGGGTCGAGGGAATAGACACCGCGACCAGGACACTCTCGGTTCGGAACCTCCTCACGGATGAAGTCTTCGAGGACCACTACGATCGTCTGATCTTCTCGACCGGCGCCCGGGCCATCGTCCCACCCATCCCCGGTGCGGACCTGAGTGGTGTCTTCGAGCTCCGTTTCCTGACGGACTACGACCGCATCCACGGGTACATGGAAGAGCATTCTCCGAGGAAAGCGGTCGTGGTCGGGGGCGGATACATCGGGCTGGAAGTCGCAGAGAACCTCTGCCACCTCGGGCTGGAAGTCTCCCTGGTGGAAGGCGCTGACCGGGTCGCGCTAGCCTACGGCAAAGAGGTCGCCGGGAAAGTGGAAGAGCACCTCAAAGAGAAGGGCGTCAACGTCTTTACCGGAGAGCAGGTCGAAGGCTTCGCCGGCGAGGATAGGGTACGAAGCGTCCGGTTCGGTGGGCGGGAAGTCGAGGCGGATCTCGTCATCATGGGGGTTGGGGTGAAGCCACGCGTGGACCTGGCCGAAAGAGCCGGCGTCGAGCTCGGCTCCACGGGAGCCATCCGGGTAGACAAACACATGAGGACCAACGTGCCCGACGTGTGGGCCGCCGGGGATTGCGTGGAGTCTACCAACCTGGTGAGCGGCGAGGCCGACTGGGTCCCGCTCGGTGACACCGCCAACCAGATGGGACGCGTCGCGGGCACCAACGCGGCCTCCGGGGAGGACACGCTGGAGTTTCCGGGCGTGCTCGGGACCGGCATCTTTAAGGTCTTCGACCTCGGCGTGGCAAAGACCGGCCTCTCCGAACAGGAAGCCGAAGACGCCGGCTTCGAGGTGGTGAGCGCCATCGTCGAGGCGCAGAACCGGGCCGGCTACTTCCCCGGCGTGGAGAACGTCCTGCTGAAGTTGATCTCCGATGCTGAAACAGGATGCATCCTGGGCGCCGAGACGGTCGGAGGCGGCGCGGACAGGCTGGTGGATGTCTGCGCCACGGCGATCTGGGGCGGCCTCTCCTACCCGGACCTCGTCAACATAGACCTCGCCTACGCCCCACCCTTTGGCCCGACCCTTAGCCCGGTCATACAAGCCGCGACCGTACTCTCCGGCAAGTTCGAGAAACAAGTCCGGGGCGTCCGTACCTCGGAGTAAACGTTTTTGAGAAGGTTCCGTGATGGGTAGTCACACCCGCATAGTAGAGCGTTGGTTCGAGGATCTTTTCACGCGCGGAGACCTCTCCACCGTAGATGACCTGTTGGCCTGGGACGTGATGCTGTACGGGCAAGGCGACGCAGAAGGTTACCAGGGCAACGAGCGCTTCAAGGATTGGCTCCGCTGGATCTCGCATCCTTCACCGATGCCGAGTGGACCATCCACGACATCATAGAGGAGGGAGACAAGGTCGTGGCCCGGTACTCGGGACGAACGACCTACAAGGGCGGGCTGCTCGACATACCGGCGCGAGACCAGCGGGTCGTAGAGAGCGGCATCCTGATCTTCCGGATCTCCAACGGGAAGGTCCAGGAGCTATGGTCAGAGATGAGCGACCTCCAGGTGGTGCAGCAGCTCGGCGC